>DCWO01000095.1:1599-47757 GCA_002328865.1 Dehalococcoidia bacterium UBA2160 | reverse complement strand
GGCTCACGACGAACGGACGACAGGTGTCCGAAGAACGACTCTTCATTGGTCATCCTGAGGCCATCCGCCTAAGGCGGAAAAGATTCGGCTCAAGTGCGCCACTTTCCCCGTGCCCGGCCCTCGCGACGCCGTCGGGACTTCTCCTTTCGCGGGAGTATCAGCATGGCGCCGCCGCTTCGCGCGAGATCGGCCGTCGTCCCGTCGGATCAACTCTCAAGCCGCATCTGATCAGCGCCATGGCTTGACCGCTCCCTCGCCTTGCACACGCGGCGCTGAACGCCTCCAGTTTGACGCTCCAAACCGGCGGGCCTAAACTGAGCACAATACGTCGATGTGCCCAAAGGGGGTGGCGCCAGTGCGGTTTATCCGAAGCCTACAGGGGAAGGTGCTGCTGTCGGCCTTTATACCGGGGGCGCTGATCCTGGCCATCGTTGCGGTCATCGCCTTGGTCGCGTACGAACAGGTGGCGAGGCGGATGGTCGAACAGCGCGATGCGGAGCTTGCGCGTATTTCCGCCGCCCGACTGCGTGCGGATCTGACGCAGTACACCTCCTCCCTCGATAGAGTCGCCCGCGGTATGCGGATGGATTTTCTTTATCCGCAACAGGTGGGCGCCACGATGGACATTGCCTGGGGCGGGACGGAGCCGCTGCTATTTGCGTTTGACGCTGGAGTCGCTGTCTATGACGCTGAGGGTCTCGTTGTCTGGGCGCCGCTCCATTCGGCTCTCCGGCGTCAGCAAGGGTTCCCGTTGCCCGAGGTTTTTGCCGATGATCGATTCCGCGATGGCGTCTTCATCTCCGACGTCTTCAACGACGGCGTGACCGGCGAAGATTCGATACTGATTTCCGCTCCGATCGTTTCAGGCGGTTCCGAATTCCGCGGGGTTGTCGCCGGCATCGCCACGATCGACGACTCACCCATGATCTCGGCGTATTCCGGAGCGCTCGACGTACGGCCCGGCCCCGACGGCCTGGCATATTTGGTGGATGGCGCCGGCCGGGTGATATATCACGGGCAGTTCGGGCTGACGAATCGAGACCTGTCGGCGTTTGCGCCCGTTGCCAGCGTCATGAACGGCGGTCAGGGGTCGCTCATCTCGGAAGACGAGGCGGGACAGGTGGTGGTCTCCGGGTACGCGCCGGTGCCCGGAGCCGCCTGGGGCGTCGTGACGCAGGAACGCTGGGCCAACGTGATCGAGCCCATCAGGTCGGCCAGCACCAACGTTGTGCGCCTGCTGCTGCTCGGCGGCGCTGTGACAATCGGTGTGGTCTGGTTCCTCATCCGACGTTCGCTGCTCCCGATCGTCGCCCTGAATCAGAGCGCTCGACGAATTGCCGGGGGCGATTTCGAGCATACGTTTTCGACGAACACCCGAGACGAGGTGCAGGAGTTGGCCGACCAGTTCAACATCATGGCCTCGGCGTTGAAGGCATCGTACGCGGAACTCGAGGACCGAGTCGCTTTGCGCACCGGCGAGCTCCGCGACAGTGAGCAACGGCTGCGGGCCATCGTCGCCGGGGCGCCGGTGATGATGCTGGCGACCGACCGTGAAGGCACGTTCACGCTGTCCGAAGGAACGGGCATGGAAGCCATCGGGCTCGCTTCCGGCGCCTGGGTCGGAGAGTCGATCCTCGAGAGCACTGTTTAGCCCCAAGACCTGGTTCGGGATTTCCGACGCGCCGTGGCAGGCGAGTCGGTCGTCTCGACCGTCGTCTGGGAGGGCATGACTTTCGATACAAGATACTCGCCGCTCTACGGCGAGAACGGCGAGATCCAAGGCGTGATCGCCATCGGCACGGACATCACCGAGCGAGTCCGTGCGGAGGAAGCGGAGAGCCTGCGGCTTCAGGAGCTCGAAGTCCTGGTCAATACCGCAAGCATCATTATCCAGCCGGGGACTCTTGGCGACAAAACGAACCGCGTTCTCGAGGAATTGTCGGCCGTGACCGCCGCCGATCGCCTGACCCTCCGGCTCGTCGATGAAGACCGTCGGGGATTGCATCTTGTCGCGTCAACCGGAGTCGCGGGCTTGGAATCTCCTCCGCCAACGTTGCTCACCTCCGAGGACACGACGACGGGCAGGGCATTTCGGAACGGTGTGCCCGCGGTGGCAGGCGAGGATGGGGCGCCTTTTTCGATCACGCCGGAAATGAGATCGACCGTCGCCGTGCCGATCATCGTCGAAGAACGGATTCTGGGAACCATCACGGCTACTTCAACGGAAGTAGGTCACTTCCGGCCGGATACAGTCAGACTGCTCAACGTCGTCGCCGACGGCACTGGCTCGCTCCTGGAGAACGCGCACCTGCTGGAAAGGATGCGAGAGAGCGAAGAGCGTTACCGCACGCTTTTCGAGCAATCCAACGACGCCATTTTGACGACAAGCGAGGCGTCAATCACCGACATAAACCAGGCGGCGTTGAGCTTGTTGGGGTTCACGTCAGAGGAGGAGACCGAGGGCGCCAATATAAGGGACCTCTTCGCCGATCCAGACGACCAAGACCTGCTGGACGCATTGCTTACGGAGCGAAATTCCGTCAACGAGCACGAGATCCAGTTCCGAAGGCAAGACGGCTCGGAGTTCGACGGACTGGTCACGGCCACGAGGCTCTGGGCGGAAGACGGCCGTCGAATCGGCACTCAGGCGATCATCCGCGACGTAACCGAACGAAACGTACAGGAACGTGCGTTGGTCGAAAGCGAAGAGGCCGCACGTTTGTTGGCGCACGAGAGCTCCGTTATGGCGGAGATCGGGCGAATCATCGGGTCGTCGCTGGACATCGGTCAGGTTTACGAGCGGTTCGTGGACCAGGCTCTTCGGTTGGTTCAGGCCGACGCAGTCTCGGTCATCCTCGTGAACCCGGAGCGGGAAACGTACAGCATGGCCTACATCTCGGGCTTGGCCGTGTCAGAGCGGTTGCCGGGGACCGAATTTCCGTTGGAAGGCTCAGCCACGGATTACACGTACCGCACTAAGGAACCACTGTTGTTCCAACCTCGATCCCGAGACGAAATCGTCGACAAGTTCCCTGGCTTGGCGCCGGCGTACGATGACGGCTTGGTGTCTTTCTTGGCCACGCCGCTCATCTCCCAGAACGAGGTTTTTGGGGTGTTCTTCCTCGCCGCAATCGAACATGGGGCCTACGCGGAAGCGGACATCGCAATCGCAGGCAGGGTGGCCTCCCAGATCGCGGGGGCGTTGACCAACGCTGATCTGTACGAGGCCAGGACCCTTGCGGAAGAACAGGTGAGGGTGTCGCTAGTGGAGAAGGACGCATTGCTGGAGGAGATTCAGCAGCACCTTCAAACCGAGCAGCGTCGCGCCGAGCAGTTGAGTGTCATCAACGACGTGGGGAACCAGGTCACCTCGTCGCTAGACGTGCAGCAGGTTCTCGAAGGTGTCGGAGCGCTGATCTCATCGTCGTTCGGGTACGATCTGACCGGAATCGGGATCGTGGAAGATGAAAA
Source organism: Dehalococcoidia bacterium UBA2160 (assembly GCA_002328865.1). Classification (GTDB taxonomy): domain Bacteria; phylum Chloroflexota; class Dehalococcoidia; order Lucifugimonadales; family UBA1123; genus UBA2160. The sequence goes on along the minus strand of DCWO01000095.1, from coordinate 44,286 downwards.
CCTGGTGTTCGCGCTGGACGCCAATCCCGCTCTTGAAGAGCCGCTGCGATTCAGCATTGGGCATCCCGATGAGGCGACCAGCATCACCGCATGGGTCGCCGCACCCGGACGGCCGTTGCTGGCGCCCGACGTCAGCAACGAACCAAGGTACATGTCGGTCGCAGAGGCAGGCGATACGCGCTCGGAACTGGCGGTGCCGATCATGGCATCCGGACAGGTGATCGGCGTCCTAGATGTGCAGAGCGACCGCCTGAACGCGTTCGACGAGACCGATCTAACCGTGGTCCAGTCCCTGGCTCAGCAACTCGGCGTCGCCATCGAAAACGCGCGCTTGTTCGACGAAACACGAGACGTGGCGGTGCTGGCCGAGCGGACTCGCATGGCCCGTGAAATCCACGATACGCTCGCTCAAGGGTTCACCGGAATCGTGCTTCAACTGGAAGCCGGGGAGCAGGCGCTGGAAGACAATTCGGACGAGGTCGGATCGCATCTGGAACTCGCGAAGAACCTTGCCCGCCAGTGCCTGGCCGAGGCTCGCCGTACGGTATGGGACCTTCAGCCGCAGGCATTGGAAGAGAGCCAGTTGCACTCGGCTCTCGCCCAGGAGGTGGAGCGATTCAACGGCTCGGGCGAGGCGCACGCGACGTTTAACATGGTCGGAGCCCGAAAGCAGCTCTCAGGTTCGGCGCAGACTGCACTCCTCCGGGTATGTCAGGAATCGCTGACCAACATCCGAAAGCACGCCGATGCGAGCAACGTGGAGGTGGTCCTCGATTTCGCCGCAGGCGGAGTCAGCCTTTCGGTCACCGACGACGGGACGGGTTTCGATCCCGACAACGTGAATGTCCCCGAAGGCTAGGGTGGATTCGGCATCAACGGGATGCGACAGCGTGCGCAACTCCTGAACGGGGTCTTGACGGTCGACAGCTCGCCGGGCGCCGGCGCCCGAGTCGAGATCAGCATCCCTTCTCCGTAGCAGGTTGACTTTTGACTGTGGGAGTCGTGTAATGAGGGGTGGAGCGCCAAAACTAGCTGCGTCCCAACTAGGAGTGTTGTCTCATGGAACTGATCAAGATTTTGATCGTCGACGACCACATCATGGTGAGAGACGGTCTGGCCTCTATGCTGGGGCGGCAGCAGGACTTCGCCGTTGTCGGCGAGGCTGAAAACGGGCGGGAGGCGGTGCAGAAGGCGGAGGAGCTCAACCCTGACGTGATTCTGATGGACCTGCGGATGCCGGAAATGACCGGCGTCGAGGCGATGAAAGCCATCGGCGAAAGAGATCCTGAGGCGAAGTTCATCGTCCTGACGACTTACGACAGCGACGAGTACATCTTCGACGCCATCGAGGCCGGCGCTAGAGGTTACTTGCTGAAGGACACGTCCCGGGAGGAGCTTTTCAACGCCGTGCGGTCTGTCCACAAAGGCGAATCGCAAATCGAACCGGGTGTGGCGACCAAGGTCCTGACCCGACTGGCGCAGCTATCGCGTCAGGGCTCGGAGCCGTCTCCGAGCGAGATCCTCTCCGACAGAGAGATCGAAGTGCTCCAGCTCATCGCCCGAGGTTCGGCCAACAAGCAAATCGCCGCCGACCTCACCATCAGCGAAAGCACGGTCAAGACCCACGTCGCGAACATCTTCCAGAAACTGGATGTCGGCCACCGCACCGAAGCCGTCACCCAGGCCCTCCAACGGGGCATAATCAAGCGTAGCTTCCTGCCCCATCCCCGGGACTGGGGTGCGTTTTCGACGGCTCGCGTCGACCTCTTCACACCGCGAAGCCTCGCCTTGAATCCGGCGACCCGCGTGCTTCGTAGCTTTGTTTGATTGGGCATCCGTCTGTTGTGCCGTCACGCAGACCATGCGCCGAGACGATTCCACCCCGTTGCGCGCGCGAGCGTCCCCCAACCAACTCCGTGTGTCCCCCGAAAATACCATTCGCCTTTAGTTCTTTTGGGACGTTCGGTTCGGGAGCGTTGCCGATGGCGCGGGTGCGTTCTGTCGATATCATGAATCGAGGGCTGGCTCTATGCTCCGGGCACATCGTGGTTAGTTGGGGTCGTGGATGGGATGAGGTCGGCCGTCCAGGCCAGGTGGATCAATAGCGGAAAGGCTCCCCCACATGCTGTCACTCGTAATCCTCTCACTGGCGGCCGTTTGCGTTGTGCTGCTGATCCTATCCATGCTCCTGAACCCGGTTCAACGCTCGATCGGCCTGGGCAACGTGTCTCGGCGGGTGTGGAGCTCGGCGATGGTCGTGGCGGGTTCGATGGTCGGGACCGCGCTCATCGCCGGATCGTTGGTGCTGTCGGACACGTCCGAGCGGACCCTTCAGGATGCAGCATTCTCCCACCTGGGCGAAATCGACATAACCGTCATGGCGCTCGATCCTGTCACATTCGAACGCCTGCCGCTCGGGTCGTCGATGCTCGACACCCTCTCGCGAGACGGGCTGCGAGAGCCCACCGACGATCGAGTGGACGGCGTGCTCGGCGTCGCAGAGTGGGACCTGCCTGTTGTAAAGATCGAACGCGACGCGAATTCGCCCGATGGTTTCACGCCCATTCTGGCCGAACCCGAGGTGACAGTTGTCGGCCTCAACTTCGCCGAACTCGATGGCTTCGGCAGCGACCAACCGTACTTGGCTACAGTCGGGTCGCTGGAACCGGGCCACGCCTACGTCTCCGATTCCCTCGCGAAAGAGCTTGAGCTGACCGCAGGCGACAGCGTGGCGGTCTATTTCGAGAACAGCCCTTCGATCTTCGAAGTGGCCGAGGTCGTCCGGGACGAGGGCATTTCTGGTCGACGGCTCGAAATCGACGAGACCACGGGCACGGTGATTCTTCCTTTGGGTGAAGCCCGAGCGCTGATGGGCCTCGAAGACGGCCAGATGAACACCGTCTACGTCTCCTTGCCGGGCGGCGTGATCGACGGGGCAGCAGCCACCGATGCGGTCGGCGAACAGATCCACGATCTGCTGGAAGATGTCTGGCCGGACCCGTATTGGGCGGTGCGGCACGACAAGCAAAACACCCTCGAAGAAGACGGGGGCGGACCGAGCACGGGCGCGATATTCTTGATGGTGAGCTCGTTCGCCATTCTGGCCGGCGTGATGCTGATCATCAACATCTACACGATGCTGGCCGAGGAGCGGCGAACCGAAATGGGCATAATGCGGGCCGTGGCTTTGAAGCGGCAGCAGCTCGTGATGGTCTTCGCCTACGAGGGGTTCGTCTACAGCGCCGTGGCGTCGGTCATCGGAGCGATCGCCGGCGCAGCCTTGGGGGCATTGGTCGTGGCCGGGTTGAGCGAAGTCCTGGCTCAAGATCAGAACTCGACGCTTGACGCCCTCCCGCTGACGATCAAACCGGCGACTCTGGTGCTTTCGGGAGCCGCAGGATTGCTCATCAGCTTCATCACCGCGTTCGTGACCTCCATTCGCATATCAAGGCTTAACATAGTCCTGGCGATCAGGGACCTCTCAGAGCCCGCCTCCGACAAACCCGGCCGCTGGCAATTAGTGGCGGCTCCGTTGGCGCTGATTCTGGGCGGCCTGGGCGCGGTGTTTGGCTTCGTCAGCGGAAACGGATACCTCCAGTACATCGGTCCGTGCGTGATGCTGATCTCGGGAGCGGCCATAATTGGCCGGTTCGTTTCCCCAAGATTGATCTTCACGATCGGGGGCGCTTCGATCATCGCCTATAGCTTCCTGGCAGACCGGCTGGAACATGTCGAGAAACTCATCGACGAAGGGCCGGGGCTGTTCATGCTGAGCGGCATCTTCATGCTGCTGGCCGGAATGATGATAATCGCGTTCAACCTGAGCCTCGTGTTGTGGGCAGTCAGGATTAGCGCATCAGGTTTGAGCAAGCTGGAGCCGATCGTGTGCATCGCCATCGCGTATCCCGCGATCAACAGGGCGCGCACCTCGTTCACGATGGGAATGTTCGGTCTGGTGATCTTCGGCGTCACTCTGATCACCGTGTACGGCGGATTGCTGGACGGGTTCGTCGACGCCAATCTGGAGAAGGCGGCCGGCGGGTTCGACGTCGTCATTTACAACACGCGCAGCAACCTCATCGACGACCTGGAATCCGAATTCGCGGCCAGCGGCAAGGTGACGATGGGCGACATCGACGCCATAATGCCGGTGCACCGCGCCCTGGTCAAGTTCCCGGACTTCGAACGGCCGTTGCCGGACGACGAGGACGCTCCGGAAGACATTGAAGACACATACGTGATCGATTCGGTGCATGGCGTGACGTCGAGCTTCGTCGAGCGAGGAGAGTATCCGCTCGAAGTGAAAATGGACCGCTTCGACAGCGACGCCGAAGCCTGGGCCGCCGTGATTGCCGATCCGAGCTTGGCCGTCGTTTCGTCGCGCTATGACGGCACGAACGAACACGCCGACAACGCGCTGCTTGACCCTGGCGACACCGTCAATCTGCTCAATCCCGAAACGGGAGAGATCGTGGAGAAGACGGTAGCCGCGAGGATGGAACAGATCGAGATCAACTTCGGCATCCTCTGGGGCGTCGTCGTGGGCGCTGAAGCTTACCGGAACGACTTCTCGGAGTCCTCTTTCAGGGGCGATTCGCCGAGGTTGTTCGTCATCGAGTTGACCGAAGGGGCGGACCTGACCGCCGCCGGGAAACAGATCGAAAAAGCGTTGGTTACAACGGGAGCCCGAGTCATCGCCGTTCGAGACGACCTGGCGGAAGAGCTTTCCGAGATAAGCACTTTCCTGCGCATCTTCCAAGGATTCTTGGCCTTCGGGCTGATCGTGGGCATCGCAGGGTTGGCCGTGATCGCGGCCAGATCGGTGCACCAACGGCGTAAGGGAATCGGCACTTTGCGCGCACTGGGCTTCCAACCAGGGATGGTTCTGGCAAGCATGTTGATCGAGTGGTCATTCATCGCCCTAGTCGGCATCCTGCTTGGCACGGGGTTGGGTCTGCTGGGCGGCTACAGACTCTATGCGCTGTTCGTTCGCGAATCAGGCGGCGCCTTCACCGTCCCTTGGCTCGAAGTAATCGGGGTAGCCGCGCTGGTGTACGTGGCATCCCTGGCGTTTACGGTATTTCCGGCGCTGAAGGCATCTCGCATGCCGCCAGCCGAAGCTCTGAGGCATCAGGAGTAACAATGAACAACGACTACATCATCCAGGCGACAGAAGTTCACAAGGCCTACCGGAGCAACGGCACGGCGGTCACGGCGCTGAACGGCGTCGATATCAGCGTCGAGCGCGGCGAGATGGTGGCCGTCATGGGCCCTAGCGGATGCGGCAAGACCACGTTGTTGAACTGTCTGTCCGGGCTGGACACCGTCGACGGCGGCGCCGTGCTGCTGGAAGGGGAGACCATCCACGACATGCCGGATAACAGGCGGACGGAACTCCGCCGAAGCCGCATGGGGTTCGTCTTTCAGACATACAACCTGCTGCCGGTGCTGTCGGCGGCACAAAACGTCGAGCTTCCGCTCATCGTTGGCGGCACACCAAGGAAAGAAGCCAACGCCATGGCGCGGGACATGCTCGGACTCGTCGGGCTCAGCGACCGCGCGTCGCACCGGCCGATGGAGTTGTCCGGAGGCGAACAGCAACGCGTCGCCATTGCAAGGGCGCTGGTCACCACCCCGGCGATCGTGTGGGCCGACGAACCGACCGGCAACCTCGACAGCGAGCGGTCCGATGAAATTATGGACCTCCTGCGCAGTCTGAACAAAGAGCACAACCAGGCGTTCGTCATGGTCACCCACGATGACGGCGTCGGACGGCAGGCCGACCGCATTATCCGCATGCGAGACGGCAAAATCGACGACGGAGCGTAGCCGTGCCGCACGTCGAGCGGAAAGCTTGTCTCCGGAAAGGGACGCGCCCATGAGCCAGGCCATACACACGGTGCTGATCGACAACGAGCGTGTCGCCGTCCACGAATGGCGCTTTCCGCCGGGCGCCGAGACGGGCTGGCACGTACATTCCCTCGACTACGTGGTCGTCCCGTTGACGACAGGCCGATTACGCATCGTGTCCTCCGATGGCAAGAGCATATCCGAGCTCGTGGCCGGCGCGCCATACTATCGCGCCGCCGGGGCCGAACACAACGTGATCAACGCCAACGACTACGAGTTCACGTTCATCGAGACCGAGATCAAGTAGAGCCTAGCTCGCCTCCGAGCGACAATTCTGGAATAATGATCCTTGTGCCCCAGTGGCTCAATGGATAGAGCGGCACTCTGACTCAGTTGCAGGTTGCGGGTTCGAATCCCGCCGGGGGCACAGCGTTTCAAAAGGATTGACTCTACATGGAGTCAGAGCTATTATGAGGATGTCAGAGTGCCGTTTGACTCTGTTGAGTTAAGCGATGCAGCGCAAAGGGAGCGGGTCAACCCGCTCCCTTTTGTTTTTCGCGAGATATGTCTGACATTTCGCGTGGTGCGATGCTTTCAGGGCGTCGCCGTCAAACGGTCGGCATGCGTCCCGGCGCCCCATGCTATCGTAGTAGTAGGCGGGGCCCCAGCCACAATCGACGGGGCCGCCGAGAGGAGTTCGCCGTAAGGATCCAAATGTCGTTGCCTGGGGCTGAGCGGAAACCGTATGTGACTTGGTCACTCCTGGCGATCAACGTCTTCATCTGGCTGTTGACTCAGGCGGTCGGAGCCGTCGACGACGCGAACGACTCCGAAACCCTTCTCAGGTTTGGCGCCATGTTCGGGCCAAACATCGTACAGGGCGAGTACTGGCGTCTGTTTACGGCGATGTTCCTCCACGCCGGGATAATGCACCTTGCCTTCAACAGCTTCGGTCTGCTGATCTTCGGAATGCAGGTCGAGCGATTCTTCGGTCACGCCCGTTTCACGGCGGTTTACGTGCTGGCTGGTCTCGCAGGATCGGCCGCCAGCTTCATGTTCAACTCCGGCGGGGTCGCCGTGGGCGCCAGCGGCGCGATCTTCGGGATCCTCGGCGCTCTTGTGGCGTTCTTCGTGAACCACAAGGATATGCTGGGGGAGATGGGCCGTCAGAGCCTGACCGGACTCCTGGTGCTGGCGGGGATAAACCTGGTGGTCGGAATATCCACTCCCGGGATCGACAATTTCGCCCATGTTGGTGGATTCGGAGCCGGCTTCGCTCTAGGGATGGCGCTGGGTCCCCATTACCGTCCGATCATCAGCTTCTTCATCGAAGTTCGCCAGTTCTCGGACGAAAACCCGTTCTCCGCTCGATGGTGGGTCGTGCCGGTCGCGGTCGTGCTGCTGGTGGCCGCCACGGCCGTCGGATCGTTTACCCATCCTCTGGGCGCGACGATTCGTCATCTGAACAACGCCGAACAGCTCTTGGAGGACCGAGAGCCAGTGCTGGCGCTGGGCGAGGTGGCGCTGGCAATGAACAACTCGCCTGGCTATGCCGAGTCCTACTTGGTTCGAGGGAGAGTGCTCGCTGACCTTGGCGATCGAAATGGCGCCATCAATGATCTAGTGTGGGCGTTGCGTCTCGATTTGCACGGAGACGAGAGGGAAGAAGCGTTGGCATTATTGGCGCAGCTGGGAGCGATTGCGAAATAAGCGCCGCTAGGCGGACTTTTGCTCAGGCGACGTCGATGGCAAGGATATCTGACTGCCGTCTTCGGTGAGCAACTGGACGCTGGCCGTGCCCTTGATGGCGCCCGCGCCGACTACACACCGGCTCACGCCCGTCATGCTGGGCAACTCGTACATCACATCCAACAGCGTCTGCTCCAGGATCGTCCGCAGGCCTCGCGCGCCCGTCTTGTGGTCCATGGCTTCTTCCGCGGCTGCTTGCAGCGCGTCGTCCGTGAACACCAACTCGACGTCGTCCATCTTGAACAGCGCCTGGTACTGCTTGAGGAAGGAGTTCCTCGGCTCGGTGAGCACGCGGATGAGGTCGGATTCGGTTAGCTGGTTCAGGCTCACCACGACTGGGAGCCTGCCTACGAATTCAGGGATGAACCCGTATTCCATCAGGTCGTCGGGATTGACGTGTTGACGGATATCGTCGGCGGTCCGATCGCCACTGGAGGTGGCCAGGCCGGATTTGAAGCCGATGCTTTGGCGGTTTTTGAATGCACGCCGTTCGATTATCTCGTTGACGCCTTCGAAAGCGCCTCCGCACATGAACAAGATGTTGTCGGTGCGAATCTGGAGGAAGTCCTGGTGCGGGTGTTTGCGTCCTCCCTGCGGCGGGACGTTGGCGACGCACCCTTCGATGATCTTCAGAAGCGCTTGCTGGACCCCCTCACCGGATACGTCTCGTGTTATCGACGGGTTGGGGCTCTTGCGAGCGATCTTGTCGATCTCATCCAGGTAGATGATCCCCTGCTCCGCGCGAGCAATGTCAAAATCGGCGGCTTGGATCAATCGAAGAAGGATGTTCTCGACGTCTTCGCCCACGTAGCCAGCCTCGGTCAGGGTAGTGGCGTCGGCGATTGCAAACGGGACATCCAGGATTCGGGCAAGGGTTTGGGCAAGGTGCGTCTTCCCGGAACCCGAAGGGCCAAGCATGAGGATGTTTGCTTTCTGCAACTCGACATCGTCGGCCTTCTGGTTGGAGCGGCCCCGTTTGTAGTGGTTGTAGACGGCGACGCTCATCACCTTCTTGGCGCGTTCCTGGCCAACGACGTACTCTTCCAACCGCGAGGAGATCCATTTCGGGTTGAGCCCCTGGGAGCCGACCGCGGCCTTCTCGCCCGCGGCGCTCTGAGCGGGACTCTCCTCGGCAATGATCTGCTCGCACAGATTCACGCATTCATCGCAGATGAACACACGCTCCGGTCCGGCGATCAACCGCCGCACTTGGGCCTGGGTTTTACCGCAAAAAGAGCACTGGTAGTCGTTGCGTCCATTCATAGGTGGAGGCGAACCTCATTTCCGGAAGAGTGGATAAGGGTTGAGTTTTCAGTTAGTCCGCGGCGGCGGGAATGCTTTGCGATTCCAGCACTTCGTCGATCAGGCCGTACTCTTGGGCCTGTTCGGCGTTGAGATAAAAGTCGCGGTCCGAATCTTGGGCGATCTTCTCATAGGTCTGCCCGGTTTGGTCTGCGATGATCTTCCGGATAGTGTCCTGTTGGCGCAGGATTTCTCGCGCCGCGATCTCGATGTCGCTCGCCTGGCCCTGGGCGCTTGTGAGCGCCTGGTGCATGTGGATCGTGGAGTTGGCCAAAGCATAGCGTTTGCCAGTTGCTCCCGCGGTCAGCAGGACCGTTGCCATGGAAGCGGCCATCCCAACGCATATCGTGGAAACGTCGGGCCGTACCAGCCGCATCGTATCGTAAATGGCCAAGCCCGCGCTGATCACGCCGCCCGGCGAATTGATATAGAGGCTGATGTCTCGATCAGGATCCTCGCGGTCCAAGAACAGAAGCTGGGCGATGATGTTGTTGGCCACCTGGTCGTAGATGGACGAACCAAGAAACACAATTCGTTCCTTGAGAAGGAGCGAGTATATATCGTAAGCCCGGTCCCCCCGCGCCCCAGTCTCAACCACCATGGGGATTACATTCTCAGGCCTCTGAATCATCGTCGTCATCGCCTCCTTCCGGAGTTGCTTCATCTTCTTCTTCGGGTTTTTCGATCAGTGGGTCCGGTGTCGATTCGCCCTTGGCAATCGCCACCAACTGGGCAACGGCTTTTTCGTATTTCAGCATTCGGGCGACCGAATCTCGACGATCGACGGAGTCGTGGTCGTGGCCCTCGTGAGCGGCTGGATCTTCGGTCGCTTCGATTTCCTCGATCTTGGCGTCGATTTCCGCGTCGTCGGCATCGATGCCTTCCAAATCCGACAACTCGTTCAGGGCGAACGTCCGGCGGATTCTCTTCTCGGCTTCGTCACGGGACTCTTCCCTCTGCTCCTCGGCGGTCTTCCCAACGGAGCGCAAGTAGTCGTCTCGGCGAATGTTGAGCTGTTGCAGCAAGCTGGCCTGATTCTCTTCGATGTGATCGATTTCGTGCTCGACCATGACCGGGGACAGGACAATCGTAGACGCTTCCAACAGGGCGTCTGTGACGAGGTCTTCATAGTGCCGGTTGGCGCGGTTGTCCGCCTCTTCCCTCAGCGAGTCGCGCACCGAGGTTCGCAGAACTTCCAGGCTCTCGTATGCTTCGGGGAGACCTTTGGCGAACTCGTCGTCGATCTCCGGAAGATTCCGTTCCTTGATCTCTTTGACATCCACGTCAAACGAGCACTGCTGGCCGGCGACGGAAGCGTCCCGGTAGTCTTCGGGGATCTCCAGGTTGAACTCGTGGCTTTGTTCGGTTTCCTTGCCCACCAACGCCTGCGCGAATCCCGGAAGCGGGTTAACGCTGTCTTCATCCAGGAAGAACACCCCTTCTTCTTGGTCGATCACGGCCGCGTCGCCGACTTTGCCGACAACCTTGAGGGTGACCAGGTCGCCGAACTCAATCGGCCTTTCCACCGTCTCCCAAGTTCCGAGGCTGTGCTGTATTTCCTGGACGCGGCCGTCGACGTCTTCGTCTGCGACCGCCTCAGGCTCGAAATCGACGCGGATGTCGCGGTAGTCGCCCAGATCGACCTCGGGCTTGATTGGCACCGTCGCTTTCAGGGTGAAGGGGTCAAGCTCCAACATCTCGACTGATGGGAGACCAGCGGCCTCAAGCTCTTGTTCCTTGATGGCGAGATCGGTGACCTCGGACACCATCGTGTCGAGAACTTCGCGGAGCAGGCTCTCGCGTCCGACAAAAGTCTCGACGATCCGTCGCGGCGCTTTGCCTTTGCGAAAGCCGGGGATGGCGACTTGCTGGACCACTTTGCGGTAGCCTTGGTCAAGATACGGCGAGAGATCCGGGTCCTCAAGCTCGATGTGGATAACGGTTTGACTGTCCACAATTTCTTCTTGAGTGATCTTCACGCGGGGCTCCTGATTATTGAATTGGGATGCGGCTGAGCTAGCATGATTATAGCATAGTGCACGCCGAGCGCTGTTTGCAAAAAGACGTCGACGCGCCTAATCCGGCGCCGCGGGTTCGTCGTTGTTTTGCGTGGCCGGGGTCCGTATGCAGTTCGTTGGTTGGCGCCATCCTTGCCCTGCCCGGATTTACCTTGACAGGGGTATGCATGTTGTTTACGATGCAGTTACAGGCAACATGGAAAACGTGCCGCGTGGCCTGGAAACGAGTTCAGATCGTAGATTCCCAGGTCAGCAGGTCTGCCTCGTCCGGATTCTCCAACGGTGATGAACAACAGTCCGGTCCATCGGAGCTGAACCGATCGAAAGATTGCCCATCAGCTAACCGCCGCCAACCAACTCCGGAAGCTCTGCGCATTTGCTACTTTAGCCGTATAATTGATATTGACCGGCGAAGATCCGTCTTGAGGGATGCATCAGCAGTGCCCCAGTCAAGGGGATGACCATGTCCAGCAAATACCAGCGCGAGATAGAAGACATTCTGAAGAAGGCCGGCGGGCTTGACGAACCCACGCCCATCCGACCGCCGAAGAACAAGCAGGGCATCCGCCGTTTGGGCTGGCTCTACGTCAGGCAGTCGCTGAGCGGCGAGTTCTGGTCCATCTCTCCTGGCCGTGTGATGTTGTTCGGGCTCGTGTTGCTGCTTTCAACGCTTGTCATACGACAGTTCGTCGGTGGGATCGGCGCGCCGTTGGCGTTGGTGGCGCTGCTAGTCATGATCGCCGGCTACGGAATGATGCTGGTCAAGCCGCCCACGCTGGAAAAGCGTTGGCGCCAGCAACCACTGGACGTGAGCGCCGACTCTTGGTGGAACAGGTTGCGCCGTAAACTGAAGTAGACATTCGTGGGTCGATTAAAGGGCCTCGAACCGAAGCATCGGTTCGAGGTCCTTGTGCGCTGCGGTCGGGGCGACGGTCGTTCTGTGCGCCACTGTCCGGAACCGGACGGTCCACGGCGCCGCCAACGGTTGTCCGCAGGCGTAGAACGGGCGGGCTTCCGCCCGCCCGTTGTAGCTTTTGTCGATGGGCTGTCAGCTAGACGGCGCACTCACCTTCGCCGCGCTCGACGACGTATTTGATCGTCTTGTTCCAGTCCATGTAGTAAACCAACGTGTCGCGGTTCAGGCTAGGCACGTCCTTGAACTCGCTCAGGACCGGCTCGAACACCTCAGGTCCGACCCTGACAACGAAGTCCTGGAACTCCTCCCCGTCCAGGCGCTCCGCTTTGTAGAAGTCAAGGGTCTTCGACAGGGCCTCCGGAACTCTCTTGGCGGGAATCTTGACCTTCACGCGTTGTCCGAATCGGGTGTCCCCGTCACGGTAGGTTCCGCCGACGAACATGTCGTATGCGGGGACCTGCCCGCCCGGCCCTTTGGCCGCGGCGCCATGGAAGCCGATGTCCCCGATGTGGTGGTGGCCGCAGCCGTTGGGGCATCCGCTCATCTTGATGTGCATCTTCTTGATCAACGGATCTGAAGTGTCGATGCTGTCCAAAGCCTCGATGAGCGCTCCGGCAAGTCCCATGGACGATGTTATGCCCAGTTTGCAACTGTCGGTGCCGGGGCAGGAAAGGACATCGCCTATCTCGTCTGCGCCGGGTTGCCCAAAGCCCAATTCTTTGAGTTGCTCCCAGATCTCTGGCAGGGCCCTCTCCGGCACCCAGCGGAACGTAAGGTTCTGTTGCGCGGTCAGACGCACTCGCGACCCCGCGTATCGCCGGGAAACTTCCGCCAACGCGTGGAACTGCTCCGACTGGATGTCCCCCAGGGGTAGCTTCACGGCGACGGCCATGTAGCCTCCCTGTTTTTGGGGCGTGACGTTGGAGTCCAGCCACGCACGATATTCTGGCGTGTCGTTCGGAGAGGCGTAGTTCGCATCCAGAGCAGGCGCATCGACGGACTCGTCATCGAGAAACAGGAGAGGCGTCGGATCGAAGGAGCGCCGTGCCCAAGGCTTGTTCAGTTCCGCTTCCACCAACTTCCGAAACTCGTCCATGCCGATACGTTCGATCAGGAACTTCATGCGCGCTTTCGACCGGTTCTTGCGCAACTCGTCCGACTGGAAGAAGACTCGAATTACGGCCTCGGTACGGCGCAGATAGTCTTCAATCGGCACGAAATCGTAGAGCGTCTGGGCTACCCGAGCCATGATGGCGGTGCTGCCGCCCGCGACCATCTTGAACCCCCTCTGGCCGTCCACCACTTTCGGGATGAATCCAACATCGTGAATGGACGTGATGGCGCAATCTTTCTCGCAGCCAGAGAACGCGGTCTTGAACTTCCGAGGCATCGCTTGAGTGTAGGGGTGACGCACGAAGTACCTTGAGAACGCAGCCGCGTACGGTGTTACGTCAAAAGGCTCGTCGCCGCAGACGCCTGCCAACGGGCATCCCGTGACGTTGCGAACCGTGTTGCCGCAGGCCTCGCGTGTAGTCAAGCCCACCGAACCTATTTTCTGCAGCAACTCGGCGGCGTCCTCCAACGGAACATGGTGGAATTGGATGCACTCCCTGGTCGTCACGTGTCCCTTTTTGAGCGGCACATATTGCTCCGTGACATCGCCCAACATGTCGAGCTGGTCCGCCGTGAGGCCGCCGAAAGGTATCTTTACCCTCACCATGTGGACATCCGGTTGCCGCTGGCCGTAGACGCCCTGCCTCAGCCTGAACGCCATGAAATCGGTTTCAATCCATTCGCCGGCATGGAACCGTTTGACCTGGTTCTGGAAATCGTCCAACTCTTCGGGAAGGATGTCGATTACTCCCTTGGGCCGCTCAGTCGTCTCGACCATTCCTGCCTCCTTGTTGATATCTTTGCATACACTCGTGGGTCGTCCTGGCACCTTCGGCGCGATTTGCCGGACAGAGAAAAAGCCCTGCTCAAATGTGGGTCTGAGTAGGGCATAAAACACAAACAGATTTGTACCGGCTACCCCGATGGCAAGCCCATACAGAAGCAATCGTGAGAAAGCTGGCGTGTATTCATTGCGCGATAACTTTACCAGCCGCCTTTGTTCGCTGTCAACGAAACGGGCCGTGACCAGATAGGCGCCACGTGAGCCTCAAGAAGGCTCGGCTCAACGCTGGAAATTGCGCTCGAGACGTCAACTTGGGGCACCCGATGGACGATCAACGGCTGCCCGCAAATCGCGTAGTGGCATTCTGCATCATATTGGGTGTAAGAGAACCACGAGGCAGGCCCGACAGTCCGGAATTTCGAATATAATCATTTGTGCAGCAAGTTGGGCGCCCACGAAAGCCCAGGCAACTGCGCGACAGGCAGGTCAGCATGAGCACAACCTATTCTGAAGGCACGAGTCCGGCATCCTCCGGTCCGATATCAAGGTACGCCTGGCCAGTTCTGGTGGCCGTTCTTGCGCTCACTGTCGCCTACGTCGGGGCGTACATCGTCCGAGACACCGAAGGCATTACGGGACCCAATCTGTTCGTGGAGTCTCTGGCCGGCCGGTCGAGCTCGTTCTTCGGCGGGCTGGGGATCATAGCCCCGTTGGGATTCGCATTCGCCGCGGGCGTCGCCTCCGCGTTCAACCCCTGTGGGTTTGCCATGCTTCCGGCGTACATGGGTCTCTACCTCGGCATTGACGACAAACAGGAAAGCCGCGGACTGAATATCCAACAACTGGGCAAAGCCGTTGTCGTGGGCGGCGCCGTGACAGGCGGCTTCATCCTCCTGTTCGCGGTGGCTGGCGCGATCATCGGTTTCGGGGCGCATTCAGCAGTGGGCAGCCTGTTGCCCTGGCTCGGGTTGACCATTGGCGTGATCCTAACCATCGCGGGCGCCTGGTTGCTGAGCGGCGGCAAGCTGTATACGGCCGTGGCCACGCAGATGGCCGACCGCATGGGAAATCCGGCGCAGGCCAACGTGGGCGGATACTTCTTGTTCGGGCTGAGCTACGGGACCGCATCCCTTAGCTGCACGCTGCCCATCTTTCTCTCGGTGGTCGGCACGTCGTTTGCGGTCTCGAGCATCGCCACATCGTTCGCCCAGTTCGTGCTTTACGCGGCTGGCATGGGTTTCGTGATCATGATCCTGACCCTCGGCATGGCGATCTTCAAAGGCGCCATGGCCAGCGCGGTGCGCAAGGCGATGCCATACATCCAGCCGGTCGGCACTTGGTTGATGATAATCGCCGGGACCTACATCGTCTTCTACTGGCTCACGCTAGGCGGACTTCTGGACAAGCTCTCGTAGACTCCGAGCCGCGGCAACACTTCCGTAATAAAGAATAGGGGCCCCCGCCGATTTGGCGGGGGCCCCTATTCTTATTCACATTGTTCGCAGCGATGCGGGTGCGACACGTCGTCCTACCAGCCGTTGGGATTAGGCTTCCGCCTTCACCGGATTGGACAGGGTGCCGATCTCGGCGATCTCCACCTCGACCACGTCGCCGTCATGGATGTCGCCCGGGGCTCCGGGGGTGCCGGTCATTACGACGTCGCCTGGGTTGAGGGTGATCGTTTGCGTGACGAACTCGATGATTCGGGGCACGTCGTACAACAAGTCAGACGTGAACTGGTCTTGCGCGACTTCGCCGTTTATGCGGCAAACGAGCCTGAGTGCGCTGGGGTCCAGGCCGGACACGATGAACGGCCCGATCGGCGCGAAGGTGTCGCTTGACTTGGCGCGCGCCCACTGAAGGTCGTTCTGCTGCCAGTCGCGTGCGCTAACGTCGTTGCCGCAAGTGTAGCCCAGAACGTAGTCCAAGACGTCCGCCTGGTTGACTCGCTTCGCTTTCTTGCCGATGACCAGCGAGAGTTCCGCTTCGGGCTGAACCTTTACGCCCTCTTCGATCGCCTCTCGCGGAATGACAATGTCGTCGCCTTGCCCAACGACGGTGGACGTAGTCTTCATGAACGGCTCCGGAACGCTCGGGGGCGTCCGGTCGCCCAGGTGGCTCTTGTAGTTGAGCCCGATCGCGACGATCTTGCTTGGGATCACCGGGGCGAGCACCTTCACGTCCGATAGCGGGTGGGTGTGGTCGGTTACTTGATAGTCTTCGTAGGGCGCTGCGGTGATCTGCTTGACAGTATCTCCCTCGACGATTCCGTACGCAACTTCTCCGTGCGCTTCATATCTGGCGTATTTGGTCATTTGGTGTGGCGCCTCCTGTATATTGTCGGCCAATGGGCCAAAGCCCAGTCTATCGCATTCGGGTTGCATAGGCCATAGACAGCAAGGAGGTCGATGCAGTGACTGCTGACGAGGCGTCAACACCTTCTCGGATCAGGGCGGGAATTCCGCGCAGAGGATTCGGCAAGGAGGATGTCCGAAGAAGATCAAGGAACGGGTGGACGAGGAGTTGCCCAATGGCGGGATTGGTTGGTCGACGCGGCCGACGGCTTACCGCGTGAGGATAGTAGCCACGGCCACGGCGATGATGGCCAGTATCACTCCGACAGTCAAAATCTGTAGCATCGCGATGGAACTGATCATCGCGGCGAATCTGACTTCCAGTGCGACCAACCTACCATCAATACCAGCCAACCTGTCATCGATCGAATCGAGACGGTTGAGAATAGACTCTTGCACTGATTCGACTTTGGCCACCCTGCCCTCCACCGATGTGAGTCGTTCGTCGGTGCTTTGTCCTGTTATTTGCGATTACCCCGAAAACATTGATCCTCATCACAATGTTCTGGACTTATTTTACACCAGACCGGTTCCCTGTCGCATGTCGGCAGCCGGATTAGGTTGATCGGACCCATCCAAGCCTGCCGGTCTTCACTGGCGCATAAGTGGTCGGATTCGATCAACCGCGCGTTGCAATCCGATTTGATGCGCAACGAGCCGCATTGCTGCGAAGTTCGAGTCCTCGATTCAGAATCTCTGGATTGTGTCACCCTGACAACGAACGCCAGATTGCGACGGTACGTCCTTTGGGCTACAGTTATTCGCGGACCTTGCATGGCGTGTTACCGGACCCGATGGAATGTGGACGCACCAGTTAATGGCGGCTGCAACTACAGTCGAATCAGCGATTCGAGTAGAGGGCGTGCAAAAAGCCTTCGGAAGGACGCCCGTCCTGCGTGGCGTGGACCTGATCGTCCCGTGGGGACAGGTGCTCACGCTGCTGGGGGCCAACGGGTCGGGGAAGACCACGCTGATCAAGATATTGGCCACCCTCACGAGAGCCGACACCGGCCGCGTCGTTATAGGCGGGATGGACACATCGAGTCGTGGCCCGGGCGCTCGGAGGCTGCTCGGCGTCGTGACTCACGACCCTCTCCTTTATGACGACCTCACCGGCAGAGAGAACATGCGGTTCTTCGCCAAGATGTTCGGGCTGGGCGACATCGACGGGCGAGTAGCATCGGTGACCGAGAGAATGGGCATGACCGACAGGCTGGACCAGAAAGTTGGCGCTCTCTCTCATGGCATGAAGAAGCGATTCAGCATAGCCAGGGCGCTTCTGCACGATCCCGTCGTTCTGTTGATGGACGAGCCCGAGAGCGGCCTTGACCAGGCAGCGTTGAGCTTGCTGGACGCGGTGGTGTCCGATCAGGGCGCCACGCTCCGGTCGGTGCTGATGACAACTCACAACCTGGAGCGAGGGCTGGCGCTCGGTCAAAGTCTGGCCATCCTCGCAAACGGGAGAATTGCGTACCACCAGTCGCTCGAAGACGTCGGGGCTGACGCGATCAGAGAAGCATACGCAAAACACACCGGGACGTCAGCGTGAAGCGATATCTTGGCCCCATACTGGCCATTTTGGTCAAAGACGTGCTCCTCGAGTTGCGCACCAAGGACATCCTCGTCTCGGTTGTCGTGTTCGCTCTGTTGGTCATAGTCGTGTTCAACTTTGCGTTGGATCCAACCCCCAGCGCCGTTGCTATGGTTGCGCCCGGCATCCTTTGGGTGGCATTCACGTTTGGCGGCGTGCTGGGACTGAACAGGTCATTCGCTCTCGAAAAGGAGCGGGGCAATCTCCACGGGCTGATGCTCGCTCCCGTGGGGCGCGACTCGGTCTATTTCGGCAAGCTTCTCGGCAACTTCCTGTTCATGGTCATAGTCGAGACGGCCATTTATCCCGTGTTTGCCGTGCTGTTCAATCTACCGCTGGTGGCCCCGGGATTCGTTCCGGTTGCGCTGCTGGCCACGCTCGGGATTGCCGCGGTCGGTACGATATTCTCGGCGATGGCGGTCAACACTCGGTCTCGAGAAGTGATGTTGCCGCTGCTATTCTTCCCTGTGGTCGTCCCCGTGATCGTCGCCGCCGTCGAGGCGACCGGAGTGCTGATCCGAGGCGACGAGAGCGCCGACCTGACCCGGTGGGTGCCGTTCATGGCGGTGTTCGACGCGGTATTCCTCGTGGTGTGCCCGGCGGCGTTTGCGATGATCATTGAGGAGTAACCTGTGTCCACCAGCATCGCGGTCCGGGCGGTCGATATCAAGGGTTGGCGCCGGGCTCGTCTAACCAACGAATTATCAGTATTGGCGCTCGCATAGCGGAAGGGCGCTGCCCGGTGGGCCCATCCGACCCGAAATGCGCTTTTTTTCACGAATGAAAACAGCGAGATCACGACTCGCGGCAAGCCAAAATGTCAACTATGTGCAACCTGTCACAAAATTGACGTTTCGATCTGGGGCCTGTTATTCTTCTCTGGCGTCTCGCGAGCGGCGAGATGCTGGGCGTATGTAGTCACGCAACAATATTGCCGAACACTGCTTTCTATTGCTAACCGACCTGCGAAATGTTTCCATCGGCAATCCGGGAGATTGTCTAACCGGCTACATGTTTCACAAACCCTTCCCTCAGAGACCTGTCTTGAATGACTTCAACCCCTGAATTTGGCGACTCGGGCGAAGTGCGCCCGGTTGGTCAGAACAACCAACGTTGTCTGGGAGAGTCGAATTGATAAAAACCGATTTCGTAGTCCGGTTCGCTGGAGAAGGCGGCCAGGGCGTCGTGACGTCGGCCGAGGGCTTTGCTCAGGCGAACGCCCAAGTCGGCTATCACGTTCAAACCTTTTCCACCTTTCCTTCACAGATACGCGGCGGACCGACTTGGACCCAAACCCATATCTCCACATCTCCCGTGTTGACGGCCGGCGACGACCTCGACGTTTTGGTGGCGTTCAGCCGTGAGGCCTACGATGCGCACAGTGCAGAGGTTCGAGACGGCGGAGTGGTCATCTACAACTCCGGCGAGTTCGAGATGGACGAGAGCAGCAACGCGTTTGGCATGCCGTTCGACGAGCTCGCACGCCAAACGGGCAACGCCCGCGCGGCAAACATGGTTGTGATGGGCGCCTTGGCCTTTCTGGTCGGAATCCGGCAAGAAATACTCGAGCAGTTTGTCACCAAGCGGTTCACTCGAGGCAGGCCCGGCGACCAGCAGATCATCTCTTCGAACATCGAAGCGCTGACTTTGGGCCGCGGCGAAGCTGAAAAGAAAGGCCTCGTCATCGGCGAGTTGGGCAGCCCCGACCCCGTTGACGGCGAACAGATTTTGACCAACGGCAACGTCGCCGTGGGTCTGGGCGCGATGGCAGCCGGAATCGACGTATATATCGGATACCCGATCTCTCCCGCGTCGTCGCTGCTCATCTGGATGCAGAGCAACCTTCCGGCGCCAGGCAGGTTCGCCTACCAGGCCACGTCCGAGATAGAAGCGATCACCTCGATAATCGGCGCCGGCTACGCGGGCAAGAAGGCAATGACCGGCACCTCGGGCCCTGGCTTCTCGCTGATGGGCGAAGGTTTGGGTTTGGCCTGGATGGCCGAGATTCCGCTGGTCGTGGTGGATGTGCAACGCGGAGGCCCGTCGACCGGATTGCCGACCAAGACAGAGCAGTCGGACCTGCTGACGGCCCTCTATCCCGGACACGGCGACCTTAAGATGCCGATCATCGCACCCGGCACGGTGGAAGAGTGTTTCTACGCCGCCGTGCACGCGTTCAACTGGGCCGAACGATACCAGGGGCCGGTCGTCATCCTCAGCGAGCACATATTGTCCGACCGCAACCAGAACATCCCCAAACCGGACCTCAGCAAAATCGTAACTGAAGACCGCAAGACCCACGTCGGCGACAACGGCTACGATCGTTACGAGAGCTGGGAGCTATCCCCGATGCCGATCCCCGGCACGCCCGGCAGCTATGTCGCCAACGGCAGCGAACACGACGGGATGGGCGACACGACGCACTTGGCCGAACGCCACGTTCAGATGACCACCCGCAGGTTCAGCAAACTGAAGCTGTTGGAGGACGGCGACTACGAATCTCGCAACGCCGACGCCTCAATAGTGGTCATGCCCTGGGGCGGCACGAAGGGCGTCGCGACAGCCGCATACGACCAACTTCTCGAGGCTGGGGCCGATCTTGGCTGGC
Organism: Dehalococcoidia bacterium UBA2160; assembly: GCA_002328865.1. Classification (GTDB taxonomy): domain Bacteria; phylum Chloroflexota; class Dehalococcoidia; order Lucifugimonadales; family UBA1123; genus UBA2160. The sequence continues at coordinate 24,001 of DCWO01000095.1, read as the reverse complement.
GCTATACGATGTTCATCAACCCGCTGCCTGCCGAGTTGCTGGAAGAGCTGAAGACGAAAGAGCTTGTCATAGTGCCGGAGTTGAACTTCATGGGCCAGTTCTCCATGGTGCTCCGTGCCGAGGGCGTAAACGCACAGTCGATTACCCAGTTCACTGGGCTCCCGTTCAAAGTCGGCGCTCTCGCCGAGCGGATCGGAAGGATGGCCGAGTCGAAGGAACAAAAGAGTGTGACCGTATGACGTCGAAAAACCCGGAATACGATTTCAAGTGGTGCCCCGGCTGCGGTGACTTTGGAGTCAGGCGCGCGCTGGAAGGCGCGATCTCGCGGAGAGCGATAGAAGATGAGCGTCCGCCGGAAAACAATGTAGTGATCGCCGGCATAGGCTGCTCGGGCAACATGGTCCACATGCTGGAAGGCGACCAGCCCTACGGCTTCCACGGCATACATGGCAGAACGTTGCCCGTAGCCATGGGCGTGAAGTCGGCGAATCCGGAACTCAACGTGGTGGTCGTCGCAGGCGACGGCGACTTCCTCGGCATCGGCCAGGAGCACATCGGTCCTCAGGCCGCTCGCAATCTGAACATCACCGCAATCGTCATGGACAACGGAGTCTATGGCCTGACCAAAGGCCAAAGCTCTCCGACCACCAACATGGGCGTGATCACAAGTTCGACTCCATACGGCAAGACAGAAGAAAAGGTACGGCCGTTCCAGATGTACCTGACCATGGGCGTGTCGTTCGTGGCATCCACGATGTCGAGCCAGGTCAGGCAGATGTCGACGCTGATGTCCGAAGCGATGAACCACCCTGGGTTCGCAATCGTGCACGTTCAGTCGCCCTGCACCGAGTACAACAACACCTTCGAGGCGCTGAAGGGCAATGCCAAGAAGGGCATCGCGCCCCTGGCGTACGACATTCCGGAGGAGCACGACGAGGCCAATTTCCAAGCGGCCGCCGAACTCGCCGCCGACGCCCGCGTCCCGCTGGGCGTCCTGTACAGGGATGCGTCTAGGCCGACGCTGGACCAGAAGATCGATGAGATCAACGCCAAGGCCAAAGAGAAGACGGCGGCATCCCTGTTGGACGCTTTGTCCATCTGATCCCTTAGCGCGACAATCGCAAGAGCGCCCCAATGTCGGGGCGCTCTTTGTTTCTGGCGGAGGGTTCGGCTTGGCCATGAACGGCCAAAGCACCGGATCGTCGCACACGCGAGTGGCCTCGGTGTCTACGCCGAACCTGCGAACCATCGGCTTCGCCGTGAACGGCCAAGGCGCCGGCATCGAGAAGAAGAACGACGGCATGGCTGAATCAGACATCGGCATACGGGCCTTCGTTGAGTCCGACTTGGTTTGGGCCGTTCCACTGTTGGAGCGCGACTTCGCGTCCAGCACGGTGGTGTCACGTGGGCATGTAATCGACGCCGCGGAACTGCCCGGGATCGTGGCCGTCAGAGAGGATGAGCCGGTTGGTCTGGCGACCTACAGACTCAACGAAGACGATTGCGAGATGGTTTCGCTCAACTCGGTCGTGGAGAACATCGGCGCCGGAACGGCTCTGATAGAAGCGGTGGCAACCGCTGCCACGGCCACTGGATGCAGGCGACTGTGGTTGATTACGACCAACGACAACCTGCACGCGTTGCGATTCTACCAAAAGCGAGGTTTTAGTCTGGCCGCACTCTACCCGAAGGCGGTCGACCAATCTCGTGCTCTCAAGGACATCCCGCGACTCGGCGCCGACGGCATTCCGATCAGAGACGAGATCGAGTTGGAGTTGTGGCTGTGACTACGCGCTTGAATCGATCGACTAAACCAGCGAAAGCTCCGCGATTAGCATCTCCAATGCAAGGTCGTCATCGATTGACGTAGATTTCATCGCCAGGTCGGTGTCCACCAATCGATGGTGGATTTCACGCAGGCGATCGAACGAGAGTCGCCCTTCCTGCCTGAGCGTACGGTCCACGGCGAAGGGCGGAACTCCGAGCCTCCTAGGCATCTCGTTGCGCTGCACGTTGTTGACGCGCAGGTCTTTGGCCAGCAACAGAAGCCTGACTTGCCTGGCGATCATCGTGATGACGTAAATGGCCGGGTCCCCGCCGTCGACGATCTGGCGCACCATCCTGATGGCATCTCCGGTGCGGCCCTCGACGACGGCGTCCACCGCCTCGAAGATGCCCGATTCGCGCACGTAGGCGACCATGCGCTGAACGTCCTCGCGAGTGACTCGTCCGCCGTCCTTGTATGCTCCCAGTTTCTGGATCTCGGCGTCGACCAACCGCGGCTGCCTGCCGACGGCGTCGGCCAGGGCCGCGATGGCGCTGGGCTCGATGTCCACGCCGCGTGCGACAGCGCGCTGCGCGATCCAGCCCTGGAACTCGGCGCCGCGCGGCAACGCAAACACCCGCTCTCGGGCAATCGGTTTGAGTTTGGAAAGCAGAGGGTTGTTACGGACAAGCGCGGCGTCCACGAAGACCAAACCGGTGACGTCCGGCAGATTTTCGAGCTGCGCGACGAGGGCCAGCCAAGGTTCAAGCTCTTTGCGGCCGCCGCCTCCGCGAGAAGACCCTTGACGTTGAAATCTTGTGAGCAGGCCTCTGACGACGACGAGACGCCGGTCGGTCATGAATGGCAGGGTGAACGCCGCCATCGCCAGATCCTCGGGCGTCAGTTCCGCCCCCTGCAGGACGGTCACGTTGACGTCTCGAAGGTCCTCGGGGCCGGCGGCTTCCTTCATTTTTGCCAGGGCTTCTTCGACCCCGACATCGTCTTCGCCGTAGAGGAGAAAAATCAATCTAGCTCATTCCATCACTCGCAGCGTTGAGGGCAGGTCCATTCGACGCAGCTTTCGATAGGACAGCAGCGGGGCGATTGCCACCGCCAGGACTCCCGCCACTGACGCCGTCGCGAGAGTGACCGGTGAGATTGCGATGTCCATTCCCAGGTCGGGCATCACTTCGGTCATTGCGGTCGCCAGGAGCCGTTCAAGCAGGACATAGCCTCCCACCAACCCGAACACGGTGGCGATCAGACCCAACAATGCGCTCTCGATGGCGGCGTTGCGCAGGACCGCGCCTACCGGAATGCCGAAAGCCATCATGGTTGCGTGCTCTCTGGCCCGCTCGTCCATGTTGATGCTTGCCGCATTGTATGCGATCAGCAGCGCCAACAACAGCACGGCGCCCTCCATCACCCACAGCATCGAGATGAACTGGTCCATCAAGTCGCGAAGCGCCCTGGTGCTGGCCGCCAACGACCTAACCGACCCGACGCCTCCGACGCTCATGAGTTGGCTCTTCAGTTCGAATTCGCTTACTCCCGGGGCAGACTGGCCGTACACCACGTTGGCGACTGGGCCCATCCTCGTCATTCCGGTTTGACCGACGTCCATGTAGGCGTAGAAACGGTAAGGGTTTGCATGGATTCCCATTACCGGCACTTGAGAATCCAGCATCGCGAACTTGCCATAATCGGTCGCGATGGGGTGGCGCAACGTGACCATGTCTCCGACGGACAACCCAAGGTCTTCGGCGGCCCTCCTGGCGATAAGGACGCCTGGAGTTTGTGGATCGACCGCGCCTTCGACGACAGTTGGCGTCCACAGAGTGCTCTCGAAATCCGTGAACGTCAGGAATATGTCAATTTCCGTTTCGTCGTTGATGAGCACGCCGGAAAGCTGCAGAGCGGGTTCAGCGTCGGCCAAAGCAGGTGACCTTGACACGCCTTCGACCGTCGTGCCGCCTAACCGATAGATCGTGTCGAGATCGACTGCAACTCTGTCTGGCGAGTCGCCTAGGGCCTCCTTCTCGCTCCGGTCGAGGACGTCGAAGAAAGAGTCCACCATTCCCATGATGAGCACGAGGATCGAGATAATTGCCGCGATGCCAAGAGACGTCAACACTGTGCGCCGAGGAGCCCTGACCAGGTTTCGGAACGGCATCTGGAGGACCGTGCTCCCAGGCAGCGGCACATTCTTGAAGAGCTTGGCAAGGCCTCCGCCTCTGGCTGCCAGGTGTCCGGTCCGTATAGCTTCGACCGGCGTCACGCGCACGGCGCGCCAGACCGGGTAGGCGATGGCGATTAGCGGCAGCACGAGCCCAAGCAGGGCGACGCCCACGAACAGATCGAACTGGAAGGGAGCTTCCCAGAATGGCAGCGGCACGAAGTCTTCGAGGACATCGCCCATCACCTTGCCCAGTCCCGCTCCGACACCGATGCCGAATACTACCCCCAACACGGCGATCTGGAGGCCGAACATAATCGGCCTCATGGCGATAACGCGAGGCAGCACGCCCAACGCCATCGCGACACCGATCTCGTGGCGTTGCGATTCGACGACTCGACCGATCAGGTTGAACGCCGCGAACACCGCTCCCGCGAATATGGCCGCCGCCAGAATGTCATAGAAAAGTTGGTCGCCCTCGACGTCTTCGGTCATCACACGGTAAGACGGATCGTCCAACTTTTCGAGCACCGTTCCGCCCAAGTCACGGACTTGTTCTTGGAGCGCCTTAGCGATGGGCTCGGCATCCACGCCGTCGGTCAGCTTCACCACCAAGTCATTGACCGAATCGACGGCCGCGGCCAGCGCCATTGCCGTCTCCAACGAAGTGAACACGGCCGCGAAGTTCTCCTGGGCCAGCATGCCCCCCTCCTCAGTCATGACGAGGAAGTACTCCGGCGCCAGCGCGTGCCCCACATAATCCATTGGCCAATAACCGGACAGAGTCAGCGCGCCCTCCGGCTCGAGATCGTAGAACTTCCCGAAGTTGCCTTCGATCATGGCGACCAATTCGGCGGTGTCTCCGGCGTCCAGCGGCCGCCCATTACGAGTGAATAGCGAATCCACATGAGGCCCGCCGTCCGAAAGATCGACGCCGATGATCCGTCCGGGGACGATTATCGGGCCGTCTTTGGTTTCAACCGAAACCTGAGACTGGACGATGAGGCGTTCCTCCGCGGCCAGCACCGTTCCGTCTTGGACGACTTCGTTGAGCGCGGCGATCAAAGAACCTCTGGGCACGTACGCGGCCTTGCCGAGCCGCACCCGAAGGTCGTGCATATTGGTCATGCCAAAACTGGTTTCGTTGGACGCCACGCGCCACCGCGTGGTGCTGGACAACCCCGCGTACGTCCCGGTTCCGATAGCGATGATGAGGGCGATGGCGGCAACCTGAACCCATCGCGCCTTCAAGTCCCTCAGTGACCACTTGAGCCATGTTCCGATGCTGATCATTGCGGCTCCCTACCAGGCCAGATCCGAGATCTTCGCTCGACCTTCGGCCGGCGGACCGTCACTGGCGATGCGACCGCTGCTGAGCTGGATCACACGGTCGGTTATCCGAGATATCTCTCTGTTGTGCGTCACGACGATCACGACCTTGCCCTCAGCCGCCTGTTCCTGAAGAAGCACCAGTATCTGGGCGCCTGTGACGAAGTCCAGTTCGCCGGTCGGTTCATCTGCAAGGACGATCGGATTGCCCGTGGCCAGCGCCCTGGCGATCGCCACGCGCTGCTGTTCGCCTCCGGACAGCTCGTGGGGGAAGTGGTCGACCCTTTCGCCGAGCCCGACCTTGCTCAGAACCTCGCGGGCGTCGGCTTTGTCTTTCCTGCCTGACACGTCGACGCCGAACTGTACGTTTTCGAGCGCAGTCAATCCCGGGAATAGGTTGAAGCTCTGGAACACGAAACTGACGGACCGGCGTCGGAATTCGAACAGGGCTTTTCGTGACGACTTCGATATGTCGTCGCCGTCCACCGTCACTGTCCCGCTTGTTGGCGAATCCAGCGCGCCGATGGTGTTGAGGAGTGTGGTCTTGCCGCTTCCCGATGGGCCGAGGACAGAGACGAACTCTCCTTCCATGATGCTCAAAGTCACATCGTTCAGGGCTATCACCTCAGTGCCGCCCACGACGTAGCTTTTGGTCACTCGCTCAAGTTCGATTACGGCCTTTGCGCCGTTGGATTGGGTCACTTGACCCTCCTTTTCGATAGAAGACTGTTGCCGCGCTGAGTCGCATTGCCGTCTCATTGCGGCATCCTACAACCGTGACAAGGAAACGACAATCGACACCGAGGTCGTGGCGCCGCCTCACCGGATGATATCAACACCTACTGTACAGCGAATTGTCGCGCGCTTGGCGCCAGCGACGTGGACGGTCGGAAATCGGAAGGAACGGTGACTGCCAGTCCATTCGTCCGCGCCGATGCCAAAGCGAAGCTCTCCCAATCACACGTGGCGCTCCGAATCGTCCCTGTCGGGATTGCACGTCGAGCGCATCGGCGCTGCATGCCGGTGCACTGGCCGTTAGGTCGATGCGAGGTTCCACTCAGGGGCAAGTGCGGTATAATCGAGTCAAGACGTTTGCACAGAGGATGCCATTGTTCAGAGGCTTGCTCCTGCTATTAAACTACACCGGCGTGCTTCGGCTGGTTACCCGGCTGTTGCTTGACCGCCGTGTGCCGGTTCGGCTGAAGATGTTGTTTCCTGCCGCGGTGGCATATGTGATTTCGCCCGTCGACCTTGTCCACGATTTCATCCCGTGGATCGGACGGGTAGACGACCTGCTCGCGTTGTTGCTAGCACTGGTGCTGTTTCTGGGACTTGCGCCCAAGGATCTGGTTTTGGAGCACCTTGGCAAAGCTCCGGCGAATTCATCCGGCGGTCCGCCCGATGGTTCGACCGTGATCGAAGGCAAGTACCGGGTTCTGGACGACGAGAACTAGGGCTCGGTCATCCGTCGACTGGCGCCCGGATGAACCGCGCGATTGGCGGATTTTGTATCGCCGCCGTCCCGACCAGCTTTTTCGGCTCTCCGGCTGTTCCATCGCTACTACACCCTCCGAAACGCTATCCGACCGATCTCTTTGACCACGATCGGTTCACGACATGCTCTGGACACCCCGCGATTGGTTCTGCGATAGTTAATGCGATATGGACATCGGAATCGTAGGCCTCCCCAGAAGCGGTAAGACCACCCTGTTCAACGCGGTCACTCGCGGCGCGGCTCAGACCGCAACGTTTTCGTCAGAGACGAAGCCGAACATCGGCGTTGCGAAAGTGCCCGATCCGCGGCTCCAACTCTTGACCGACATGTTCGTGTCCAAAAAGACAGTCGAGGCCGAGGTTACCTACGTCGACCTTCCGCCTGCCCCGGAGGGACTGGGGCAATCGCGCGGAATCTCCGGCGAGTACCTGAACCACCTGCAACGCGCGGACGCTCTGGTTGTCGTAGTTCGGGCGTTTGAAGACCCGTCCGTGGCCGACGACGGCAGAGGCGTCGATCCGTACCGCGACGTCGAGACCATGCTGTACGAACTGACCTTTGCCGACCTCGAAATACTGGACCGGAAGCTAACCCGGTTGGCCGAAGGTAAGAAGAGCACCAAAGCCGCCGAACGACAGACCATAGAGCGAGAGGAGGAACTGATCCTCCGCCTCAAGCAGGGGCTCGAAGACGGCACGCCCATTGGCGGCCAGAAACTGAGCCTGGACGAAGCGCGACAGATCGAGGGCTACCAGTTCCTGACGGCAAAGCCCATCATCGTCGTCGCCAACGCGGGCGAGGATCAACTCGATGAACTAGCGGCGATGGAAGAACGGCTGGCCTCGGAGTTCGGCAGCGAGTGGACGCTCACGGCCGCCGTTTGCGGTAAATTGGAGATGGAGCTCGCGCAGATGGATGCGGAAGACGAGAAGGAGTTTCGTGAGTCCATGGGCGCCGGCGAATCGGGATTGGCGCGGATGCTCTGGCTATCATATCAAGCGCTCGACCAGATCACCTTCTTCACCGGAAGCGAAACCGAGGTACGAGCCTGGACGGTCGAACGAGACGCGCCCGCGACCAGGGCCGCGGGCCGCATACACTCAGACTTGGAGCGAGGTTTCATTCGGGCTGAGGTCGTTACGTGCGACAACCTGCTCCGGTGCGGCTCCTACGCCGAGGCCAAGAAGTTCGGGCTTCTGAGACAAGAAGGCAAAACGTATCAGGTCAAAGAGGGTGACGTACTGACCATCCTCTTCAACGTGTGAGCAGTCTCTCCACGGCTCTCTCGCAGGTCACGAACCAGCCACGATATAAGATGACTCTCGATCGACGGAACCCCCACCAACCCTTCGACGCATCGCTGATTGCCGGCTTCCTGCGTGGCCGAGGCGTCCGGTCCGTGGACCTGCTGCAGGCGGGCAAGATCAACACCAACTACAAACTCGTGCTGACGGACGGCCTCGCGTGCGTCCTACGCCTCTACAGCCGCAGCGACGCGGCGCGTGAGGTCTACGTTATGGGCCTCGTAAGAGACTTTGTACCCGTGCCGGTGGAGTTGGATCGCGGGGACGGTTGGTCTATCTTCGAGTTCCTGGAGGGAGAGTTGCTCGAGAATGCGCCCCAGCATTCGGCCGCGGCCGGCGAGGCTCTGGCGAGGATCGCCTCGGTCGCGTTCGAGTCGCCTGGGATGATCAACGCGGACGGCTCCATATCGAGCTTCGACTTCGGCGGCAGAGGCTTCATCCATCAGCAGCTCGAGAACGCCGACGTGCTTCGCTGGATCGGACGCGAAGCCGCTGAGTCGGTGCTGTCGATTCTCGACCGAGAAAGTGAACGGCGGAGCGAGATCGGCGTGGAGAGCCGCCTGGTCCACGGAGACTTCAACGCCACCAACATCTTGATCCGGGGCGGCGCCGTGAGCGGGATCCTCGACTGGGAGTTCGGCATGTCCGGCACACCGTACATGGACATCGGGAACCTGCTCCGGAACACTCCTCCTCGATGCCACGATCTGGTGCAGAAAGGTTTGCGGGCCGGGGGCATGGACCTGCCGGACGACTGGAAACAACGCGCCGAACTGGTGGACCTTGGCAGTCACTTGGAGTATCTGACTTCAACCAGGTCCGACGAATTCAAGCGCCAGTGCGTCGCCAGGGTGCGCCGTTTCATCAGCATGTTCGGCGGGTCCTGACCGGCGGCCGTTCGAATCGGGCAACACGGCGCCAACTCGCAAAATTCTTCGAAAACGGCGCTAGAACTTCCAGTTTGTATTCTGCCATCATTGGCTCTGCCTCCATCAAGAATCCGCGTTTCGGATTTTGGCCGGACGTGGTAAGATGGAGGCAGCACATGCGTTCTGTTGTCCATGGCACTGAGCTGTATGGCACAATATCAGTTGTCTGCCCCGATGATTCGCGGCACAGAATTCTTGCACCGAGGTTGCAGTGCTATGAGAGTTGTATTTCTAGAGGATGTCTCCGGCGTCGCCCAGGGCGGGGACGTCAAAGAAGTGAAGAACGGGTTCGCCCGCAATTACCTGATTCCGAAGAGCCTGGCCGTTCCAGCGACCCACAACGCGCTGCAAAGAGTTGCCAAGCTTGCCCGACAGGCCGGGGTCACGCGTGTCAGGCGATTGAGCGACATGAAAGCGCTGGCCGAGGAACTTCAAGGACGGCAGGTCAGTGTCGAGATGCGTGCCGGAACATCGGGCCGATTGTACGGTTCGGTGACCAACACGATCGTCGCTGAAGCCCTTTCCGAATTGACCGAGAAGGACATCGATCGCAGGATGATCGAGATCCCGGAGGCTATTCGTGAGTTGGGGTTGTACGACTTGGGCGTCACGCTCCATCCCGAGGTCGAGGCCACGATCAAGGTCTTGGTCTATCCCATCGGGAGCGACCCGGAGGACATGTTGGCGGCCATCGAAGCCAGAGAGGCGGCCGCGGCCGAAGAGTCTGAGGACGATGATGATGACGACGACTCGGACGAGGATGCGCCGGAAGCCCAGGCGCCTGACGAGAGCGGGTCTGACGACGAAGAGTAGTGTAACTCCGTGAGGCTGTATTGGTATTAGACCTTCTTCCTCCCCATGACAACAGCGCCGAAGAATCAGTGGTCGGTTCCGTCCTCATCGACGGCGAATCGCTCACACGGGTCACATCGTTCCTCAAGTCGCCTGACTTCTACGGTCAGAAGAACCGCTGGTGCTTCGAGGCATGCCTTGCGCTGATGGAACGGGGCGAGGCGATCAATCAAGTGACCGTCTCCCACGAGCTATCGTTGCATGACGACAGACTCGAATCGGTCGGAGGGGCGCCGTATCTCGCCCACCTGGTGGCAACGGTCCCCACGTCGGTCCATATCGAACAGTACGCGCAGATCGTGCAGCGGACGTCGATCATGCGGCAGATCATCCGGGCCGGGGAACGCATCGCCGAGATCGGTTACCAAAGCGGGCCGGACGCCGAAGCCGCCATATCCAACGCCGAGCAACTGCTCTACGGAGTCAGATCCGGGCGCGGCACGCGCGACTTCACCCCCATCCGCCAATTCCTCGACATCTACATGGAAGCCAGCGGCGCCGTCGAATCGTCGGACGCCAGCAGGCTGGCGCCGGTAATCACGGGCTTCTCCCAGATCGACGAGTTGTTGGGCGGCGGCTTACAACGCTCAGACTTGGTGATCGTCGCTGCACGCACGAGCCTGGGCAAGAGCACATTGGCCCTGAACATGGCTCGCCACGCCGCGACCCAGGGCTTCTCCGTGGGCGTGTTCAGCCTGGAGATGAGCGGCGAGCAGATCGCCATGAGGCTCCTGGCCTCCGAGGCCAACGTCGACAGTCACCGGCTTCGCATAAACCTGATCAACAACGACGAAGAGAGCAGGGTCCTCGACGCGATCGGCATGCTCTCCGACCTGCCCCTGTATATCGACGAGACACCGTTCCAGACCATGATGGAAATCAGAGGCAAGTCCCGCCGGCTCCAGGCCGAACGAGGGCTCGACTTTCTGATCGTCGACTACCTGCAGCTCATCGACACCGGCCGAAACGACAACCGGGCCGTGGCATTGGGGGAGGTGTCACGCTCCCTGAAGAGCCTTGCCCGAGAGCTGGACATACCCATTCTGGCATGCGCCCAGCTCAGCCGAGCACCCGACCAACGCCCCAACCACAGGCCGATGTTGTCCGACTTGCGGGAGAGCGGGAGCATCGAGCAGGACGCCGATGTCGTGGCGTTCATCTACCGCGAGGACATATACACGGATCGAGAGGATTGGGAGCGCAAGTTCCCCACGCAACCCTATCCCGAGAACGTGGCGGAGATCATGGTGCTCAAACACCGGAACGGACCAACCGGAACCGTCCCGCTGCTGTTCCAACCGGACATGGTCAGGTTCGAATCGCTCCCTGCCGCCAGCCCAACGCCGACTCTGGAGTACGTGTAGTTTTTGCGGCGTCACGGGGAGTGCAAAGGGGCCTGAGGCTGCCCGGACAATCGAAGCGAACGACGATCCTTCGACAGGCTCAGGGTGAACGGACATTGGACGAACGGCTTCTTGGTGAGCGTCAGGAGTTCGTGGCAAGCGTCGTGTGATTCCGTCCGTGGTGAGCATTGCGTTTTCCGTTCGTGGTGAGCTTGTCGAACCACATGCCAGCCGCCAACCAGATGCAAGGATGCCCATGCAACAAACCCGAGGCGCCACATACGCGGGCTTCCCGCGAAAGGTCAGGTACGTTCCCGTGCCAGGACCGTTGTTGGGCACGCTGCTGGAGCAGATCGACGACCTGGCTGAACTCAAGTGCACGCTACGGCTGATCGCGCTGCTGAACCAACAACGCGGCCATCCGAGGTTCGTCTCGCTGGCGGAGCTTCAGGCTGACCGCACCTTGACACGCTCGCTGCCCGAGGGAGATGGAACGGCCGCTCAGAAGATCGAACGGGCGATGGCCGGCGCGGTCCGTCGGGGCGTCGTGGTGGTGGCGTCCGTGGAGCAGACGAACGGACGTCAGCAACTGTTTGCACTGAACACCGAGACCGACCGGGCGGCCATGGCTCGGCTGTCCGAAGAATCCGGCGCCGATTCCAAGCCGGCCGTGGCGGACCCCTGGCAGGAGCCGGAGGGCCGGCCGAACATCTTTGCGCTGTACGAACAGAACGTCGGCATGCTCAGCCCGATGATCGCCGATGAGTTGCGGGAAGCCGAAGAGCTCTATCCCGAAGACTGGCTGGAAGACGCCTTCCGTGAGGCGGTCAGACAGAACAAACGTAGCTGGCGGTACATCGCCAGCATCCTCGAGCGTTGGGAACGCGAAGGCCGAGGCGATGGAAAATCTGGGCGATATACTAAAAAGACTCGCCGATACTAGACGCGCCGCCAACGGCGACGACGGAACGAACGGCCACGGCTCCGCGCCTGAGACGGAGCTTGAGGATGTCTGCCCGAGTTGCCAGGGCAGAGGCTGGCTCACGCCCCAGGTCCCGGTCGGCCATCCGGATTTCGGCGGCTTCGAACCATGCCACTGCCAGGCAAACCAAACCGCACAAGATCGCTCTGAGCGACTGAGGCGATACAGCAACCTGGGGCATCTCACTCGCTTCACGTTCGAAACGCTGAATCCACAGGGCGTACTGGACGACCCCGAGAGCCAGCACATGTTCAGCGCATCGTTCGAGGCCGCGGTCGCGTACGCTGAAGAACCGAAGGGCTGGCTGGCTCTGGTCGGTCCCCACGGTTCCGGCAAGACGCACTTGGCCGCCGCCGTCGCCAATCGGTGCATCGAGGACGGAAACCCGGTGTTCTTCGTCCACGTGCCCGATCTGCTCGATCATCTGAGAGCCAGCTACGCGCCCAACTCCGAGATCAACTACTCGGACCTGTTCGAACGAGTCAACGACGCCCCTCTGCTTGTCCTCGACGGCCTCGGCGCCCAGAGCTCGACGTCGTGGGCTCAGGAGAAGCTCCAACAGATATTCAATCACAGGGCGAACGCGGGGCTCCCAACCGTGATCACCACGACCACGGAACTGAACGAGCTGGACCCTTACCTTGCCAGCCGGATGCGGCAGCCGCTGTTATGCCGGATTCTGGAGGTGCGCCCGACTCATGCGGGAGGTCAAGGGCAGTCCCATCGTCTCGGACGAGTCGAGCCCGAGATGCTTCGCCGAATGACCTTCGAGCAGTTCGACATCCGGGGCAACCGACCTTCGTCACAACAGCAGGCGAGCCTTCAGGCCGCGTTCGAAGCCGCTCAGAGCTACGCTCGCGATCCCGACGGCTGGCTGACTCTTTTCGGCGACACGGGGGTCGGCAAGACCCACCTGGCAGTCGCCATCGCTGCCGAACGCCTGAAGCTCGGGATGACCGCGTACTTCGCCTTCGTGCCCGAGCTCCTGGATTACCTGCGATTTACGTTCACTCCCGAGAGCAGAGTTACATACGACCGCGTCTTCGACCAGATCAAGAACGCGCCGCTGCTGATCCTGGACGATCTGGGCCAGGAAAATACCAGCCCTTGGGCGTACGAGAAGCTCTACCAGATCGTCGTTCACAGGCACAACGCGAGGCTGCCCACCATCATCACCAGCATGCTGGATCTGACAGACGAATCAGGGCCGATCAGCTCTCGAGTTCAGGACCCTTCGGTGGGCCTTCTCATTCGCATGGACGCCCCCGACTATCGCGTGAAGCGACAGCGGGGCGGCAACCCCAGAGATCGGAGAGCAAACCGCTAATCATATGGCATCTGACAACTGCACGTTCTGCAAGATAATCGCGCGCCGGCTTCCGTCAAGAATCGAGTACGAGGACAACGACATCATCGTCTTCCACAACCAGCTTGGGTGGGTGCCCGTGATGCTGCTTCTGGCGCCCAAGGAACACATCACGCAGATCGAGATGTGGCAAAACGGAGACCTGATCGCCCGGATCGGCAAGCTAGCCGTGGAACTTGGCGACAAGCACTGCCCCGATGGATACCGCCTGGTGTCCAACGTCGGCAAAGACGCCGAACAATCCCAACCCCACAGCCACGTGCACCTGATCGGCGGCACAAAGCTGGGCATGTACCTCGGCGGCCCCATGCGCGGCCACCGGTAGGGGCCTAGCCCTACACCCGCTGGAACTTGGTCACTCGCTGGCCCTGCCCGATCTCGGTGACGTAGACGTTGCCGTGGGAGTCGGCGCAGATCCCGTGCCCGCCAAGGATGGTTCCTTCCTCCGGCTCGTTGCTTCGCCAACTGCTCAGCAGATTATGGTCCAGGTCCCAGATGCTGACTCCGCCTTGCGGGCCGTCTTCGATGACGAACACGGTGTCGTTCTGAATCCAGACGTCGCCGGGCCGGACCACGTCGGTCCACTCCCCCAGGAAGGCGCCGTTGTCGTCGAATATCTGGATGCGGCTGTTCTCACGGTCGCAGATGAACACCCTGCTTCTGGAGTCGACCCAGATGTTGTGGAGCAGCGCGAACTCTCCGGGGCCGGTCCCTTGCTTGCCCCACGAAAGCAACAGCTCGCCGTCGGCGCTGAATCTGTGGACCCTGTGTCCGCCGTACCCGTCGGAGACGAACAGCTCGCCGTTCGGGGCGATCGCCAACCCGGACGGCATGTTAAACGGCATCCCTTGGAACGACGGCGACGGCGCCAATTTGTTTCCGAGCGTGCGCAAAGGCTTCCCGCCCGGCGTGTACTCGGTGGCTATGTGGTAGTCGCGATCCACGAGCCAGATGTTGTCGTTGGGGGCGATGTAGATGCCGTGGGGGTTGGCGGAGAACGTGCCCTCGCCCCATGACGAGATGAAGGCGCCGTCGGTGTCCCATATCGTCACCGGGTGGGCGCCCCGGCTGAAGATATGAACCTCGTCCTTGGAGTTGACCGCACCGTCGGACGCCAGTCCCATCTCCCAGTACTTCGGAAGATTGGGCCAAGACGACACTCTTTCGTATCTGTAGTCTCCCGATCCGACGATAGCCATTTCTGTTCCCTCCTGATGCTCTGTGCGGATGGCACGAGCATGTCTGCGGCCCGCTGGATTACACTTCGCGGGGTCTCGACCATCGGTACGATTGCAGCACGTTTGTACACCGCGACAGGCACAGCGTGCGGTTCTACAATGCATCGACCGAGGGTGCCCTCATTCGTTGGCCGTAGCTTACGTCGATTGTGCATGGCCGTGCAACTGGCGCCAGACGGGGCTAGTGTCCTGAGTCGCACATTCGGTGCATAAATCCCACATCACGCGGAAACGTCGAGGTGGTTCAACAGGCTTCCAAGTAACGGCTCTCCCGATGCCATCCTGAGCGAAGCCGAAGGATCTGGTTGAATGCGACAATTGCCTCCCTGCGGGGCCCCAGATGCTTCGCCTGCGGTCTCAGCATGACAATCTGCAAAACGACCGTTACTGTTCAATGCATTGTCCGTCCCGCGGACATAACGTTGCTCACCACGAACGGGAATACCTTTGCTCCATTCGGCTTGAGTCTCGACGCATCGGGATCCCGGCCTTGTCGGGACTTGTCGAAGGCTCGCGACGCTGCCACATGACTTCCCGACTCGGGACACCAAGACATCCAGACTGACCGTGAACCTGGCGCGCATCGGAAGTGAGCCGGCGCCGTGTCAGGTTCCTGTCAGGCAACAGATAGGTTATTGAGATATCTCGGTCAGGCAGTCGCAGGCCCAAACGCATAACCTATGGTTATCAAATTCATAAGGGAGGCGGAACCATGGCAACGTGGACTATCACAACACAGAGCGAAGCAGCGGTACGCGAAGACGAACGAAGTGTTGCCGGTAGGCTGGCCAGGTTCATCACAACGGCCAAGGAGCTGGCCGAGGTGGTCTTCTCCACTCGCGGAACGATCCAGCAGATGGAACCCGGAATTCGGGCGCGGCGCACAGTCAAAGAGACGACGGAGTTCGATGCGAGTATGCACGGTTTCTAGCACAATTGAAACCGGAAACGGGTCGGGCTGAAGGCAGCCCGGCCCCCAACAACCCAACGCAAGCAGAAAGGCGGTCGCTCAATGAGGGACCGCCTTTCTGTGTCTTGCCCGTTACAACGGCGCCAGGTGTGACCTCGGTTGCCTGTATCGACCGCATGGTCGAGAATGGGGCGGGCATCGAAGAAGCAGGCGCCTGACCGCGACGAATCGTCGTCGAGCGTGAGACCGACGACCAATCTATTGCATCCCCACGGCGTGGAGCACACCAGATTGAATCGCGCACTGAAACGATTGGACTACAGCCACGTCATACTGGCGTCGGGGTTCCTCGTGCTGTTTTTCGCCAGCGGCGCTCGGTTCGCGTTCGGTCTTGTACTCAAGCCGATGAGCGAGGACCTGGACATCAGCCGATCCGTGCTGTCTTCCGCCTTCACCGTCTTCATGGTTGTCTCGGCGCTGGCCATGCCCGTGGTGGGCCGTCTCATCGACCGTTACAGCATCCGGTTGACGATGGGCGGCGGCGCCGTGTTGAGCGCATTGGCGATCGCGTTGATGGGTCGTGTGCAATCCCAGTGGGAGCTGTTCGCGGTCTACGGAGTCTTGCTGGGCTTGGGGACCGCCGCCGTGTCCGTGGCGCCGGTGAGCGTGCTCATGAGCCGGTGGTTTCCGACCCGGCGAGGTCTGGCAGCCAGTGCTGCGATTTCCGGCAACGGCATCGGGCAGCTCGTCATCATCACGTTGATGGCGTCGTTTCTGGCGACGCTGGGATGGCGGACATCGTACTTGATACTTGGAGCTGCATACGCCGCGGTGGTCGTGCCGATTGCGGTTGCCGTGGTCAGGTCGCGACCGCCGGCAGCACCGCAAGCGCAGACACCGTCATCAGCGGAGCCGTCGTCTGCCATGGGAGACGTGTTGAGGTCGCGCAGCTTCTGGTTGCTGGCGGCGCTGTTCGCCGCGTGCGGCGCCCAGGACTTTTTCATGGCGACACACATCGTCGCCTTCGCCCAAGACCAAGGTGTGAGCGACCTGCTGGCCGGCAACATCCTGGCGTTCATGGGCCTGTTCGGACTGGCGGGCGTACTGCTTGCCGGATTCTTGGCCGACGCCCACGGCGCGTCCAAGCCGACTCTGCTCTGTTTTGTGCTTCGCATCGGGATATTTGCCTACATCCCGTTGTTTCAAGATACACCGTCCATCGTGGCAGTGGCGCTGATATACGGGTTCACATTCACGATGACTGCTCCCCTGACCGTGGTGTTCGCGGGCAACATTTTCGGCACGGAGAGGCTGGGCACGGTAAGCGGGTTGATCAACATGGTCCACCAGGTGGCTGGCGGATTGGGCGCGGTGCTCGGGGCGGCCGTGTTCGACTGGCGCGACAGCTACGACATTGCCTTCGTACTGATGCTGGGGCTCGCGATCGTGGGCGCCGCCGCAACCGCGCTGTTGAGTGAGCGAAGGTTGGCCGGCGACTCGAAACTAAAGTGATCTTCGGCCACGATGGCGAGCCCGAACGACCCGATGTCAGGTTCTCGTCAGGTGTCTGGTAGGTTTCTAAGAGGTCGCGGTCAGGCAGTCACAAGCGTCAACGCATAACCTATGACTATCAAATTCATCAATTCATAGGGGAGGCGAAACCATGGCGACGCAGATTATCGGAATACAGATCGAGGTAACCGGACAAGAGCAGAATTCCGGAAAAATCGCCGGATTCGTCGAGACCGTCAAGGAACTGGCGGGTGTGTACTTCAACACCAACGGCGGCTCTCAGATGATGGACCCGGCCTATCGGGCCAATCTCACGGTGGAACAGAAGTCGGAAATCGACGCCGACCTGAACAGCGCTGGACCGGCGTAGCATCGTCAAGCCAGTTTCGAGGGCGGCGAGGAGTCGACTTCGACGGGAGGAATGGCGCGCGCGAGGTGGGCCACGGACGTATCGCAACCCATATCAACAAAAAGGCGGCGCTCCAATCGGAGCAGCCGTCTTTTTGATTTGCCCGCAAGCGGCAGGCCTTGGCTGGTCGTTGATCTCTCCATCCAAACCGTCAATCCGAACCATTTCGTTCCAGCATCTCTTTGTGCCGAGCGGCGATGAATTCTTTCCATTCTGCTAAGGTCATGTATTCGATGGAGCGCAGGTCGAACTTGAAGCTGTCCCAAGCCGGGTTGTCCGGGTGGGGGTGCTCGAAGTTTTCAAAATGCCCGTGTTCTATGTTGGCCCAAAAGAAGCCGACCTGTTCATCCATGCCCTCTCCACTTATTCGATACTTCCGACAATCTACGTCGCGATAGGTGTCGGCGCCAAGGAATTCGATCAATGCCTTGCCCTTGTACCGAAGTACATCCGTAGCTTCTCCAGTGGGACTGAAATCGGGCGACAGAATCACATCCCAATTGGGTTCGACCACGCCGATCGCGAACTTCTGTTCAGGGTCAATGAGGTGTCGGAATATGAAATTAAAGCTGATGAAATCGAAGTTGTAATTGTGAAGCGGATAGTGCCCTACATCGGCCGAAAATATCCCACCTTCAAGATAGGCCGTATAGGTGTTATTTTCGCGCGAAAGATGGGATTCTAGCTGACGTCTCAGCGATCCATCCTCGATGATATGCCATGAGTCCAAACGAACGGCCGAAAAAGACTCCCAATCGAAATCCGCGGTCACGTACGCGGGCAAGGTGCTTCCTTGCTCTATCTTCAGCACCTCCACGCGTTGCCTGGAAGCCACGTAGATCGAGACATCGGCCGGATTCGTGCCGTCGATGTTGGATTTGACATAGTGATACACCGTTCCAATCTTGATCTTCTCGGGTTGATATTCGAAAAGGTGAATGGATGATGTGAAACCGTCAGTCATACGCGGATCTTCCTCGCGGGTTTCAGCGAATCTTCGGTCAATATCCGTGACCAATCATTCCTGATAATACGGAGACGGTCAACCTAGAATATCCCGGTCGGGCCAATGAACTCAAACATAGCGACAATCCGGAATAGGCCTAAAACGAATCCCAGGTTGCCAATGCTGTCAACTTGGGATTCTATTTATCCATGCCAGAGGGAAGCGGCTCTGACCGTCGCGGCGAAATCTTTGCGAGCTTCGTCGGCGGTAGGCGCCCCGGATCTGCCTACGCGGACCACGTTCGAAAGGTACGTGTCGAACCGAGAATTCCTGGCTTTGGTTGGTTTGAATAATCTGTTGAACATGTTTCCTCGTCCTCCTCCTGCTGTGTTTGGTCGATGAGTCCATACTACGGTCTGGCTGGCGTGGCGTAATCGGCGAGAGACCTGATATTGGCGTGAACGATGGATTGACGGCGGGGCGGTCGTCAGGAGGAGGAGGCGTAGTACCGGAGTATGATCGGCGCACGCCAAGAAGCGGCGCGGTGGCGTTCACCGCGTCCAGCCAGAACAGGAAGCCTCCGTTGCACGTTGCCCGTGCGCAGAACCGCAGTCCCGCACAAGCCGCTCGGATTCGCGACGCAAGCCGGCATTGCCACGAATCGAGGCGATGTCAACTTCCTGTCAGATTCCCGTCAGGGTTCGGGGAGATTGCGGTCAGGCGGGGATGGCCGGCGACCTATAACCTTAGATTATCAAAACATTAAGGGGGGACGACAATGGCAACGCAAGCTATCGGAATACAGACCAAGGTCACTCGACAGGAGCATAACCCCGGACGGTTCGCACGATTCATGGAGACCCTCAAGGAGCTGGCGGGCGTCTACTTCAACACCAACGGCGGATCCACCGTCATGGATCCCAGCCATAGGGCCAAGCTCACGGTGTACGAGAAGTCGGAGGTTGACGCATACCTGAACGGGATCGGACCCGCGTAACATCGCTGAACTAACTCCGAGGGCGGCGAGGAGTCGGCTTCGATACGACAAGTGGCCCACGCGGGAGGGGCCGCCGACAAATCGCAACCCGCACCAACGAAAAGGCGGCGCTCTGAACAGAGCAGCCGCCTTTTTGCTTGTCCGGAAGTCGGCGGACCGCAAGCTGACAGCCGCGTCCTTTCAATATATGATCGACCGGCAGACTCGGCCATTGACACCGGTGCAGCCAGATCCCTGAGAGCGATCATTCGGAATGCGGTATCTCGTCGGCGCCATCCTGAACTTGTTCCCTGGCCTCGGACTGGGTTTCCTGGTCTTGGGTCGGCGGCGCGGGTTCCTGATAAGCGCAGCAGTCTCGGCGATCCCGGCAACTGTGATCGTTTTGATGCTCCGTCGCGACTGTAGTGACATTGGTTGTCTGGCGGATGGTCTCATCATACTAGGCGCCCTCGCGCTTGCCTTCTTGCTGGTCAACCTGCCCGGCGCCATGATTCTTTTTGTCGAGGGCATGTCCGACGCTCCGCGAGAGTTCTTGCTCAGCATACCCCGCGTGTTTTCGGTGTGCGTACTGGCGTTTGTCGGCATCTTGCTGGCCGCCGCCATCGGACCTGCGCAATACGGTCCGTATGTCAGTGCATTGGCGATCTCCCCTGCCTATGATGTCGACGGCACGGTGTTCGTGAAGACGGAAGGAGACGAAGGCGCAGCCACGGCGGGCAGGCTCTACCGCTCCACCGTCGCCGGGGATAGCTGGCAGGCAATCGGCGAACATGACGCGTGCGATCCGAACAGATTGCATACGCCTGTCGATGAGCTGGTGTTCTCACCCGCGTACGAGGACGATCGAACGCTGTTCGCGACTACTGGGTGCGGGCTTTCTCGATCCACCGACGGAGGGGACAACTGGAGAATCATCGCGTTTGAGTCGATTGCCGCCTGCTCGTCGAAAGACAACCCCGTTTTCAGCACACTTGCGGTCTCTCCTACATTTGAGAGCGACCGCACGCTGTTTGCAGGCATCTGGGCGGGCGGGCTTTGCCGCTCCCAGGACGGGGGTGAGACATGGCAAACGATCGGTCTTCCAACACCTGTTCTTACACCGCCCGATGTCGTTGTTGGCCCAGCCGCTGTCTCCGCTCTGGCTATCTCCCCAACTTTTGCGACTGACAAGACATTGTTCGCCGCACTGACGGCATTGACGGGGCACTCGATCGACATCTACCGCTCAATCGACGCCGGCGACACGTGGCAAGCAGTTGCCGAAACCGGAGAAAGTCTTTGGTTCGGCTCCGTGGCCCTTTCGCCTGTCTTCGAGAGTGACAACACTTTGTTCTGGACCACATCGGACGAGCTCCATCGTTCCACAGACGCCGGCGGCGCCTGGCATCTCGTCTTCGAGGGCCCGTCGCGCGGACAACTCAGCACCGTGGCGTTCTCCCCTGCCTTTGAGAGTGACAACACCATGTTTCGCACCGAGCCGGACAAACTCTACCGTTCCACCGACGCCGGAGACACCTGGCGCCAAGTCACGAGCAGAGACGGCATAGGAACCGCCTTGGTTGTCTCTCCCGGTTTCGAGAGTGACAACACTTTATTTATGGGCAGCGGCGACGGCGTCTACCGTTCCGACGACGCCGGGGATACTTGGAAACCGGTCAACCGGGGCATATCGCACACCTGGATGATAGATCTGGCACTCCAGATGGGCATTCTGTTGATTCTCCTGCAGATTGTTGATCTTGTCGTGACGCGTTACGTCACCGGGCGGCGCGTCGCCACGTGGGCGTGGAAGGCGTTGTGGTCTGTTGCACCCCTCGGTGTAGGAGGCATCCTAATTGGCATGGCGTCGATGTACAACGCGACCGGCTTGGTGATCGTAGGCGTGCTCGTATTTGCGATTGTAGGCGCCGGGTTCGCCGTTTCGCGCAGGGCCGGCGAGTCGCGCCAACAAACCGCCGGCGACTGAGGCGATTTGTCGCGCACCAAGTTCGGGGTCGGATATCTTCGTCTCAAATCCGACAATTGCCGACAACGTCTGACTGCCGAGGGACCTGCATCGCGTCGACGGGATGGGGTCGCGGACGACGAAAGCTTGCACTTCACGCTGATCCGCGGACGACCGGCTGGCTGCACCCGGTTTCGCTCTAAACGACGGAATGTCAGCTTCCGGTCAGGAACGAGACAGGTCCACGTGAGGTTTGGGTCAGGCAGTCACGAGCATGAACGCATAACCTACGACTATCAAATTCACAGGGGAGGCGGAATGATGGCAACGCAACTTATCGGAATACAGGTTGAAGTCACCGGGCTGGAGCAGAATCCAGGAAGGCTCAGCGGATTCGTCGAGACGGTCAAAGAACTGGCGAGCATCTACTTCAACACCAATGGCGGGTCCACTGTCATGGATCCCAGCCACCGGGCCAAGCTGACGGTGCACGAGAAGTCGGAAGTCGACGGATACCTCAACGGGATCGGCCCCGCGTAACATCTCTCGACTCGATTCGAAGGAGGCGAGGAGTCGACTTCGATACGACTAGTGGCCCGCGCGGGAGAGACAACCGACAAATCGCAACCCATGCCAACGCAAAGGCGGCGCCCCAATCGGAGCAGCCGCCTTTTTGCTTCTCCGGACATGGCGACTCACTTTGGGTCCGCGCTGAATTCGCCGGTTGGACTCACCGTCGGAGACCAATTAGAGACGAGGGGCGACCCAAGATCCCGACATGTCACGTGGTCTCACGTGTGCTGTTGTCGGGGGAGTTGCCCAAGTCGGTTGGCGCCGTTTCCTCGCGAAGCCATGCGATGTAAACCTGCGTCAGGAGCCTGGCAGGTCTTCGGCAGGTCTTCGG
>DCWO01000095.1:0-1254 GCA_002328865.1 Dehalococcoidia bacterium UBA2160 | reverse complement strand
GGCTGCGGTCAGGCTCGGACGGCCGACGACCTATAACCTTAGATTATCAAATCATTCAGGGGGGACGACAATGGCAACGCAGGCAATCGGAGTACAGACCAGGGTATCGGGGCAAGAGGAAAATCTCGGAAAATCGCCGGATTCGTCGAGACCGTGAAGCGGTTCGCGAGCGCCCACTTCAGCGCGCACGGAAGCGTCGCGATCATGGACCCGAACTACCGGTCCAACCTGTCTCCAAGGGAGCAGGTTGAAGTGGACATGTATCTGAGCGGGGTGGGACCGATCTAGGCTTGCCAAAATCGAATCGGGGGTGGCGAGGAGTCGGCTCCGCGCCAACGGGGGCCCGTGCGGGAGGGCCGCCGACGAATCGCAACCCACACCAACGAAAAGGCGGCGCTCCAACGGAGCAGCCGCCTTTTTGATTGTCCGAACATGGCAAGTCGATCGCGCTCGAACTTACACGGGCCGACGGCTCACCCTGCGGTGTCCTCGACCCAGGATTCGTCGTGGGCTTCGAGTCTGACGCCTGATCCCTTTACGCTCGTCTCGCACGTCGGACAGTAGTAGATGACATTCATCCCCGAGCCGCACTCCGTGTGGGCGAGCACGATGTCGTCCGACAGGTGCTTCGCCCCCCACACAGCCAGCGCGCCGGCGACGATGCCGAGCTCGTGCCCTTTCTTTGTCAACCGATATTCGGCTCGCGGGGGATGATCGCTGTAGAACCTGCGCTCTACGACGTCGTAGTCCTCGAGGGTCTTCAGCCTGTCCGAGAGCACATTCGGAGCGATGCCGCCCACCGAGTCCTTCAACTGAGCGAATCGATTCCTTCCTCGCAAGAGTTCTTGGAGAATCAGGATCGTCCAGCGCTCTCCCACGAGCTCCAATGCCCGAGCGACCGGTCCAGGCTGCATATAGGTCTTGGCCATTTCCAATCCTCCCAAGCCGCGTAAATCCGGACAGAGTATTGACACCGCACCATAGATAGCATAATACTATCAACTTGCACGAAGCAATACAGTATGTTTTCCGAATGAAGCCCAGACGAATTGAGCCGCATCGCGAATGTGGCTTGGATTGTAGCAAACATTATTGATGGGCAATGAACACAAAGGTCGACAAGTCGCGACAACGTCGGGATCTCGATGCTTCGAGACTCACCTCGAACAACGTATTGTCCGCAGGGCAGACAATGCACGAGAAAGCAACTGTGATCTTGCATATCGCCAATCTTGTATCTTAGAAAAGGACGTG
>DCWO01000117.1 GCA_002328865.1 Dehalococcoidia bacterium UBA2160 | reverse complement strand
ATCTCTCCGCCCTTCACACCTGCTCCAATTGCCCTGGATCGGCGTTCACCATGCAGGGCTCGAAGTATGGCTCGATCACCATTTCGATGTCTTCTTTGACTAGCCGACCGAGCATGTTGTCGAGGTCTTCAACCAATCTGTTGACGTCAAGAACCTGTGGCTCGATGACTTGACTGCGGGAGAAAGTCAGGAGTTGCCTGGTCAGTCGCGCGCCACGCTGCGCCGCTTCCTGTATCTCGTCGAGCTGTTCTCCCAAGCGGCCGCCGTCCTCCGGAAGATTCATATGAGCAAGCTCGGAAAAGCCAAGGATGACCGATAGTAAGTTGTTGAAGTCGTGGGCGACGCCGCCGGCGAGTTGACCGACCGCGTCCATCTTCTGGACTTGGAAGAGCTGCTCTTGGAGGCGTTTGCGTTCGGTCGCGTCGCGCATGACGACCATAACCGAGTTGCGATCTTCGAACTTGACGACTCGAGGTTTGGCTTCCAGTATCATTTCGGATCCGGTGCGGGTCAAGACTCGCATCTCGTATTCGTCCGGGGCTCCGATGCCTCTCAGGAGGTCGCGATGGTATTCGTGCACTCGGTCGCGGTCCTCTCGGACCACGTCGTCAAAAAAGCTGCTGACCGTGGGCGCCTCTAAGTCGTGACCCAGCATGCGTTGCCAAGCTTCGTTGGAGTAGACGATGACGTCGTCTCGTATCACGACAATGGCGTCGTTGGCGTTCTCGACCAGCATTCGATAGCGATCTTCACTATCTCGCAGGGCCCCCTCCATCGCCAGGTGCTCCGCGTACAGTTTGGAGTTGGCGATCGGGCCGGAAATCTGCCCCGCGATCCGCTCGGCCAACGTCAGGTCGTTCTCCGTGTACACCTCGAGCGACATCGAGCTGATCTGGAATATGCCGACGACTTCGTTCAGCGAAATCAACGGCGCCGTGAGAAACGAACGCAACCCCGCGACGGAAGCAATCGGGAAGCTGGAGGGCCGATCCGCCGTTGGTTCGTCGACATCGTGAGTCATCACGCCTGCCCGTTGGTCGATCACGCGGTCGGTGACGGGGGTGGGCAGGTTCACAGCACCCGGCCTCATTTCAGGGATGTCGGTCCCCGACGCGTATGCACACACCCCAAACCCCAGTTGAGCGCCGATTAGCGAGATGGTCAGTCTGTCGTATGGGATCAGAGCGGCGACTTTCTCGGCGAACTGATCGTAGACATCCTCGATCCTCGGCGATGAGCTGACGATGCGGCCTAATTCGGCTAGGCCGCGGCGTTGTTCAGCTTCATGTCGGGCAATATCGTAAAGCTGTGAGTTTGCAATAGCCCCGGCTAGTTGCATCCCGGCCCGACGGGCCATCCCGAGGTCTTGATTCGTGTAAGCGTCCTTCCGTTTCGAGCGCAACACCAATATTGCCACGACCGAGTTGTTGGCAATAAGCGGAACGGCGATCATCGAATGAAGCCCGGCCGCATGTGCTGCGTCTTCCGAGCCGAATTCGGATTCCGAAGCGTCGCCGTGCATCGACGCCGATCGAGAACGGATGAGGGAATGGGCTTCTTCAGACAGGGAGTTGGTCACGCCAACCACAGAGTCTGGCACCTCAACGCCGGACACGTACAGCACGGTCCCGGAAGTCTGGTCGTCATTGACACCCAAAATCGCGAGTCGATCGTAGTCGATCAACCTGCCCAGCTCTGAGGCGATTTGATCGTAAACCTCACTGACGTTCAGCGACGAGTTCGCGATCCACCCTAGTTTGACAATGGCGGCGCTCTCGTTGGCGCCTTTGATCTGGGTTTCGGCGCTGATCACCAATAGGTCACGAGTTTGCATCTCGTCGGTGATGTCTCGATGAACTATGGCGTGTCCCACGGGGTGGCCTTCGTCGTCGTGGACGGGTCCTCGCGTGAGATGGACGTAGAACCTCCGCCCATCTTGCCGGACGCCAACAACCTCGCCTTCCCAATTAGGTGTCGGCGGATTCGGCAAAGCGCCAACACCGTCCGCCTCGTCCTCGTCCTCGGTTGAGATGAGCTCATCTACAGCCAATCCGCGAAATTCGTCGATCGTGTAGCCGTAGAGGGTCGCGCATGCGGGGTTCGCATACGTGATGCGACCGTCAGGCGTGACGATCGTTACTGCACTGTCGATGGATTCCCAAACTCTGGACAGTTGCAGCGTCATTTCTTCGGATTCGACCGGAAGTCGTTGGCGAAAACTCACATCTGTCTCTTCAGCGTCGATCGGACCATTCCGGTCTCGACGGCATACTCACACATGCGTTAGATTCCCCCGCACACCTTTTCTCCGTGGTCACAACGCGCCTGATCGCTTGACTGACGCCGACTCGCATTCGATCCAACCGGTGAGTCGAAGGGAACGGGTTCAATTTGGATTCATGGCGACACAGTGGTGACAGCTTGCGCCGCCAAAGGCGCTGAGACGGCGTGCCTCGATTCGTTTGTCATCCTGGTCCGTGGGTCCGATCAAGGAGGATTGCTCCCACAAACGCTCAACCGGATTGGGCCGAAGGACCTCGGTATATATATGACCGTTCAAACCCGGTCTGAAACCGCGAATTCAGAACTGCCTCATCCGACTCGCGGAGCGAGTCACTCGGTTGACTGGCATTTATCAATCGATTCTCTCGACACGACAGGGAGTCGGTTGGCGTTGCGACGAATTCGTGAAACATGGCGAAGGCTCATGCAATGATCGCCACAGATGACGACATAAACGCGTTTAGTCATTCAGTAAACGTTTCTGCCGAAAAGCCGCCATGCCCGACGCATCGACGCTGGACACCGAGAGGCGCCACTCCGGCCGTTTTATCGGTGCATGTGCTCGAGTGCCGCTGCTTCAGTTTCGCTGAGCAATTCGTCGATCCCCGACAAAGACTCGGGGCGCCTAGGTTCGAGGAACAAGAACACGATCTCCCGCACTTTCATGCCAGTCGCGCGCTGCAATGCCAGAGCGTAAGCTCCGCCCTGCAATCTGTATCTTTTCGCCGCCCCAGCGGCTTGATCTTGATACAACGAGTCGGTTTTGTAGTCGACGACCACCAGCTCGCCATCCTCTTCAAACAGAAGATCTATGAACCCTTCGACGACGCCGTCACCCACGGGGGACGCCACTGGCGCCTCGCGCCAATACCGGCCGGACGCCACTGCCCGACGAACGATGTCGCTTTCCAGGGCGTACCTGGACAACCGAACGACATCGGCGAGCTGATGCGGGATGCCTTCAGCGGTGGCTTGCGCCTTGGCAGTCTCGTCCAGCCCGGTTCCGGTGGCCAGGTCGATGGTCTGCAGCACCGCGTGGACCGCGCGACCAAGCGACGTGCCGCCCCGGCCACGGCGCCACGGCTCCTCGACTCCGGCGTCTTCCTTCTCTACACGACCGAGCGCCGTGCCCGCAACTGACCGAGGTCGGGAGCGTTCGTCCAGCAGCCGTTTACGCTTGACCTTCCACATCTCGCGCGCGTCCAATGTGGTCGGCTCGCCCGCCAGCTCTGATCGCGGAGGATCGGCGCTCGATGTCACATCCGCTCCGGCAAACGCTCGCACGGGCATCCAGAGGTCGTCGTGACCGTCGAGCAGTTCGTCGATCTGCGCGGCGGGCGAGTCTTTGTTCCTCGCCGTACGGAACATGCTGAGCACAAGGTGGTCACGCGCCCTGGTGGCCGCAACGTAAAGCAACCTCACGTCCTCATGCGCCTGCATCTGAGTTTCGCGTTCGGCCAGCGATTCATGACCTGCGGTCGCGAATCGCTGACGCTGGGTTCCGACCCCGACCTCCACGGCGCCAGTCTCCCGATCAATGAGCACCGCTTGAGATTGACGCCTGCGGTTGGAGTTCAGGCCAGTCAAGACGACTATCGGAAACTCCAACCCTTTCGCGCCATGGACCGTCATGACCCGGACCGCGTCCTCGTCGGCTTCGGGCACAGGAGATTCCGTCACGCGGGCGCCTTCGTCCAGTTGCCTGTCGGCCCACTTCAGGAAACCGCGAAGCGAGGCGCCGCCGGCCTGAGTATAGGCCCTCGCCCGATCGACCAAGAACCGATACCTGCGCAACCGCTCCCTGGGACGGCGGTCGCCCAACGCCAACTCGATAAGCCGCCTGTCCCGCACAAAACGGTCGATCAGTGAGGCGATGGACCCCCAACGCCATTCGCTGTTGTAATCATTCAAGACTTGCAAAGCTTCGACCACGGGACCGTCTGAAGTCCCGCCAGGATCCAGATAATCGAAGGCGCCTTGTTGCTGATGAAATCGGAGCAAGTCTTCGTCGGAGCACGCGAACGCAGGCGACCGGAGGGCCGCGACCAGCGCAACCTTGTCCGCGGGGTCGTCGATCGCGCGCAGGCAGTTCAACAGGTCGCGAACCTCTTGCGTGTCGAAGACCAGCGACACCCCCTCCAGGCGATAGGGCACGTCAGCCCGGTCGAGCGCCAGTTCGAGGGCTCGCAGTGCGGTCCGGCGAGGCATCAGGATGCAAATGTCGGAGAAGCGCGCCGGCCGGTACCGCTCGACGCCGTCCCGTTCGGTGGCCTCACGGTCCAGCACTTGCCAGCTTTCGGAGACGACGCCCCGCAGCAATTCGGACATTGCGCCCGCTTCTCGACGCCGCAACGGGCCGACCGTACGGTCGTCAGTGATGTCTCCGAGACGCCAGACTCGAGGCGCATTGGCGTCGGTCGTCTCGGCTTGCCATCTGTGGACGACTGACACGTACTCCGCCTGCCCTTCCTGCGGCGCCATCCATTCGGCAAACAGCTCGTTCACCCACTCCATCACAGGTTGCTGCGACCTGAAATTCTGGACAAGCCGCACGGGATCGACGCCCATCAGCCCCTGCAGATCCTTCATCTGACCGATGTCCGCCCGCCGGAACCGGTAGATCGACTGCTTTGGGTCGCCGACCACAAACAGCTTGCCGGGCGTAAGCGCCACGTCGGTCCAGACGTTTGGACGAGGTCCAGTCTCGTCGTTGTTGCTCGCATCCTCGGCCAAGAACACGGCGATCTCAGCCTGGAGAAGGTCCGTGTCCTGAGCCTCGTCCACGAGCAGATGCGTGAACCTGTCGCGGAAGTGGTCTCGCACTTCGAGGTTGTCGCGAAGCAGATCGCGCGCCCACACCAGCAGGTCGTGAAACTCAGCGACGCCGTCCGTCTTGCGTCTATTCGCATAACCAGAAGCGAACGCGCACAGCGCCGTCAGCAAGGGCGAAAGTGCAGCCTGACGCGCAACGCCAAGCTCCACCTGAACCTGCTCATGTAGTTCTTTCAACTTGTCTTTCAAGACTTTGCACGCATTCACACCCGACGCAGGGTCGACCGACCAGTCCCGTTGGGCCCCGCTGTTGGTGCGTATCGGTCCGCCTCGATGAAGCAAGCGATACGCCTGAGGCGACGCGAAGTCGATCTCACCGAGCCGCCTGGTCGTGCCCAAAACCGCACGCACGTGGATCGCCAGCTTGTCCTCTTCGCCATTGTTCGCGAAGTCGCAAAGCCGCTCCAAAACCGAGCTGGCGCTAACCAGAGATGCCGCAGCAGCGCCGGTGAGCGGCGCCGGATCGCCAAACACAACTCCCTCAAGCCGGTCGTACTCCTTGTGAAATGCCTCGGCCACGCCACGCAGGTGGCCCAGCGACATGCCCAGAGACAGCGCCAAGCTGAGCGGATCGTTCAGATCGGGGTCGTCGAGGGCCGAGTCCAGCCATCGCCCCCATTCGGCTTCGAACGCTATCTCCGCCTCGACCGAATCCATGACCTGGAATCCGGGTGGGAGCCCCGCCTCGAACGGCCGCGCATGCAGCAGGTCCGCCGCAAAACTGTGGAGGGTTTGAATCGACGCCTGATCCAAGTCATCGACGCCCTGCCGGCAGCGTTGCCGTTCACTCGGACTCAAGGCGGGGTCATTCGCGGCTTTTTCCAAAACCTCGCGAACCCGGTCGCTCAGCTCTGACGCTGCCGCCTCCGTAAAGGTGATCGCCGCGATCCGATCGAGAGTCGTGACGCCCTTCGACACCAGTCCGGCGACTCGTTCGACAAGGCTGGTTGTCTTGCCCGTGCCCGCGCCTGCTTCGACGAACAGCGTCTCATCGAGAGCATCGCGAATCCGATCGCGCTGGGCTTGGTCGGCGGGAACGAAACGGGAGCTCGTCACGATCCCGCTCCTTCCTCTTTGAGCAGATCCACATACGCGGCAAGGCGTTCGTCGCCCCTTTTCCGGCTCCAAGCCACGTCACGGTACGACGGGCAAAGAGACTGGAAATCGCAGTAGCCGCAGTTCTCGAACGATCTTCGCGAGTCCTTCCCTGGGTTGGCGGGAAAGAGCCCTCGATGCACACCCGAGGCGATAGTCGCGACTGCCGATCTAAACTCACCCAGGAGCTCGTCCAGACTCACCGGACTTTCCGGCGCCAGCTTGAAACCGCCACGAGTCGACACGAACCAATACGCCGCGCGCACGGTGGTCGCGCCGTCACTGGCGCCTCCGGCCGCGAGCGCGTAAACCGGAAGTTGGAGTCTTCGCCCTCGGTCCACCGGATCGTTCTTCAGAGCGCCGTACTGACCGGACGACCCCGTCTTGTAGTCCAGCACCAACAGCTCGTCACCGGCGGGCGCAGCATCGACCCGGTCGATCATCCCTCGGAATTGGAGTTCACCGACGCCTTCGATTTCGATGGTCGCCGGTCTCCAACCGCCGCGTTCTCCGGCGTCCCCCATGCCAAATCTCGCCTCGACGGCCATCGGACTTGCCCCGAAACGAGCTCTGATGCTATTGTCCTCCTCTAAGAACGTCTCAAGATCGGCCTCGATATCCGCACGGTCGAGGCGCCAGAGCAACGCCCTGCCGGTCACTCCATTCGATTCCGCGTCCCGGAATGCTCGGCCTGCGATATCGAAGAGAACGGCGCGCTGCTCGTCACCCCACGGCTGGCCCGGTCGAGGCACGGCGCCTGCCGCGATTACAGCGCGTACGAACTGCTCTAGGATGTCGTGAACCAACGACCCTCTGTCCAACGCAGTGATGGACGCGACCTCCTCGGGCCGATCCAGCTTGCCGATGCGGAGGACGTTGCCCAGGAAGTAGCTGAACGGGCACCGGGCCCAGCGCTCCAGACTCGTCGCGGAGTGCGACTCTCGACGCGTAAGATCGACGCCGCTCCCAGCCGCAAAGGCCGTGGAAACGTCTCCGTCCCACGACGTCAGCGTCCTCGATCTCCGCCCTCTTTCGAGGTCCAGCGCCCGCGCCAGCACCGTCGTCTGCGCCAGGGGATGGCGCCTCATGCTGCGATTGGCGCCCGTCCATCGCGAAATGCTCTCGACGTCGTAGTCGTGCACGTCCGCCGGAGTTGCTTGACTCGCGGCTTCGAACGACGCCTGCACCGACGCGATTCGGACGAGCCACGGCGTCTCGGGCAGATCGAACAACGTGGATGTGAACACCGAGGAGCCGTTGAGGCGCGACGCCTCCTCCAGCAGCCATCGCGATGGAGACTGAGCCCGGCCTCCGACCAGATCGGCCCTCGGGAAGGACAACACTTGGCGTTTCGCGGTCGCCAGCGCCGCCAGATAGTCGTACCGTTCTCTGGCGCGCCGACCGCTCTGAAGCGGCACGCCCGCTGCCTCGCCTCCGGCGTCGCGGCGCTCGCGGTCCGGGACCAACGGATCGTCGCGAGTCTTCGGCGGCATCGCGCCCTCGACCATCCCAACGACGTGCACGCGGTCGAATTCGAGTCCGACAGCGGAGCCCAATTGAGCGACGAACACACCCTGCCCGGTCGGCCCAAGCTGGCCCAACGACTCTTGGAGCGCCTCTTCCACCGCGTGAATGAAGACCGACAAAGCGGGCCCGCGCTCAACATCGTCAGCTCCGGCCAATTCAGCCAAGATATCGTTTACGCGCTGCTCGGCCGCGCTCTCCGAGTCGCTGGTCACGGCGTCGTGGTCCAGGTAGCCGTCGATGAGACCGTGAGCCCAGTCCGAAAACTCGCCCCAGGTGCTGCCGTCGTCCGGCGCTTTGAGCCGGACGTCCAGACTTTCGATGAACGCCTCGAGGGCGTGAACCTCGTTCGCGTCCTCACGCATGACGTCGGCCTGCGCTTCTTCGGTCTCTCCCTGCTCCTCAGATCTTCGCGACAGGTCCAGCAACCTCGCACGGTACCGATCGAGCCGCTCGCGCCACTGGTCAATGCCTCGAACGATGCCGGCGTTGCGGGATATCGCATCCCATCGCGCCGTCCTGAGTCCGCCGTCCGATCCGCTAGGCGAACTCACCGGGCAGCTCGCTAACAGATCCACCACATCTTCGCGAGCAAGATCGCTGTCGCTCAGCTTCAACAAACCCAGCAGCGTGCGCCCAGCCATTCTCTGAGCGAGAGACGTCGTGTCAGGTCCGGAGATAGGAATCTTCGCTAATCCGAGCTCCTCTGCGATGAGCGATCCGTACGGCTCGGACGTGCGGTAGAGGACAGCCATGCGCCCGAAGTGAACACCCTCCTCGGCAGCCTTGACGAGGCTTCGGATGGTCGCCCGCACCTCCTGATGCGCATCCGGCGCGACGAGCAGACTCGACTCAACGGCCGTGTCCGCCGTTTGCCACGTTTCGGGGACGCCAAGAACCGTGGCCAACCTACCGCGGAGCTCGTTCACGGGGCCGTCCGCGCCGTCGTCGCCTGTTGATCCCAGCATGACCATGCACTTCGACAACCGAGCCAGCGCCTCGACGAGCTTGTGCTCTCC
This sequence comes from Dehalococcoidia bacterium UBA2160, assembly GCA_002328865.1. GTDB lineage: Bacteria > Chloroflexota > Dehalococcoidia > Lucifugimonadales > UBA1123 > UBA2160. Next base: position 6,235 of record DCWO01000117.1, on the reverse strand, counting down.
GGGCGAAAGCTCGCCAGGAAGGTAGACGATCACCGGACCCATCTCAGCAAGCAGCGCCGTCGCGCCGCGCCCAAGACTATCCGCCGCCGACACCGCGAGGTCTTCGCGGTCATAACGTTCCTTGGTGTTCTCGCGAAAACTCCGGAAGAGCCTCACCGTCTCCGCGGGCACTCCATCGCCTACGCCCAACCGATCGAGCGCCGCGTCTGAAGCCGAACGCAATTCGCGAAACGTCGCCTTCAAACTCCGATGCGTCTGAGGGTGATCCGTCGACGCCGCCAGCGCTCCGGTCGCTTCCACAGCCACGGCCCGCACCGCAGCGCTTTCCATCAGCGGTGTCAGAGGCCGCAGTCCTTTCGCCGACAGGGCCGGCGCCCCAAGCAGCTCCGACACGCGCGATATAGTCGTGAACCGAACGTTGGCGATCCCGTCACGCCCCATCGACCGCCGCATAGTCAGGGCCACGTACGTCGTCGGCACGATCACCGTCACCGGATTCAGCGGCCCGTCGCCCTGCAATTCGCGCACAAGCCGCCGCAGCCGGTGTCCCGCCCCGGACATCGGGCCGATGAGCAGCATCGACTGTGTGGGTGGATTCATGTTGTTCCCGCAGCTTGTCAGACGTGCCCAAAACACAACAACTGCGCTTGTGACATCGTATGACCCGTTCTACCGTTCCGCAACATTACTTCAGGCGCACCGCCAAAACAGTATTGCGGACTTCCCGCTCCCATCCGCTCGTCCTGAGCCCCGTCGAAGGACCTCACCGAATCAAACCCGCCCTCTCTCCGCTGGACACACCCATCCCCTGCATGTGAAAATCCGCACACTGAACCAACAATAGGGGGTCCAACGATGGCAGGTAAGACGGTACTGATACTGGGCGGCGGCTGGGGCGGCATGGCGCTGGCCTACAGCTTACGAGGCATGCTGGCGGACGAGCATCGCGTGGTCGTAATCGAGAAGAACGACACGTTCGCGCTTTGCATGTCGAATCTCAAGATCATGACGGGAGAATGGAACAGCCCGGCCGACGCTCGACGCCAGATGTCGAATATCTCCCGCGAGGGCATCGAGTGGGTCCACGAAGAAGCGGTCTCAATCGACCCCGTCGCTCGCGAGGTGCGCACCGACAGCCAGACCTTGAAAGCCGACTACCTCGTCATCGCCCTCGGCGCGGGACTCGACCCCAGCGGCGTGCCTGGCTTCGCCGAATCCGCCTACAACCTGTACGAGGCAGAGGGAGCGCACGGACTCCAGCAAGCCCTCGCCGATTTCGACGGCGGTAAGATAGTCACGCTGATCTCTCGAATGCCCTATCGTTGCCCGGCAGCCCCCTTCGAAGCCATATTCCTTATGGACTCGCTCTTCCGCGAAAAAGGAATACGCGACCGAGTGGACCTATCGATCCATGCGCCGGGACCGAGGCCCATGGCGGTGGCCGGTCCAGCCGTAGGAGACGCTCTATTGGGCATGCTGGCAGATCGAGACATCGCGTACGGCAACCACGTCGTCTCCAGCATCGACTCCGCATCCCGAAAAGTCCTCTTCGACGGCGACGAAGACCCGTTCGACCTTCTCGTCGGAGTGCCTCCACACAAGGCGCCGCAGGCAGTGACCGATTCAGGCCTGACCGATGCCAGCGGCTACATCCACGTACATCCGCAGACTCTCGAGGCGCTCACCGACGTCGAGAACCTCCAGACCGACTACTCGCACGTATACGCCATCGGCGACGTCACGACCGTAACGCTGCTCAACATGATGCCTCTGCCCAAGACCGGAGTCTTCGCCGAGTCCGAAGGCCGAGTAGTCGCCGAGAACATCGTCGCCGACATCGCCGGCGCCCCGGCCTCAGCCCGATACGACGGCCGAGGCGAGTGCCCCGTCGACATCGGAGGCGGCCTCGCAGCCCTGGCCGGCGGCGCCTTCTACGCCTCCCCCGGCCCTCGCATAACCCTCGAACCCCCCTCAGCCCAATTCCGCCGCGACAAAGAAGCCTTCGAGGAGGTGCTCGACACGTGGTTCACGGGGTGATGGTGCATGTGGCTGTGACGCAAGAGCGCCGACGGGGGTCAGCGATCTGTTGCCAGGTCGAGAATTTGCAACGTCAGGCTTGCCGCTGTGGTTACCTGGTAACCTCCGCAAACACATCCAAGGGACTGATCCCGGCTTGATCCACGAATGGGTAGCCGTCAGCCGGATTGTGGTTGAGAACTAGGGTCGTCTGCGCCACCGTTGAGTTCGGATTCACCGGTAACAGCGATTGAGCGTACGGCGGTTCGGTCCGTTATCTCAAATTTCGCGACTGTTTCTGCCAAAAATGCCACAGCCTCAGCTGGCGATGGGGGTTCCCCGATCATCACTGTGAGCCTGTGGTCGGTGACTGGGTCAAGCTTCACGCGCCAGATTGTCTTCCTGGAATCGAACACAATAAATCTGTCCAGTGGCGCAAGAGCGCTAGACCAGTGAATCTCAAGGGTTGGCCCTCCAGGAGCGATCAACAGCTCATTGGGGGTACTGTACCAGTCAATTGTCCGATTGTTTTGCTCTGTGAACGGTACGAAGAGACCTATCGGGGCGCAAAGGATGTTTGGCCTATGGCCCAATGCGGTCAATTCCCGCGTGGCGCTCAACACAGCATCAAACCGCGGGTGGCGTGAATCAATCGGGACTCCGGGCGCAGGTATGTGCTGGAGTTCTTCAAAGACGTACCCGATCTCTCCGAAAACGATACTCCGCCCGAGTTGTTGGCAGTAGCTATCCCAGTGGTAGGAATCGTCGTTGAAATGTTGCAGATGGCGCGCCTCGTCGTTGCTAAGGACTCGATAGTCAGAAGGCGTACGATCACGTTCCTCGACCACTTGTGCAAGATGATCGATGACAATCTCCCGCTCATAAGCGCGTCTGATCGTCAAGTAGCATTCATCAAGACGATCTTTGCGAAGGTTTCGATTTCGTCCGCGGATTGCCGCGATTTGTTCGTCCCGCGATGTCAAATGGATCTGCCTCCTCAGGACGGCCTTGCGACGGGCTTTTCGATACTCATCGTCGTGCGGAGTTGGTCGGCGATCTCTCTACATTTGGCGGCAACCGTCTCAGCTGACACCACGTCATAATTGTATTTCCCAAGCAACGGTGGCACGAACGCCGAATCTAGTGTCAGCGTCCATATCACTTTGTTTTCGCCCCACGCCATATTTCTTTCCCAAGGCTGTCCGTTCCGTCTGAGTTCGACCTCTTCGCAGGTGGCTAGATAGAGGGAGAAGTCGCAATGTTGGATCTTCTCTGCGATTTCATCTCCGATCAATGCGCCAGGCGTGCGGTCGCTGTCCCACATCCACGCTGAATGGCCAGCTTCAGAAAACACTCGTTGACATTCGCGAGCGTAATCGATCCCGGTCTCAGTGTGATAGCTAATGAAAACGCTTACCGATGTCATGCCCATTCAATGGCCCGCCGGAACGAGGCAACGGAGCTACTCAAACAGTGAACCTCCCGTGAATGTCGTGATACAAACCAGCCCTGGCAGCATTTCTTGATGTCGCATGCTCTCGTTCGAAATCAATAATCCACCCATGGTTTGCCACATTCAAGGGTTTCGGCTCCCTTCCGTCAAAGTGTAGCTAAAATGACATACGATTGAAATTCAGCGATTCGGCTTCTCATCGAGGTCCGATTTTCGATTCCTCCCGTCACACCCGAAACATCGCGTCCTCGCCCGCGGGCCTCGCGGGACCGCCGCTGAGGCCGATGGGGGTGCCGTCGGCGCGCCAGCAGGCGGCGCCTAGGAGCGAGCCGGAGGCGGGGTCGAGCATCACGCCGTTCATTCCGCCGGCCACCTTGGCGACCATCTGGACGTCGTGGCCCATCGCTCTGAGCTCGTCGCGGACCGTTGGGGCGATGCCGTGCTCAAGCTCCAGCTCCTGACCCTGGGTCCAGACTCGTGGGGCCTCGACGGCCTCTTGCAGCGTCATGCCGTGGTCGATCACGTTGACGATCGCCTGGAGCACCGACGGGAAGATTCGGGTGCCGCCTGGGGTGCCCAGCGCCATGAACGGCTTGCCGTCCTTCAGCACGATCGTCGGCGACATGCTGCTGAGCATCCGTTTGCCGGGCGCGATCGAGTTCGCGTTGCCCGGATGCGGGTCGAAGATGTACATCGTGTTGTTCAGGAACATGCCCGTGCCCGGGACCGTCACCTTGGAGCCGAACGCGGCGTGGATCGTCTGAGTCATCGAGACCACGTTGCCCTCGTCGTCGGCGACCGTGAAGTGCGTCGTGTTGGCCGACTCCCCGAGGATCGAGGCTGGATTGCCAGGCGTGAAGCTGCGCGGCGTCTTGATGTCGATCTCCGCTCGGCGCCGAGCCGCGTACTGCTTCGAGGTCAGCGCGTCGACTGGAGTCTCGACGAACGCCGGATCGCCCATGTACTCGTTGCGGTCGGCGAACCCGATCTTCAGCGCCTCGGCCATCAGGTGCACGCCCGCCGCGGCGCCAAACCCGATTCCCCCGACGTCGAAGCCCTCCAAGATGTTGAGCAGCTGCACGATGTGCGTGCCGCCCGAGCTCGTCGGCGGAACCGAGACGATCTCGTAGCCTCGGTAGTCGCCTCTGACCGCCTCTCGATGGCGGAGCTCGTACCCGTCGAGGTCGGCGCCGGTGATGATTCCGCCGTTCGCGGCCATGTCGTCGACGACCATCTGACCGATCTCGCCGCGATACAGAACGTCGGGACCGTCACTCGCGATGGCTCGCAGGGTGCGTGCATAGTCGCTCCTCACGATGGTGTCGCCGGCCTTCGCCGGTGAGCCGCCTGGCAGGAAGATTTCGGCGCTGGCCGGAAATCGCGCCAGCTCGTCTTTGCTGGAGGCTATGATGTCTGCGAGATACTGGCTCGCCGGGAAACCGCGCTCGGCGTGGCGGATCGCCGGCTGGATGACGGTGTCGAGCCCGAGCCGGCCGTACGTCTCCTCGACGTGGCACCAGCTCTTGAGCGCGCCCGGCACCCCGACGGCCAGGTATCCGAGTTTGTTCTTGTCGTCCTTGGCCTCGAGGTAGTCAGGCCACGTGTCGGAGATCGGCTCGTACATGTCGGGGGTGGACGCTCCTGGAGCGACGCAGTAGTTGTCGACCATTACAACCTCGCCGGACTTCGCGTCGTAGAAGTTCACGAACCCGGCGCCGAACACGCCGATCATCATCGGCTCGACCACGGTCAGCGCGAAGGCGGTGGCGATGGCCGCGTCGATGGCGTTCCCGCCCATGGAGAGCATCTCGATGCCCGCCGCGGAAGCCATCGGATGATTGGACGCCACCATGCCTCTGGCGGCGACCGCCTCTCGCTTGTACAGATTGAAAGGACTTCCCGCCAGGTCTCTCCACGATTGTGCCATGATCTCGCCTCCGTAGGTCTCGATTCGTCTGCCAGGCACGATTGCCGCCCCCGCGAGTCGCTGGCGATCGGATGTGCCGCCGTTGCACATAGTAGCACCTGTTCTTGGCCAACTGGGGTCGCGGCGGTCGCCAGGCGCGACTTCCGGGAGCGGGCGTTCGTTGTGCCCTGACTCGTTTGGGATCAAACACGGTGCATTCGACACACGCTGTGTCAGCACAGGCATGGAGACTCGGAGCCCGAAGATGACTTGTTTGAAACGTATTGCCCTCAACAAAGAAATGGGCCAACCCCTGAGGGTTGGCCCATGCGGTCCACTGGATTCAGGCACGGTCTCTAGAACTTCGGCAGGTCCGGGGAAGTGCCCGTGTAGACTGCGACGTTTTCGGGATCGATCTGAGGTAGGTCAGGAGAGGCGCCCGCGTGCTCCTGAATCCTGACCTTCCAGTCGTCCTGAGGCAGGTCGGGGGATGTATTCGCGAACTCGCCACCGACGATGCCGACCTTCGCGTGCATCATGCCCCGTGACTGTTCATCGATCATCTCGGGCAGATCAGGGGACGTGCCCGCGTAGTTGCGGATGCTGACTTTCGCGTCTAGCTCAGGCAGGTCAGGCGAGGTGCCCGTGAATTCGGTTCCCACAAGCCCGAACTTGGCGTGGCGCATGTCCGTCCGGTCGCCGCCGATCTCGTCACTCAACTCAGGCAGGTCAGGCGAGACACCCGCGATGCGAGGAGCGCTTACTTTGGCGTCCAACTCCGGCAGGTCGGGAGAGGTGCCCACATATCCGCGAACGATGACCTTGGCGTCCAGCTCAGGTGTAGACCGTCAGCGAAAGTG
>DCWO01000030.1:42737-50636 GCA_002328865.1 Dehalococcoidia bacterium UBA2160 | reverse complement strand
TCCAAAGGATTGGGTCCACCTCAGGATCGCCGCCAGACCGACTTGGCGCAACCACTCGATCGCTTGGGTCCCAGCGAAGCTGGCAAGCGCCGTCTCAAACATTGCGGTAGAATCGTCACATCACCAGTGGAGGTGGACGCAAGATGAAGCGCAGCTTGATGGATATCCTAGCCTGCCCGATGTGCAAGAACGAGCTCGAACTCGAAGTCACCAAGGAGGACGAAAACGAGATCGTCGAGGGCACGTTGCACTGTCGGTCTTGCGGAGAAGCTTACCCGATAGAGGACACGATCCCGAATCTTCTGCCGCCGTCCCTCAGAGAGTAACCCGCGGGTCCCAACGTCCGGAAGGCAATGCCGCCCGGATATTCGCGCGAGGCAAACGCCCCAAAAGCTCGCTCATCGTCGATCCCAGCACTGGATGACGAAGGCGGGGCGCCAGTTCGACCAGGGGCGCCAAGGCAAATGACCTCTCAACCAGCCTGGGATGGGGAAGCGACACCGGCGGCCCACGCAGAACTTGACTCCCGAACAGAAGAATGTCGATGTCCAGGGTCCGCGGTGCGTTCACGAAAGTGCGACGTCGGCCGACTGAATCCTCAATGCACCGAATCGTGTGCATGAGATCGAAAGGGTCTAGCCGCGTCCTCAACCGGCACGCCGCATTCAAGAATTCGGGTTGCATCGCAAAGCCAATCGGGGCTGTTGTGAATAGCGACGACACCTCGATGGCGCCGATCCGTTTCTCCAGCATGACCGCACCCGCATTGAGGTTCGCGACGCGATCGCCTAGATTCGATCCAAGTCCCAAGTACACTTCGCACATCATGGTCAAAGCTCAGTTGGCGTAGCCCGCGTACAACTTCGAAGCCATGGGATCCACGACCTGGTACGGGAGTCCGCTCGATTTGGCGGTGTGTTCGCCGATCGGGTTTACCAACAAAGTCCCGCCCGAGCCGACAATCCGCCCCTTGTGCATGATCAGCCGGCCGGCGACGAGGCTCATGTCCGGTTGGTTTCGATTTGGGTCGAGAACGGTTATGTCCGCATCCGCGCCGGGGGTGAGGTGCCCTTTCGCGGTGAGGCCCATCATCTCAGCCGGGTTGAGAGAGAGTTTTTCGGCCATCTCCAAACGTGTAAGCGCGCCGAACTGTACAAGGGCCATGGTGCTTTGAACGGCGACGTTGCGCGGGTGCGACCCGCCGTCGGTGCTGACCGCGTCGATCGTGAATTCGCCGTCGTCGTTCTTGGCGGTCGCCATCCGAAACGCGGACGAAGGCAGGTTCACCGGAAAACTCATGCCCACGTTGGAGCGGCCCTTGTCGAAAAGGTTCAGCGCCTCGTCTCCCCTGGCGTAATACACTTGACCGCCCTTCTGGGCTACTACCGACCCGTAGCCGTCTCGGATGGACTGTCTCAGCCCATCGATCGTGGTCGCGTAACCGCGAAGACGAAGACAGTTCCTGGGCACGTCCGCCATGACGGCGCCATCGCTGTCGCATCGACCGCTGGTGCCGTTCTGGATTGCGTGATAGGCCTCGGAGTTGAGTTGGCCACGCATCGACTCGATTATCGACAACGCCTCGTCACACTCCTCGGTGGAATCTGCGACGACGCCGCGGCAATAGGAGTTCACGTGGCAGACGTGGAGCCTGCCGGAGCCCACAACGCCCGGGATTTCGCGAACGCCTCCGAGATGGCTGCCGGATTCGGTGGTGCCGAGGTGGAAGGCGACGTAGGCTCGCTGTCGGTTCGATTCGCCGATAACCCGGGCCGTGGTCTCAGGGGTGAATGGATTGTACCCGCCCAGGATCTTGACTCCGAAGCATCCTTGCCGCAGCGCATCGCTGACGATTCTACGCACGGCTCCGGGGCGTAAGTCGCCCATGGGGATCGTCAACCCAGGGATGAGTCCGAACTGCCCTGCCACGTTAAGGCCGGCTCCGCGGCGTTTGATCCCGTCGATAAGCGTCTGACCGGTTCCTCCCATGTCCAGCACCGTCGTGGTGCCGGCTCGTGCCAGCATTCCGTGCCCGAGCGCCGGGTCCCAGTTTCGGGACAGGCCCGCGACGTGTGCGTGGGTGTCGATCTGACCTGGCATGACCCACATGCCGCTGGCGTCGATTATGTCTGACGCTGTCGTCGGGTCCAACTCGGGTTCGACTCGCTCGATTTTGCCGTCCACGATTCCAACGTCTGCCCGACCGTCGAGCCCATTTTTGGGGTCTACAACGGCGCCGCCGGACAGTATCAAGTCAAATGTCGTCATTGCCGGTTCTCCATCTCGTTGACCTCAGCCGCGTAGCCACGGAAACCCGGTCTGAGGCGGCATATATAGTACACTATGGCATTCAAGCCCAACAGCTTTCAACGAACGACAGGAGGCCCGGCAGTGAACATAGGAGCAGTCTTTCCTCAAATCGAATTCGGCAACGATCCGGTGGCCATCCGCGATTACGCGCAGGCTGCCGAAGGGATGGGATTCGAGCACATCATCGTGTACGACCACGTACTGGGAGCGAACTCGGCGAGCAGGGCCAATTGGACGGGTGCCTACTCCCACATAAACCCCTTTCACGAGCCCTTTGTGCTCTTCGGATACCTCGCGGGCGTGACCGAAAGCATCGGTCTTACCACGGCTGTGATTATCCTTCCGCAACGCCAAACCGTGCTAGTCGCCAAGCAAGCTGCCGAAGTCGATGTTCTGAGCGGCGGGCGTCTCCGCCTGGGCATTGGCACGGGCTGGAATGCGGTCGAGTACGAGGGATTGGGCGAAAACTTCCACAACCGGGGCCGTAGGTCCGTGGAGCAGATCAAGCTCATGCGCAGGTTGTGGACAGAAGAATTGGTGACGTTCGACGGCCGCTGGCACACAGTGACTGATGCGGGGATCAACCCGCTGCCGATCCAGCGTCCGATTCCGATCTGGCTGGGCGGGAGCGCCGACCCGGTGATCGAGCGTGTCGCAACAATCGCCGACGGATGGTTCCCGCAGATTAGGCCCGACGACAATTTACGCGCGGCCCTCGACCGCATTCGCTCGTTGGCTGTCGACGCGGGTCGTGACCCGGCGGCCATCGGCATCCAGAGCTCGGTGTCGATCCGGACGGGAACCGCTGAAGATTGGCGCGCGGACATCGAAACATGGCGAGACCTGGGAGCGACGCACATGTCGGTCAACACGATGAATGCCGGCATTACGTCGCCGCAGGGCCACATCGATGCCATCCGTAGGTTCAAAGAGGCGGCTGGCTAGACGATAAAACGGAGACGGACCGTTCGGTCCGTCCCCGCTCGAGTATCGATTCGATGTCGTTGGCTTGGCGGTCAGTCCGCGGGCATCGGAGCCGGAGACAAATCGCCCTCCGGTGGAATCGTGTCGAAGATCTCGGGCACCTGCTGCTCTTCGATGGTCTCGTGCGCCATAAGGTAACTCGAGATGCGGTCCAGCCGCCCCTTGTTGTCGGTAAGTATCCGCTGGGCTGTCTTGTAGGCGGAGCCGATCAGGCGATGAACCTCGTCGTCGATAGCCTCTGCCACGCTGTCGCTGTAGTCTCGCTGTTCGGATATCTCACGGCCCAGGAAGACCAGTTCTTCCCGCTTGCCGAAGGTTCGGGGACCGAGAGTCTCGCTCATGCCGTAGCGGGTTATCATTGTTCTCGCGATGTTCGTCGCCTGCTCCAGGTCGTTCCCGGCGCCAGTCGTGACTTCGTCGAACACCAACTCCTCGGCGGCCCTGCCGCCCATCGCCATTGCCAGCCTGGCCTCGAGTTGGTTGCGCGTGACCAAGTAACGGTCTTCTTCCGGGAGCGTCTTGGTGTATCCGCCGGCGTTGCCTCTGGCCACGATGGTAACTTTTGCAACGGGGTCGGCGTCGGGCAGCACGTGCGCAACGAGGGCATGCCCGGCCTCATGATAGGCGGTCAGCTCCTTCTCTCGAGGCGAGATCACACGGCTCCGGCGTTGAGGCCCGGCGACCACGCGTTCGATCGACTCGGCGAACTCTTCGGGTCCGATGTCGCTCCTGTTGCGTCGCGCCGCCAACAGTGCGGATTCGTTGACCAGGTTCGCCAGGTCCGCTCCGCTGAAGCCAACCGTCTGACGTGCCACCGATTTCATGGCCACGTCTTCGCTGATCGGCTTGCCTTTGGCGTGCACTTCCAGAATCTGCTGGCGTCCCTTCAGATCGGGATTGTCGAGGGTGACGCGTCGATCGAACCGGCCTGGCCTTAGCAGGGCTGGGTCCAGGATGTCCGGTCTGTTGGTCGCCGCCATCACGATTACGTTGGCGCCGGTGTCGAAACCGTCCATCTCGACGAGGATCTGGTTCAGTGTCTGCTCGCGCTCGTCGTGCCCACCGCCCAACCCGGCGCCTCGGTGCCGGCCCACGGCGTCGATCTCGTCCACGAATACGATGCACGGCGCGTTGCGCTTGGCCTGTTCAAACAGGTCTCGCACACGGCTGGCGCCGACGCCGACGAACATCTCGACGAACTCGGATCCGCTAATCGAGAAAAACGGCACGCCGGCTTCGCCTGAAACCGCCCGAGCCATCAGCGTCTTACCCGTTCCCGGAGGGCCCACCAGCAGCACGCCTTTGGGGATCTTCGCGCCAAGGGCCAGGAATCGCTCGGGGAACTTCAGGAATTCCACGACTTCCTGGAGGTCCTCTTTAGCTTCCTCTACACCTGCCACGTCATCGAAGGTGACCGAATGGTTGTTCCCGAGGAACATCCGCGCCTTGCTTCTGCCGAAGCTAAACGTTTGGTTGGAGCTGCCTTGAGCCTGCCGCATCATGAAGAACAGGATCGCGCCAAAGAAGATCAGTGGCAGGAAGTTGAAAAGTATCCCAACCAGACTGGACAAACCACCGGACCCGGCTATGTCTATCCGAACCTTGGTCGTGATGGGGTCCATGCCTGCGCGCTCGAGCATCTCCACGATGGAAGCGCCCGCCTCTTTTCGAGAAGACAGTACCTCGCCGGTGACCGTGGTAACGGTCAGCGTGTCGCCCCTCACTTCGATGGCGTCCACGTCGCCGCCGATCGTCAGCGCGATTACCTCACTGACCGACACCTCTCTGGAGTTCCCGAACGCGTCGGAGAAAAGCGTAAAGACCATCGCTGTAATGGCCACAACTATCAACAAATATACGAGGCTTCTTCGCATTAGCCGTCCATCTATGTTGGATGCATCTCGCTTGCCGCGACCGACGGAATCGGCACAGCAGTTCGAGTCGTTGGCGCCTCCGTTGCCGGCAGGCACGCTCCCCAGGGAACAATCAACGATCAGTATATCAGATCGCTAGCCGCCGGTCGGCCAGGTCAATTGCATTGATCGTGGGCGCCCGCCGCCGCAGATTGGTCGATGGCGCCGCCTCGCGTGACCGGCCTTCGACGGACGGTCAACCGCGCGTCGTTCCACGTGGTCTCGTATAATGAGGTGCGAACTACCGGCGAAGGATCACTGCCGAATGCTGCGACGGATGGATCCGGATCTATGAGACACACGCCTCTATTCGACACCCACGTGGAGTTGGGCGCACGCATGGTCCCGTTCGGGAATTGGGAGATGCCTGTCCAATTCGGCGGGATTCTCAATGAGGCCCGCGCCGTTCGGACGAACGCTGGGTTGTTCGATGTTTCGCATATGGGACGGGTCGAGATCGGCGGTCCCGACGCGGCAGGATTGCTCAACCGCGTGCTCAGCGTCGACGTCACGAAGGTTCGCCGAGGCCGGGCGCGCTACAACGTCGTGTGCGACCTCGACGGCGGAATCATCGACGACTGCATCGTTTTTCGGAGGGTAGACGACAGCTTTTTGTTGATCCCCAACGCGGCCAACACGAGTCCCGTGCTCGACTGGTTGCGCCGCTGGTCGAGCGCCTCCCACGTGGACATAGTCGACGTCACGGAAAACACCGCGATGATCGCGATTCAGGGGCCCGAGGCCCAAGCGATGCTGCAGGCAATTACCGATGCCGACCTTGCGACACTCAGGCCTTTCGCCGCGGTCAACGCGTCGATACTGGGCGTTAAGGCTTTCGTGGCACGGACCGGATACACCGGGGAGGCCGGGTTCGAGCTGATCGTTCCGTCGGAATCGAGTCGCGTTATATGGCTCGCTTCAGTGGAACGCGGCGCAGCGCCCTGCGGACTGGGCGCGCGGGACGTATTGAGACTGGAAGCGGGGCTGGCGTTGCACGGCGCCGATATCGACACATCGACCAACCCGTACGAAGCGGGTCTGGAACGTTTCGTCGACGCCGATCGCGACGAGTACGTAGCCGGGCCCGCTCTGAGGCATCTCCGTGACCAGGCGGTCGGTCGGAAACTCACGGGGATAAAGATGATCGGACGCGGCATCGCTCGGCAGGGACATACGATCACGGACGGCCATCATGCGATCGGCAAAGTCACCAGTGGCGGGCCGTCCCCGACGCTTGACACCAATATTGGATTGGGCTATGTTCCTACCGACGTTTCTGTGCCTGGAACTACCGTTTTCGTGGATATCCGAGGGCGTCAAGTGGAGGCGGAAACCACGACAATTCCGTTCTACAGTCGGAGATTGAATTCATGAACCCTGCTGACCTGAAATACTCCAAGGAACACGAGTGGGTCCGGATCGAACCCGAGTCGATCGTGACCGTCGGCATCACGCATTTCGCCCAAGACAGCCTCGGGGACGTGGTCTTCGTCGAGCTTCCCGAGGTCGGGTCGGAAGTGAAGCAAAACGAGAAGATGGGCGAGATCGAGTCCGTGAAAGCCGTCTCCGACCTGTTCTCGCCGGTGTCCGGCAAGGTGATAGAACTCAACGAGGCCCTGGTTGACACTCCGGAAATGGTCAACGACGGTCCTTTCGAACAGGGTTGGATGCTCAAGGTGGTGCTCAGCGACCTTACTCAACTAGGCGCACTCCTCTCGGCTGCCAACTACGAGTCGTTTTTGGAGTCCGACGCGGTCTAGCGTGATCAATGCCTGAAGACGCGCACCGGTCCCCCTACATTCCGAACACGGATTCCGATCGCAGAGCGATGCTCGATGCCATCGGCGCGGCATCTGTCGAGGAGTTGTTCGAAGATCTGCCGGACAACCTCGGTGAGCTTGAACTCGACCTGCCCCCGGCCCGATCGGAACTCGAGCTCATGCAACACGCTCAAGAGCTTGCCTCAATGAACCGAGTCCCTGGCGACTACGCCTGCTTCCTCGGCGCGGGCTCTTACAGGCATCACGTTCCGGCAATCGTGCGCCAGATAACCAGCCGCAGCGAGTTCGTGACGGCGTACACTCCCTACCAGCCCGAGGTCTCTCAAGGCACCCTCCAAACTGCGTACGAGTTCCAGACGCTGGTCTGTCAACTCACAGGCATGGAGGTCGCGAACCTGGGGATGTACGACGGCGCGTCGTCACTTGCCGAGGCGACGCTGATGGCGGCTCGGATTACCGGCCGCAACCGAGTCGCCGTGGCCGGTTCGCTGTCCCCGCCCTACCGCGAGGTACTGAACACCTACGCTCAGGCTCCCGGTCTCGCGATAGACACTCTTGACCCGAATCAACCGGACCTTGCGGACGGCACGGCATGCGTCATCGTCCAACAGCCGAATTTCCATGGTTATATGGAAGATGTAGACCGGTTGTCCGCGCTGGCCCACGACAACGGCGCGCTGCTCATCGTCAGCGTCGACCCTGTATCGCTGGGAATGTTCAGGCCACCGAGCGACTACGACGCGGACATCGTCGTCGGCGAGGGCCAGGCGATGGGCGTGCCGCCGGCGTTCGGAGGACCGTACGTCGGCCTGTTCGCATGCAAGCAGCAGTTCGTGAGACAGATGCCCGGACGCATCGTCGGGAAGACCGTCGACACGCGTGACCGAACCGCCTATGTTCTGACGCTCCAG
>DCWO01000030.1:0-42350 GCA_002328865.1 Dehalococcoidia bacterium UBA2160 | reverse complement strand
CCCTCGTAGCGCTGATGTCGACCGTCTACATGGCTTCGTTCGGAAAACAAGGGCTGAGACGCGTGGCCGAGCTCTGCTATCACAAAGCCCATTATGCGGCCAGCCTGATAGACGACATCCCCGGCTACTCGCTCGCTTTGGACGGCACGTTCTTCCAGGAGTTCGTCGTCATTTGTCCGATGCCGCCGTCGGAGATCAACGAGCGGTTGCTCGACCACAAGATCATCGGCGGGTTGGACATTGACGGTCAGATCCCAAACGGGATGCTCGTGTGCGTGACCGAACTCAACAGCCGCGAAGAGATCGACCGGCTGGCTGCAGCCTTGGCCGAGATCGGAGCCACGGCATGACGAACCTGATGGATCGGTTTGAACTCGACCGCAGGAAGTTGCTGATGGAGCGCAGCGTGCCCGGTCGCATCGGAGTCAGTCTGCCACCCTTGGACGTGCCTGTCGCCCCGATGCCGGACGACAGTTTGCTCCGGCATGACCTAGAAATGCCCGAGATCAGCGAATCCGAGCTAGTACGTTACTTCGCGCAGATCAGCCAGTTCAACTTCTCCATCGACCACAACTTCTACCCGCTGGGCTCCTGCACGATGAAGTACAACCCAAAAGTGAACGACGAGTTCGCCTCGCTGCCGGGTTTGGCCCAGATCCATCCCCTCCAGCCTGAGAGCACCATCCAGGGCGCTCTCAAGCTCCTATGGCGATTGCAAGCGCTCCTGTCCGGGATCACAGGCCTGCCGGGCGTCTCGCTGGCGCCTATGGCGGGAGCGGACGGCGAACTTGCGGGCATGCTCATGATTCGCGCGTACCACCTGGATCGAGGCGACGATCAGCGCAAATCGGTCTTGATCCCGGACAGCGCGCACGGCACGAATCCGGCCTCTGCGGCGATGGCAGGTTTCGACGTGGTCACTCTGCCTTCCGACAGCAGCGGCAACACCGACCTCGAAGCGCTTAAGGCCGCGGCTGACGACAACTTGGCCGGATTGATGATTACGCTGCCCAGCACTCTTGGTCTCTTCGACACGAACATTTTGGAAGTAACGCGCATCGTCCGGGAAGCTGGCGGCCTCGTATACGGCGACGGAGCGAACCTCAACGCCATCCTTGGTCGTGTCAAGCTGGGAAGCCTGGGCTTTGACGTAGTCCACTCGAATCTTCACAAGACATTTTCGACGCCCCACGGCGGCGGCGGTCCTGGGTCGGGCCCGGTGGTGGCGGCCGAGCGCCTTGCCGAATACCTGCCCGCGCCAATCGCTGCTCGAATCGACGACGGCGACGGTCACGTAAGGTATGGCTTCGACACCCCGCCGAAGACTGTCGGCAAGCTGGGCGCTTTCCATGGCAACTTCGGGTCTTTGGCGAGAGCGTACGCCTACATCCTGGCCATGGGCAAAGAGGGCGTCCACCAAACGAGCGAGGACGCGGTCATCAACGCCAACTACATTCTCAGCCAGCTTCGAGACGACTACGACCTGCCTTACGACCGCGGCTGCATGCACGAAGTGGTCCTCTCTGCACGGACGCTCAAGCGTCGGCACGGAGTCAGCGCGTTGGACGTTTGCAAGCGCTTGATCGATTACGGCATTCACCCGCCCACGATGTACTTCCCGCTCATCATCGAAGAAGCGCTAATGATAGAGCCGACTGAGACCGAGTCCAAAGAGACACTCGATCACTTCATAGCGGTCATGAAAGCGATTGCCACGGAGGCGAAGGACGAGCCGGAGTTGCTTCACGATGCGCCGCACAACACGCCGAACACCCGCCTCGACGAGGCTCGCGCGGCGCGGCGTCCCGAGCTACGGTGGCGTAGAGCTTCGTCGAGTTGACGTTAGTTCCCACAGATGTCGCAATAGCTGGTCGGGCGCCTCAGTTTCTGCGTGCGAGAGTGCGGACGAATCAACGGTAGAACTGTCTGCATGAACTGCGCAAAGAGAGG
Source organism: Dehalococcoidia bacterium UBA2160 (assembly GCA_002328865.1). Classification (GTDB taxonomy): domain Bacteria; phylum Chloroflexota; class Dehalococcoidia; order Lucifugimonadales; family UBA1123; genus UBA2160. The sequence goes on along the minus strand of DCWO01000030.1, from coordinate 40,400 downwards.
CCAGAATCGGCTTCCGGCGCCGGTTGCGATTGGCCAGAATCACGGATGACTTTGTCGCGTGTATTGAGCCGTTACTCGTTCGCTCGGATCCATTCCAAAGACAGTTAGCTTTACTTGCTTTATTGCTAGTTTCTGATACTATTTGACTGACTCCACACTTGGGACGCGACCAGTTCCATTCTTGTGTCAATTATCGGATTCCGAACCCCACCAGGAGATGTGACCATATGGTAAACGTAGGCCAATCGGCGCCCGATTTCACTTTGCCGGCCCATAACGGACAAGACGTGACGCTCAGCCAATACAGGGACAAGAAGAGTGTCGTCCTGTCGTTTCACGTGTTTTCTTTCACCGGCGGTTGAACGCATCAGGTCTCCTCGTTTGGCATGCACAACGCCAAGTTCGAGGAGCGAGATGCCCAAGTATTGGGCATAAGCACCGACGCGCGCCCCACTCAGACCGCCTTCGCGGCTTCCGTCGGCTCCGTGCCGTACCCGGTCCTCGCCGATTTCCACCCGAAAGCGGCAGTGACCCAGTCTTACGGGATCTACAACGAACAGCGGGGCACGCCAGACCGCGCAGTATTCATCATCGACAAGTCCGGCCAAGTACGCTGGAAACAGGTCTACGCCAGCGCGGCCGACATCGACTACACCGCCATACTGGCGCGTGTCGACGCGCTATAGGCGATCGCCCGCTTCGCTGCCGACGCCCAGGTGAACGCGTCTGATATGATAGCTGTGCCATCGATCCGGGCCCCGAATTCGTTGGCAAACCAATCGGGGCGCCGGGTGGTGAGTAACCGCGCAATCGCAAGCTGGCACGGCCTCTCCTGGATGAATTCGTCGCCGTCGCTTGCCCGACTGTGCGCACGGCCTAGGCATCATGACCGACAACACACCCCGCGGCGATCACACCTTCCGAGAGGGCGATACAGCGCTGCTCATCGACCGCCGCGGCAGGCAGTACCTGATCCATCTCGAAGAAGGCAACCGGTTCGAGTCCCATATTGGGAATCTCGACGTCGGCGCGCTTATCGGCCAACCTGAAGGCACGTGGTTGGTTACCGCCTCAGGCCACAGATACATCGCGTTCAAGCCCACACTCGCCGACCTCACCCTGCGGATGCCTCGGATCGCCACGGTGATGTATCCGAAGGACCTGGGCACGCTTCTCGTCTACGCCGACGTGTTTCCCGGGGCACGGGTGCTCGAAGCAGGCTCAGGGTCCGGGGCAACCACGATGACTCTTCTGAGGGCAGTGGGCGAGAGCGGCCAGGTATTCTCATACGATCTGCGCCAGGACATGCTCGACCAAGCTCGAGAAAACGTCGAGATGATGTCACCGGAGCACTCGAACCTGTGCCTCAAGCAGGGTGACGTGTACGAAGGGTTTCCGGAAGACAACCTGGACAGAATCGTCCTGGACCTGCCCGAGCCGTGGCACGTGGTTCCTCACGCCGCGGAAAAACTGGTTCCAGGCGGAATCTTTTTCAGCTTCTTGCCTACTGTTCCTCAGGTCCAAGAGTTGACGTACGCCTTGCGAGCGCAGGGCTCTTTCCACCTCATCGAGACAATGGAGGTGATCATGCGTCCATGGAACGTGAGCGGTCGCAGCGTCAGGCCGTCGCACCGAATGGTCGGGCACACGGGGTTCATCAACACGGCCCGGAAGTGCTCGCCGCGCCCCGAGGTCGACGGCGAAGCTGAGGCGGGATCGAATCGGGAGCGGTAAAAGCTCACTGCCCCACATGAGACGGGAGAGCGACGATGGATCGCGAAACGGCGCTGGCGGTGGTCGAAGAGCACGCCAAGAGCGACAGCCTGCGGAAACACCTTCTGGCCGTCGAGACGTGCATGAAAGCCTACGCCCGTCATGAGGGCGCGGACGAGAACCAGTGGGGAATAGCCGGCCTGGTCCACGACTTCGACTGGGAGGTGTGCCCGACGCCCGAAGCTCACCCGACGTACGGCGCCGAGATACTGCGGGAGCGAGGCTTCCCCGAGGACATCGTTCGCGCAGTGCTGTCCCACGGCAACCACACCGGCATCTCCCGGGACACCATCATGGAGAAGGCTCTGTTCGCGTGTGACGAGCTGTCAGGGTTCGTCACGGCGGTGGCCCTGGTCCGGCCGACCAAGAGCCTGTCCGACACGAAGGTCAGGTCGGTCAAGCGTAAGATGAAGGACAAGCGGTTCGCGGCGTCGGTGAGTCGAGAGGATATCGTGCAGGGGGCCGAAGAGTTGGGCGTCGATCTGGACGAGCACATACAGTTCATCATCGAGGCGCTCAAGCCCATCGCGACGGAGTTGGGCCTCCAGCCGTAGGGTTTGGTCACGGGTCCGCAGTTACTCCGCGGACGGTCTTCGACAACGCTGTGATAGGGGTCGGCAAAGCCGTGATCCCAATTTGTTGGGACCTCTCGGTGACGGGCAGGTGATCTGTCCATCCTGAGGCCGCAGCCGAAGGATCTCCCTCGCGACACAAATCTCCCTGCGCGGCCCCAGATACTTCTCCTTCCGCGGAAGGATCTGAATGGCAGTATCGCAGAGCGCAGCTACCGCTCGTCTGGTGGTGCTTCGTCGTCGTCTGGGTCGCCGAATGGCCACAGGCTTTCGAGTTCGAACTCGTGCTGCGGATATCGCCCTTCGAACAACGGCGTATGCGCGGAGTCCAGCAGCGGCGGCGTCAGGCTTTCCAGCCTATTTTGCGACGGCATGAGCTCGCTGTAGCCAACGCCGTCGACGCCTATGTGTTGAACCAGGACGCGGAACCCCCCCAATCCCGTTGGATTGACCAGTTCCCTGAGCGCCATCATGTTCGCGTCGCGATCGTGGGCTGACATGGGCATCTGCCGGAGCGCATCGATCATTCGGCCCGCTCCCAATTCGCGCAAGTACTCGGACTGAGACCGAATTCCTAATGAAATCAGCCCGGCCATCTCTCCGTCTCGCTCCAACGCGGTGAAGTCCACGTGAGCCGTGATGTCCTGCCGTCCGATGCGGTTGAACGGACCGCCGCTCTCGGTGTGTTGAAAATATGTCTGAAGCGTTCCCTGGCTACGTGATGGGGCGTACAGTTCTTGTGCCGGGTAACCGTAGTCTATGGTGACGACGAAGCCTCGGTCCAAAGCTGCGGACACATCTCGCGCCCAATTGGTTATGCCCAGGTTCACTTCGCCCGTGTAGCCTTCCGGCAGTCGGCAATCCAAGCTGGCTAGCCGTTCGGAGATTGTAAGCGTCGACGGGTCCCCCGCCTCCTCGATGAGACGGCCGTCATCGTCTTCGGTCACGAAAATCTCGCGAACGTGGTCGTCGACGATCCGGAATCGGTGCACGGGAAAGGCATCGACAAGCTCGTTGGAAATGAAACAGCCGTGAACGCCGACGAGCGGGATCCCATCACTGGTCACGCGCTGCTGCGACCACGGCTGTTGAGCGCGAACAACGGCCGAGCGCCGTCGATCCAGAGCGACATATTCCAGCGCATCACAGAAATCCGAGTTCAGGTTCTCCGCGTACGCCAGGAACGCCTGAGCGAGAAGGCCGTCGCCGGACCCCATCTCCACGACGTAAAACGGCGACGGTCGCCAAAGCAGCTCCCAGCATCGCTCCATCTGAACCGCGAGCAAAGCCCCGAAGGCTGGGTGGGCAGCCGGGCTCGTGTAGTAATCTCCCTGCGCGCCTACAGGGCGTCGGGTGGAATAGTAGCCGCCGACAGGATGATACAGCGCGAGTTCCATGAACTCGGAAAAGGGAATCCGACCGCGCTCTACAATGCGCTTTCTGATCTCTGTCTCGGCGACTCCCCTTTCGGTTGGTGCGGCATCGCCGGTGCGGTGCGGAATCATGGTTTCCTCATAGCAACGTTCGTGGGGCTCGTTCGTTGCCCGGTGAAAAAGAACAGGGGCGCCCCGTTTGCATCGAGGCGCCCCTATTGCCTTGGTCACGTAGCGTCGCGAGTGCCGATTACGATCTCGCTCGCCTCGCGCGCCGGCCTCTTCCGCCGTCTCTGTCCCAGCCCGATCCTTGGATCGAGTTTCGGAACTCTTGGATCTGACCGCAATTCTTGCAGACCCCGGCGCTGGTCGGGCCGTTGGGCTCGTCGATAACCCAGTAGTGCATGCAGTCGGACTCAATCTGTACTTCGTCGTTCAAAATGGTTCTACCTTCTTTCTGGTGTAGAGGCTATTCCGGCCGCCAAATAATCTCTAGCTCCGCTCCTCGATGGGCACGTAGGTGCGGTCCATCTCTCCCGTGTACTGGAGTCTTGGCCTGAGCAGAATGTTGTTCTCGAACTGCTCGACTACTTGCGCCGTCCAGCCAGGGACTCGCCCCATGGCGAATATGGAGATGAACAAGTCGTCAGGGATGCCCAACAGGTAATAGATCGTCCCCGAGAAGAAGTCAACGTTCTGGTAGATGCCTCGCCTGCGATACGGCTCCATCACTTCGATCACGTTCTGGAGAATGCCGAACCAGCCGGGCTCGCCTTTACGTTCGCCGAGGGCTTTGGCGTCTTCTTGCAGGTGAACTGACCTGGGATCGATGGCCTTATACACGCGGTGGCCGAATCCCATTATCCTACCGCCGCCGTCCAACCTGTCGCGAACATACTTTTCGGCGTTTTCCTCGCTGCCGATTTCCTGGGCCATCTTCATGACCTCTTCCGCGGCGCCGCCGTGGGAGGGACCTTTAAGGACGGCCACACCTGTGGTGATGGCGCAGTGCAGGTCGGCGATCGTCGAGGCTGCCACTCTCGCCCCGAATGCGGAGGCGTTGATGCCATGTTCGGCGTGGAGTACGAAGTCTTTGTCGATGAGCGCTGCGTCCTGCGGATCGGGCGCTTCGCCGTTGAGCATCTGAAGGAAGTTCGTTGCGTGGTTGACTGATGGGTCTGGGTCCACCGGGTCGTTGCCGTCTCTGATTCGGGCGTGGGCGGCCACGATGGTGGGAGCTTGAGCTGTTAGGCGGACGCCTTTTCGCAGTGTTGCTTCGGTGGAGTTGTCCTCGGTGTCGGCGTCATAGGCCGAGAGGGCCGAGATCGCAGTTCGGAGAACATCCATCGGGTGGGAATTGCGCGTCAGCTTGATTACGTCGAGAATCTCGCCAGGAAGGCCCCGGGAGGCTTTCAACTCGGAGTCGAAAGCGGCCAACTGTTCCCGTGTGGGCAGCTCACCATACATGACCAAATAGGCGGTCTCTTCAAAGGTGGATTTAACGGCCAGGTCGTCGATGTTGTAGCCACGATAAAGCAGTTTGCCGATGTCGCCATCGATAAAGCTGCTCGTCGTCCGGTCTATGTAAACTTCACGAAGGCCGCGATAAAGCTGGACCTTCTCTTCTGTCATAACGCTTCCTCCAATAGCTAGATGGGTCGGTTGCGAATTATTAAGGCGCCCGAATGCGTTTCCGACGTGGGCGCATGATGAAGCTTTTCGGCATCCTGGCCGCAAGGCGGTTCACCGCAAAAAGGACCGCCTCGAAAAGCAGGGCAATTCTAGCATCGACGTGCCTGAGTGTCAAGATTCGCAGTGCCTGACAAACGCACCTGCATCGGCGCCGAAATCCACGCGAAACGTCGCCTGGAGCCAGAGGCTGTCGCGCCTCGCCCGAGTTTACGGAAGATGCCCCTCTGTTACAATATTCACAATTCTCATCTAAACGGATATACTTTACCGTGACATGGTCCTCTCGCGGCAGCGTCGAATCGGTGCACAAGCGGGCAAGACGGAATGTCGTTTTTGACCACGCCGACAGAATCAAGGAGGCATACCGACTCCGTGGATGTCCCTGAAGTAGTTGTACTACGGTTGCCGCTCTATGTGAGGGCATTGACGCAGCTTCAGCGCGAGGGCGCCGAAGTGGTGAGTTCGCACCAACTCGGCGGCAGGTTGCAGATGACTCCAGCGCAGATTCGCAAGGACCTGAGTTACTTTGGCAGATTCGGAAAACAGGGCCGAGGCTACAACATTGAGTTCTTGCTTGATGAGTTGCGGGATATCCTTGGACTGACTCGAGAGTGGCGGGCTTGCCTGATCGGGGTGGGTCGTCTCGGCAGGGCCATCATTAACTACACGGGTTTTGCACCTGAAGGTTTTTCGATCGTCGCCGCGTTCGATTCCAGCCAGAGGCATATCGGGACGACGGTCGGCGATCTGACGGTTCGGCCCATGGAAGACCTAAGCCACGCTATCTCCGATCAACGGGTGACGATCGGCATCGTGGCGGTCCCGGCCGTGCAAGCGCAGAGCGTCATCGACACGCTGGTCGAAAACGGAATCCACGGAATCCTCAACTACGCACCGGTCGCCCCCCACGTTCCCATGGGCATCGTAATGCGGAACATCGACCCGGTCATCTCGCTCCAGTCGATGACCTTCTACCTCAAGGACGCCTGATATTGCGGCCGCCAGGGTTGACGGCCCCAAACAACGCGTGACTGCAAACCGACACCGCATCGAGGGCCGGACACTGGGCAGGCTGCCAATGGGCCCGACTACAGGAACGGGGCTAGCTTCAGTTCGTTTGGCTGTGGGACCAAGTTGAACCCCTGACCTGCATCGCGCTCCAGCCGAATGCGGCGGCATCGGCACGGAGGACATCGACCGGCGTACGCTCGACCGAAAGGAGCACGTTGTGAAGTCGATCGCATTAGTCGTGCCCACCTTTGCGCTTTTTGTGGGTGCTGGCTGCTCCTCGGGAGAGGAATCAGCCGCCGAGTCCGCTCCGGCCGCAGACACAGTCCCGACGCGGAAACCCTCCGTCGGCCAGAACCAAGCCAACGCGACCGACTCTGCGACAGTGGCCCCGTCCCCGACCGCGCCCAGAACCGGCGGCGGGACCCGCCTCAGCCGGAACTGCCTCACCCGGCGCCCAAGGCATCGCGGCGGGCGAGCCTAGCCCCACTCCTCAGGCGCCGTCGGAAAAGCCGGACTCGGATGCTCAAAAGACCACGGCCGCCGATGAGTCCGCGCCCAATGCATCGGAAAGCGACCCGACACCGGCGGTGGAACTGAAAGTAGGGCAAATGTATAGCGGCGGCACACTGCTGACCGTGGCCGAGCTGGGTGTCACCTTCGAAGTCCCGGAGGGCTGGTTCGGCGGCATTCCCCAGGGGGCGGAAGCGATGCTGCTGCGATCGGATTCGCGAGCGGGCATGGTCGTTGCCATGGGGCAGCAGAGCACCGACGTCAACGAGGTGTTGGCGGCCATGAGCGCTCCTTTCCCGGTGGACAACACAACGCTCTTGGCGCCGAAAGGGACGCCCGAGGTCGAGGGTGAGTGGGTGCGGGTCGGATACTCTGGGACAGACGGCGTCAACAGCCTTAGCGGTTTCGCCATGGCCAAAGTCGATCCCGAAGGCCGGGGCATCGTGTACCTCGCCGCGGGACCTGAAGCGGAGGGCGAGTACTTCCAGGACCTCGTGCGACGGCTTGTCGCCAGCACCAAGTCCGCCCCGGTCGTGGATCGCGCAGGTGGCGCAAGCGATCCCGCCGCCGGCGTGTCTCCACTGGGGCAGCAATGGACCCAACATCTGTCGGGCATGCTGTTGACATTCATGTCCACGTACGGAAGCAGTGGCGGGGGAAACGTCGGTTCGACCGCGAAGCGCGAGCTGTACATGTGCCGCAACGGCGAGTTCTATTACACGGACGAAAGTCTGACCACGGTGGATGTCCAGGGGGCTGGAGGATACAGCGGCGGCCAGGACCAAGGCCAAGGCCAATGGCGAATCGTGACCCAGGGCTCGGCCGCCGGCCTAGAGCTACGCTGGGACAACGGGGACACGACCACTCACCTGCTCGAGTTTACCGACAACAAGACCTATCTGGATGAGGAGAGGTGGTTCGTCACCGCCGACAACTCCTACTGCTGACACGCTGTCGTGAGCGCCTCCACGCGTACGACGCCTCGGCGCGGCTGAAGGCGCAGTCCGGCGCCAGCCACGACGTGAAGAAACCGGCGTCGGGCTCGACCGCCAACCACCGCGATCGTCACGCCCCTCTGAATCGGTAGCCGACCCCTCGCACGGTCTGAACAACGGACGCTGATTCTCCCAGCTTCTTCCGAAGGGACCTCACGACCACGTCCACGACGTTGCTCCCGCCTTGGTAATCGTAGCCCCAGACGTTCTCAACTAGGTCCGCCCTGGAGACCGCCCTGCCCTCGCGCTCATAGAGATGGCGCATCACTCCAAACTCGAGCTTAGTCAGCCCAACACGATGCCCTCCGACCACCAGCTCTCGGGCTCCGACATCGAGAACACCATCTTCTTCGACGCCAAGTTCAGTCGCAACGAGTCCTGTCAACCAGCCGTCGACCGATCCAGGACCCAGATCCAAGACCGCCGAGTGGTACAGTGCCCCGTCCAGTTTCCTGTGCGCGTTGTCGATGGGACTGATTCCAAGCTCCTGGGCCACCGGCGCGTAAGTTGGCAGATCGCGGACCGCCACATACACGCGTCGAAGGTTGGGCCGCAACTCCATGTATACTCGCTTGATGTCGAGCCAGCACGCGGCTTGCACTGGCGAGGGCGTCTCACCGCCGTCCTTGCAAAGCCAACGGCGAAGGAACAAAACGCGTTGTCTTTCTGGCGCCGGGACGTCGTCAAGATGAGCCATCCAAGCTGCGGCGATCGGGTCGTACTCAAGCGAAGCTCGGGGAATCTGATCGGAATCGAGCATGCAATAAAAGCCCACCACCGAACGGTCCTTGTCGCGCACGACGTGAAACGCATGCGGCGTCCGCTCCCACCAATCCTCGATCACTTCCGCCGCACGAGGCCCGTCGTGCCTTCGTGTGATCGCCATGATTGGTCCCTCATCCTCCATGAGCGCAGGTTCAACTGCCAGATGTTGACCTCCGCTCGGAAAGAAGGCTTCTCTAATCGTAGGATTCTCTACGATGTAGAGCATATCCGCAGTGTAACGCCACAGATCTGCAATGGCCGCCGCACTAGCTTCCGACCGGAGCTGTCGCCACGCCGAGCGACGGTAGTCCTGATATCTGGCAGGGTCAGATGCCTTCAGGGCCGCTGCAACCGCCTCGCGCACTGCATCGTGCATGATGAGCCCATCTCTGCCGTATTCCAAGATCGGCAACGCGCCGAGTCGTTCGTAGAGGTCGTGGGGCACGGCGTCGGCCAGCATAGCCCCCAACAACGACTGCGTGGTCCGCCTTACCACTGAAGACGCCTCAATCCCGCGTCGGGTCATGGGGTCGTCGACGTCAGCAAGGTACAGGCGCGTCAACTCACGCACAACCGTCGGAATGGCTACTTCTTCGAGATCGAGTTCCGGGCGTTGCGCGACGGTGGACGCCGCCAGCTTGAGGGCGAGAGGATGCCCTCTGGCAACCCTGTTGATGCGAATCGAATCTGGCTCCGAGACGCCCGCCCGCATCAGCACGTCGATGGCTTCGTCGTCATTCAGCGGACCGAGGGACAGCACCCCGAACCACCCTTGCCACTCGGGCGCTACATTCCAAGCAGGGTTTGGAGGTTCCCGGCCCGCAAGCACGACCTTGACGTTGTCGCCCAGGGACGGGATGAACGCCAGACGCAACCATGTGTCCAGGAGATGAAGCACTTCGTACGTGTCCAACGTGAGGACCACCCGTCCGCCGATTTGCGACAGCCGATCCGCGATCTCGTTGGCCTCTTCAGCGCCGTGGCCGATCGCTGACGCGAGCTCGTGTGTGAACCCACGAGGCGTGGGTTCGATCACGCGACAGTCCAAGCGGACCACCGTTGCTCCCTGAGCGCGCGCTTGGGCGGCATAGACTTCCAGCAAAGAAGACTTTCCGATGCCCGCCGCGCCGTGAACATGCATGACCGCAAGGTCGCCGTCCGTCTCCAGCATTCGGAGAAGGATCGCGATCTCCTCCGTCCTTCCCAAAAAGCTCTCCGTGGCACGTTCAGCCAGGAGTTCACTTACACGGCGCACCATTTCAGACCGCCTTTGACAGGTATCGGCAAGATTGTACCACTTACACGCGAATGCGGCCTCGGACCATGAGATTGTCGTCAGAGGATGTCGCGCCCGGTCTTCGGCGGAATGTCCTGCGCCGATGCCGGATTCGTCGTGAAGACGAAACCTGATCACGACGATCAGATCGAAGCCGATCGGGCCCGTTCGGGTCTGGTTACTGCACCGACGCTTCGACGAGGCCGCGAGTGACCCTGGTGGGCCCTTCGATTACGCCAAAATCGGTCGACACGATGTTGGCGAGGTTGGGATGACTGGCTACCGCGTTGAAGAGTTCGGACTTCGTGAACTCCACCATCGCCTGTCGATCGCGCCAGGTGTACACGCCGCCGTACGTGTTGGTCTCGGAGTCCGCCAGCCACACCTTGGAGACTAAACCCGGCACTTCGGCGAAAGCAGGAGCGAACTGGTCATCGCACGCCGTAAGAAAGTCGTCTTCACTAAGGTCTTTCAGGTTGAAGTTGATTATCTGGATGTGCATCCATCTCACCTCTCATTGAAGATGCGTCCAGATTACTCGCCGTGGCGCATATTTTGATTATGAGAAGATGAGAGTTTCATTAGATTCTGAGATATGGCAGTTGGCATCGTGCCAGCCAATCGGGGATTCATGGACGTCAGTGACAGGCGGTTTCGGCGCATCCGGTCTCGCGGTCGGATCACGTGTACGACACATCGGCGCGGCGAAAGGCTTCATTGATGTCTCCGGCGAGCTCTCTCACGTCCGCGCACACCGCGTATCGGATGTACCCGGGCTCGAAGTGGACCCCGATCAGTCCGCAACGGTCGATCATGCGGAAGTTGAACTTCGCGGCGCTCTGAACCGGCTCACCGAAGGCGCGGTCCGGCGTCTGCCACAACGTGAAGAAACCGGCGTCAGGCTCGACGGCCAGCTTCATGCCGTGCTCGGTGAGGGTGTCGATGAAGAGGCGAATGCGGTTGCGGTACATCTCTCGATATGAGTCTATGCCCTCTCTGTCAGTCTGACACGCGGCAAGCACGCCCGCGGCCATGGGAGCGACAAACCCTTCGTCCGTGTTGCCTTTCACGTTGCCCAGGTCCGAGACGAAATCGGGCGAGCCTACTGCGGCTCCAGTCTGCCACCCGGTTCCGTTGCCTATCACCTTGGCTGCGGAGAATGCCTCGACCCACGAGAGCTCGGGGAAATCGGCGGCGACCTCGGTCAGCGTGCAGCTCTCCGGGGTATACGCGAGCGTGGCGTATGCAGCGTCGTTGAACACGCGGATGTCGTTCTCGACGCAGTGCTCACACAACCTCTCCCACCAGGCTCGGTCGACCACCCTGCCCGTTGGGTTGTGCGGATAGTTCGTCATCAGGAGCTGGGTGCCGGGTTGAACGTCGTCGGGCGTGAATCGGAACGTGTTCTGCCGATCCAGGCGCAGTGCGTATTGATCGGCGCCCAGATAGGCGCACCAGTCAACCGGAAACGGATATCCGGGGTCGGTCATCGTTCCTACAGCGGTGGGTTCGCGCCAGGCCCCGCACGCCAGTGGTATCAGGCCGAGCATGCGCTTGATGCCCGGTATCGGAAGAAACGCCACGTCGTCATCGTCCAGTTTTCGGTTGAGGCAGCTTTCGATGAACAATTTGGCGAAGTCGGGGGCGCCGGGGCTGGCGTTGTACTGGTATCGGTGCATCTCCTCGTGGTCGCTCATCACCGCGGCGGCGGCGGCTTCGCGGGCGCTGAGCAACGCTGGACCGCGCGGCTCGCCGATCGACAGATCGATGAGGTCCACGCCCCGCTCTTCGGCCTGAGCGCGGCGCGCGCGGATCAACTGGAACAGGTTCTGTTCTTGCGGGGGCAACCTGGTGCCTCTCGTCATTCGTCAACTCCTGTGAATTCCATGCGGGTTGTCGCGAAGGGTGGCCGCCCCTGACATCGATGACAGTTCGTTGGGCCTCGACTTCTGTTTCGTCACTTGGCGGAGCCAACGATGTTTTCCCAGAAAAGCCTGTCGAACCAGGCAACAGGTATACGGCTTGGACTATACCAGGTTCGACGAACCTGCAAAACCGAACGAAGCGCTTGGATGTGCCCAGACTCCATTCGTCGGGGTGAGCTGTGTGGAATAGCCGCCGCTATCCTCGCACGCAAAGAGAGGGCGCTCGAACGAACGCCCTCTCCGTGGATTCGTTGTGAAGACCGCAGCAGGGCTACTCTTGGCGATCGGTGCGCGTTGGCCGGTCCCGCCTGCGATGTCGCGAGACGGTCAGCCGCGCCTGAGAGCGTCGCATCGACGCGAGGGCCCGCTCCAGATCCATGTCTGACGCGGCGGCTTCGACGCGTTCCTGCGCCCTGTTCAACGCAGCTTCGGCGCGCTCGGCGTCGATCTCGTCAGCGTGCTCGGCGGTGTCGGCGAGGATAGTGATCTTTTCGCCGATCACTTCCAGAAATCCGCCGCTCACTGACATGAATGTCTCATCGCCGTCCTTGACCACCCTGATCTCACCGGGTTTGAGCATGGTGAGCAGCGGCGCGTGACTGGGCAGAATGCCGAGTTCGCCATCGACGCCCGGCGCGACGAGTATGTCGATCTGTTCCGAATAGACAACTCGTTCGGCGGTAACTATTTCCAATCGTATCTCAGCCATTGTTGATCCCTACGGTTGATTCCGAACACGCTCGGCGTGAACGGATTTCGGCCGGCACTAGGTGCCTACTTTGGCCATCTCTTCGGCTTTTTCGACGGCTTCCTCAATGGGCCCGACCATGTAGAAGGCTTGCTCCGGCAGTTCGTCGTGCTGGCCTTCGAGGATCTCTTTGAAGCCGCGCACGGTATCGCGAACGGATACGTACCGGCCTTCCTGACCGGTGAACGGCTCCGCCACGTACATCGGCTGCGACAAGAACCGCTGTATCTTTCGAGCACGGGCAACTGTCTGGCGGTCTTCTTCTGAAAGCTCTTCAATGCCCAAAATGGCGATGATGTCTTGGAGCTCCTTGTACCGCTGGAGCACCTGCTGGACGCCGCGGGCGGTGTCGTAGTGATCCTGACCGACGATAGACGCCTCCAGAATACGAGATGATGACACGAGAGGGTCGACCGCGGGGTACAGGCCTTGCTCAACGAGTGAGCGCTCGAGCGCTACGACCGCGTCGAGGTGGCCGAACGTCGTCACGATTCCGGGGTCGGTATAGTCGTCCGCCGGAACGTAGATGGCCTGGAACGACGTGATTGACCCGCTTGAGCTCGACGTAATGCGCTCTTCCAGCGCGCCGATCTCAGTCGCCAACGTGGGCTGGTAGCCGACCGCCGAGGGCATCCTGCCCAGGAGCGCCGACACTTCCATTCCGGCCAGGATATACCGGTAGATGTTGTCGATGAACAGCAGGACGTCCTGTCCCCGCTCTTCTTTGAAGTACTCTGCCATGGTCAGGCCGGTGAGGCCGACGCGGGCTCGAATGCCCGGCGGTTCGTTCATTTGGCCGAATACGAGCACCGTGTTCGCCAAGACGCCGGACTCTTGCATCTCGTGCCAGAGGTCGTTCCCCTCGCGGGACCGTTCCCCGACTCCCGCGAACACCGACACGCCCTGGTGGACTGTCCCGATGTTGCGGATGAGCTCCTGAATAATGACCGTCTTGCCGACCCCGGCTCCGCCGTAAGCACCGATCTTGCCGCCTTTGGTGAACGGCGTGATCAGGTCCATGACCTTGATCCCGGTTTCGAGCACTTCGATCTCGGTCGCCTGGTCTTCGAAGGATGGCGTCGCCCGGTGTATCGGCCAGTTGTTCTCGGAGTCGACCTCTTCCAGGCCGTCGAGGGTTTGCCCAAGCGCGTTGAACAGCCTGCCCAGCGCCGGATCGCCGACCGGTATAGTCACGGGCTGGCCCGTGTCTTCGACTTCGACGCCGCGCCTGAGTCCCTCGGTCGGCCCCATTGCCAAGCATCGTGCCCAACTGTTGCCGACGTGCTGCTCAACCTCCAGCACCAATAGCTGGTCTTCAACCTTGGTGTGAAGAGCATTGAAGATCGTCGGCATGCCTTCCGGTGGGAACTCAACGTCCACCACCGTGCCGATTACCTGTGTTACTTTGCCTGTTGCCATGCTTCCTCCCCGCTGACCGGGCTAGATGGACTCGTTTTGAGCGATTCGCGCTACTCGACCGCGGCCGCACCGCTGACGATGTCAAGGAGCTCGGTTGTTATGGATTCCTGTCTGGCTTTGTTCATGACCAGGGTCAGGTCGTCGACCATTTCGTTAGCGGCGTCGGTGGCGCTTCGCATCGCGACCATTCTTGCCGATTGCTCGCTGGCGATTCCTTCGAGCAGCGCGTGGTATATCTCGGCTTCGATGAACCTGGGCAGCAGTCGGGCGAGCACATCTTCAGCGAACGGCTCGTAGATGTAGCCTACCGCGTCCTGTGGCCTCAGTTCGGCGGGGATTACCGGCAGGAGTTGCCGGACCGTCGGACGCTGCACCGTCGTGTTGACGAACTGGGCGTAAACCAGATGGACAGCATCGACCTCTTCGTTTTCGTAGGCGTCGACTGCCAATCGCGCGATAGGCGTGACGTCTGTGATCGGCGGTCGGTCGCTAATGTCAGTGAACACGGCACGAACGTTGCGGCCGTAGCGCACCATGAAATCGCGGCCCTTCCGTCCGACAGCCACGACGCTTGCATTGTCTCCGTACGGTGTCACGAATTGGGTCGCCGCTCGGATTATGTTGGCGTTCAAGCCGCCTGTCAGGCCTCTGTCCGGCGTAATCAAGATGACTTCGACGCGTTGAACCTCTCGAGTGCGGAGCAGCGGGTGAAGGTTGTCTTCGTCGTGTGGTTGGGCGGCTAGGTCGGCAAGGAGCGCGTCGAGGTTGTCGGCGTACGGCCTCCCCCGCAGCGCAGCCTCCTGGGTTCGCCGCATCTTGGACGCGGCGATCATCGACATCGCTTGTGTGATCTTGGCGGTGTTCTCGACGCTGCGGATGCGGCGCCTGAGTTGCCTGACGCTGGCTACCATGCTCTATTCCTGCCTAGTACGGGACGCTGGCCTTGAACTCGTCCAACGCCGCCTTCAACGCCGCGTCGGATTCGTCGCTGATCTCTCGTTCTTCTGTTATCGTCGTCAGCAAAGCTGGATGGTTGGAATCCATGAAGCTGTGCAGGGCTTCCTCGAAGGCGATGACCCTCGGGATCTCCACGTCATCCAGATAGCCGTTGACAAGCGCAAACATTATCGCAACCTGTTGCGCCATCGACTGCGGGACATTCTGACCCTGCTTTAGGACTTCAGTGGCGCGCTGTCCTCGCTCCAACTGCGCACGGGTTGCGGCGTCGAGGTCCGATGTGCCGAACTGGGCGAATGTGACTAGCTCCCTGTACTGGGACAGGTCCAATCGCAGCCGGCCCGCGACGGTTCGCACCGCTCGGGTCTGGGCGGAGCCCCCGACTCTCGAAACCGACAAGCCGGCGTTGACGGCCGGTCGGATTCCGGAGTTGAAGAGCTCTGTCTCGAGGTATATCTGGCCGTCGGTAATGGAGATGACGTTGGTCGGGACGTAGGCCGAAACGTCACCCGCCTGGGTTTCGATGATCGGCAGCGCAGTCATCGAGCCGCCGCCGTGGGCTTCGTCCAGTTTTGCCGCTCTTTCCAAGAGCCGGCTGTGCAGGTAGAACACGTCTCCCGGATACGCCTCGCGTCCCGGAGGCCTCCGCAGCAGCAGCGACATCTCACGATACGCCCAAGCGTGCTTCGTGAGGTCGTCGTAAACGATCAGGGCGTCCTTCCCCTGCTCCATGATGTCTTCGGCCATGGCGCAGCCGGCGTACGGCGCAATGTACTGCAACGGGGCCGGGTCCGACGCGTTGGCAGCCACGACGATGGTATGCTCCATGGCGCCGTACTGCTCAAGCATGCCCACGGTCTGGGCAACCTTGCTGGCCTTCTGTCCGATGGCGACGTAGATGCAGACCAGGTCGCCACCCTTCTGGTTGATGATGGCGTCCAGCGCGATGACCGACTTCCCGGTGCCGCGGTCTCCGATAATAAGCTCTCGTTGGCCGCGCCCAATCGGAATCATGGCGTCGATGGCCTTGATGCCGGTTTGCACGGGCGAGTCGACGGACTTTCTCGTGGACACGTCCGGGGCAACGACTTCGACCGGCCTGTTCTTGTCTGTCTGCGCGGGGCCTTTCCCGTCGATCGGAACGCCGAGTGCGTTGACGACCCTGCCGATCAGCGCCTCGCCCACGGGGACCTCGACAACGCGTCCGGTGCCCCTGACGATGGTGCCCTCTTTAACGCCTAAAGCATCGCCCATGATGACAACGCCGACGCTGTCTTCTTCGAGGTTCAGGGCCATCCCCATGATGCCGCCTTCGAACTCAAGAAGCTCTGTGTAGGCAACGCCCGAGAGTCCGTGAACCTGGGCCACGCCGTCTCCGACTTCGACGACGGTGCCTTCGTCCACGACCGCCAGGTCTTGGCCGAACCCTTCAATCTGGCGTCGTATGACCGACGCTATGTCCTGACCTCTAACCGCCATTTCAGTCTCCCTAGAACAATGACCCCATCAGGTTGGCGCCACACATTATCGCGATCACGTTATTTCGTATACGTCTTAATGAGCGCTGCTGACAGCCGACAAGCCGATGGTTAGCGTCATGACGGACGCTTATCGTCGCTCAGCCAGTTCACGCTGCATCGCTTGGAGTCTCGACTTCGTACTCCCGTCGATTACTCGGTCGCCGATACGCACTATCATGCCGCCCACAATTCCAGGCTCGACGCGGGTGTTGAGCCTAACCTCAGCGCTCGAAATCGCGCTGATCATCTCGGTCACGCTTTGACGCTGAGCGTCGTCGAGCGGAACGGCAGACACCACTTCGGCCCGTTCGATGCCCTGTTCAGCGTCCAACAGGTCTTGGTACTGGTCCGCGACGGCGGGCAGAAGGTGAACAAGATTTCGCGTCGCAAGAAGCGAGATCAGGTTCAACGCGAGCGGAGAAACCGAAGATCCAAGCGCCTCTCGTATGACTTCGATTTTCGATGGCGTCGGCACCCGAGGCTCGGACACGAACTCCACAAACTGCTGGTTTGCCACCGAATCCGCCAGAAGAGTCAAGTCTTCCAGCCAGCGTTCCAGTTCGTTGTTTTCGAGGGCCAGTTCGAACACCGCCTGGGCGTACCTTCTGGCCGACGCAGCTCTGGGCATGCTTTATTCCTAATGCGTTATGTGTGTTAGTTTCGGCCGCCGACTTCGGCGCCTTCGTCCAAAACCTGCTGAATGAGCTCGCGATGTGTGGACTCGTCCATCGAGCGGTCGATCATTCGCTCGGCGGCGACAATGGCCAATCCAGCGAACTCTCGTCGCAATTCTTCGATCGCGGCATCTCGTTCACGTTGAATATTCGCCTCCGCCCGTGTTCGCTCTGCCGCGATATCCTCACGTGCTTTGGCCAGTTCCTCTTCGCGGAACCTGTCGGCAACTTCTCGGGCCTGGGCAATTAATTGCTGCCCCTCGGACCGGGCTTCGCCCAGTCGGGCCTCCATCTCCTGTCGAGATGTGGCGGCCTCTTCCTGGGCTCGCTGAGATGCCTCCAGGCTTTCTCTGATACGCTCAGATCGACTGTCCAACACCTTGATCACCGGTCCGTAGAGAAGTTTCCACAGGACCACGAACAAGATGACGAAGCTGACGATCTGCGTGACCAGGCCGGATAGCGTTATTCCCAGGGCGTCCATGCCTTCACCTTCGCTTGTCTATTCTTGGATCGCTGACGACGGATGTCGTCGAGCGATGGGCCGGAGCATTCCGGCGGGCTACGTCAGACGAACTTGATGACGATGGCGACGACCAATGCGTAAATAGCGATGGCCTCGGCGAACGCGATTGCCAGAATCATGTTCTGCTGAATCGGTCCTGCCGCTTCCGGGTTTCGGCCCAATGCTTCCATGGCCTTGGCAGCCAGGAGCCCGATGCCGATAGCGGGGCCGATGGCACCCAGACCGATGGCGATGCCAGCGCCTATGTTTTGGATATCTCCCTCGATCATTCCCTACTCCTTAATGCTTATGAAGGACCATGCCGTATCGTTTTGGAGGCGTCAATTGTGTTGAGCCTCGCGAACAACCTATGGATTTGTGCTTCGGCGTCCCGTTTTGGGGTCGATCAGTGATGGCTGACCGTGGCCGCCGAAGCGAACACCAACGTCAGCATCGAGAATATGAACGCCTGGATGAGGCCGACGAACAGTTCCAGCCCGAGGAACGGGATGATTCCGACCAGTGGGATAAGGAAGATCATAGCCACCAGCAGAACTTCTCCGGCGAATATGTTTCCGAATAGACGGAAGGTGAAGCTGATGACCTTGGCCACTTCGCTGATAAGCTCGAGGATGCCGACGAACAAGCCTATCGGACCCTCGCTGAAGTTGAAGAACTTTTTGAGATGGCCGAACACGCCGAGGGTGCTAAAACCCCACACCTGCACCATGAACATGGCGACCAGGGCGATGGCCAGAGTCGTATTCAGATCCGTGTTGGCGCTGCGCAGGAATGGAACAAGAATTCCGGCTTGCTTCCCGTCGCCCGCCCCGTGCTCCTCGATGTCGGCCACTGTTTTCGTTCGATCCAACGAGCCAAAAGGTAAGATGGCCAACGAACCGTCGCCGTCAAATACCTGAACGTTGATGTGCTCCAGGTCCGCCTCGTGACCGTCTTTCTCGTGATGGTGGATCACTTCCTCGACGGTCTCGATCCGGCCGATGGTGCCGAAACCCGGAAGTATGCCCAGCCAGTTGGCCGTGACAATGAAAAGGAAGATTGTCATGACGAGGGGGAAGAACTTCCTGCCCCTCTCAGCGCCGGCGACGCTCTCGACGAGCCCCAGGAAGAACTCCATGACGAGTTCGACGAGTCCCTGGAGCCTCCCGGGAACCTCGCGTAGTTTGGATCGAGTAATCAAGGAGAGAAGCAGCAAAACAAAAATGGTCAACCAAGTAGCGACCATCGTGTTTGTGATGCGATATGAGCCGACAATTGGGTCGGCGGTCAGGGATTCCGCGGAAATCTGGATGGCTGCGAGAGGAGCGCCGAGGAAACCGCCGTTGAACTCATTTCCAAGAGCCCCACCGGCTAGTGCAACTACAAATACTCCGACAACGACCAGTAGGATTAATAGAACCTTGGGATTGCGCAACAAGGTTGTAGTTCTTCTTCCTTCTCGCTATGTCTCATCTGATTCCGCCGAAATCACAGCCATCAGCATACGAACCATTCCGGTCACGGCCAAGGCTATTCCGCCACCTATCCCAAGGAGTGTCATCAGGGGGCTCAGCTCCAGTTGGCGATCCAACATGTAACCACCCACCGCTCCGCCGCCGATGCATATCGCAACGAACCAACCAATGCCCAGCAAGCGCAGCGCAAGTTCCATCTTGCGGCCGTTCATAACGGGGCCTCCTCGGAAGCTTGTGTAGTGTATCACAAACAAAATCTGAGGGTCAACGACGCGTAAATCGGCGGGATTCAGGCACGGGATAAGCCGATACGATCGGCCAGCACACGGCCCCGGAAGCAGTCGGTACAACCGCGTGCGCAGCCGATCTTTTTCGCACGTTGGCCGCGTGCCAGGAGGACCATGGCGGGCCAACGGTTTGAGCTGCAACGGAGGTTGCATGACAGCGCGAACCGCGAAGCCGGTTTTGGATCGGAGAGCGGCCGCGCATCTTGAAGCGTGTATCGTCGCCAAGGAGGAGGCCGCTCACTATTGCGAGCCACAGCGATGGCGCCGGGAGCGTTAGATGGACTTCAGCCCGAGGCGCCTGACGGCTTGTCCTCGCCAAGGTCCTCCAGGTTGAGCGTGTCGATGAAGTCCGTGAATGCTGACAACCGCCTGAGTTCTTCGTCGTCCAGCGGCCGGTCGTCGGGGCCGTCCGTCGAATTGACGATCATTGCCTTGCCGGTTTCGGCATCCATCTCGACGCTTGCCTTCTCCAGCACTTCATCTTCGGCGAAAATAGGCGCCTTCGTGCGGACCGCCAGGGCGATGGCATCCGATGGGCGCGCATCGATTTCCACGGTGGAGTCGTTGTATGCGACGACGATCTTCGCGAAGAATGTGTCGTTGGTCAGATCCGACACGATAATGCGATTCACCGAAGCTCCCACAGCCTCCAGCACCGAACTGAGGAGGTCGTGGGTAAGCGGTCGGGGCACGTCGACATCTTGGAGTTTCAGAGCAATCGCGTCGGCCTCGTTGGGGCCGATCCAGATGGGCAGATATCGATCGGTCTCGTTAACCTTCAAAATGACGACCCGCTGGTAGTTGGTCAGACTCACGCGGATGCTGTCTATGGACATTTCCCGCATACGTCTCTCGCCTCCTGAATCTGGCATAAACACATTGTAGGATGCCCCTACAGGCGTGTCAACGCGACCGTGGTCGCCCTCGTCCCAAATCCTGCTCTCCGTCGAACGCCGGAGATTGACCGGTCATCCTTCAGTTGAAACGACAGCCTTTAGCCGCTTTTCAAGATCGGACCTCGGCATCATCACACGTCTGTCGCACGTGACACATCGCAACCCGATGTCTGCTCCGATCCGAACCACCTCCCATTCCGCGCCGCCACAGGGGTGCTGCTTTCGGAGCCGCACTACCCAACCGACCCGAAATTCGGTCACCATGGACGTCCCTCGGCGGTAAGCACCGCGTTGATTTGATCGCGAAGCGCCGAGGCGGCTGCTCTGGCAGCTTCCGCAAAATCACCTTCGTTTCGAGAAGCGTACGTGATGCCTCGTGACGAGCTGATCAAGACGTTGGGCGCTTTCGAGCCCATGCCCGCCAACAGACTCTCTTTCAATGCGCCTCCCTGGGCCCCGATGCCGGGAATCAGTATGGGCAATTCGGGCGCCCTCCCTCGAACCGCCGAGAGTTGCTCGGGATACGTCGCTCCGACTACGAGGCCCACGTTGCCCCGTGAGTTCCGTTCAGACGCCTGTGCGGCGAGCCATTCGTACATGGGCAGCTCCTCGGCGCCGTCGTTGATCCGCATGTCCTGAATATCTCCTGCGCCGGGGTTGGAAGATCGGCACCAGATGATGATCCCCTTGTCTTCGTACTCCAGGAACGGGTCCAGCGACTCCAAGCCCGCGTACGCGTTCACCGTCGCGGCGTCGAAACCCCACGTGTCGAAAAGTGCCTGGGCGTACTTCTCGTTGGTCGATCCGATATCGCCGCGTTTTCCGTCGGCCAGAACGATGACATGAGGAGCCGCCGAGCGGATGTGGTCGACCGTCTGTTCGAGCGCCTTCAATCCGGGGAGGCCAAGCGCCTCGTAGAAAGGGAAATTCGGTTTGAACGCGCAGACCAAATCGGAGGTGGCGTCCACAATCGCACGGTTGAACGCCGCGACGTCAGGCACGGCCATCAGATTCGGATCCGGATCGAGGCCGATGCAAACCAAGCTCCCGTTGGTTCGAGAAATCGCCTCGAATCGTTCGCGAAAACCGCTCATCCAGTAACCTCTTTTCCCTTTGTGATTTCAATCGCCTCACGAATGGCGCGCTCTGACAGCATTACAACAGTGTAAGAGTCCGCGCGTCCTACCGGCAAGTTGTATCGGCAGAGTCACGTTGCTAGCATACGCAGACGACCGTCGCGCCCCCTTGGTCGGGAGTCGTGGCCCGGAGGTCATCTGTTGAAGCTGCATCCAGGACTCGTGGAAGCCACATTCGTGCGGCGTCTTAATCGCTTCGTCGCCCTGTTGAGTTGTCGGGGCGGGCAGGTCATGGCCCATGTGGCAAACTCAGGCAGACTCGAAGAATTGCTGTCGCCCGAGAACCGAATGCTGCTCACGCCCGTCGATCCGAGCTCAGGACGCAAGACAGCCTTCGACCTGACTCTCGTGGAGGTGGACGGCGTCCTGGTCAGCGCCGACGCACGACTGCCGAACGCTCTGCTGCAAGAGGCAATCGAAGACCGGCGCCTGCCGGAGTTCGCGGCATACGACAGCTCGGAACGCGAGGTCCAATTTCACGACAGCCGGTTGGACATCAGGCTCACGGGACGAACGGGATCATATTATATCGAAGCCAAGTCCGTCACGCTGGTCGAGGACGGCATGGGGATCTTCCCGGATGCGCCCACCGAGCGCGGACGCAAACATCTCGGCGCGCTGACCAAGGCAGTGGCGTGCGGCCACGAAGCGGCCGTTGCGTTCGTCGTGCAGCGGCCGGACGTCGGATCGGTCTCGCCAAACCTTCGGACCGATCCCGAGTTTTGCCGCGCCTTGGCCGCTGCCGCGGAATCCGGAGTCAACGTGTTTGCCTATCGCTGCTCAGTGACCGAGTCGTCGATACTGATCGACTCGAGCATCCCGGTCCGAATTCCTATGAAGACCGCGGACGAAGGGTAGCCCAAGACCGATGACGCGCTCCATCCCAAGAACCGCCGCAAATGAGCGGCTGCTGGATATCTACTCGAAACTTCTGGCCAGCTACGGTCCGCAGAGTTGGTGGCCGGCGCAATCGCCTTTCGAAGTCATGATCGGCGCCGTGCTGGTCCAGTCGACGGCCTGGTCCAATGTCGAAAAAGCGATCGCCAACCTGGCAGCGGTCGAAGCGCTGACTCCGGAGGCGATCCGTCGTCTGGAAACAGCGGAGCTTGCCCGACTTGTCTACCCGAGCGGGTATTACAACGCCAAGGCGCGCAAGCTGAAGGCGTTGGTCCGGTACTTGGACGAGCGATACTCCGACGACGTCGGCGCCATGTCACGCCGAGATACAGCGAGCCTCAGGCGTGAGTTGCTCGCCGTTCACGGCATCGGGGAGGAGACCGCGGACGACATCCTTCTGTACGCGCTGGGACATCCCATATTCGTCGTAGACGCTTACACCCGGCGACTCGTCGTTCGGTTGGGGTTGATGCACGAATCCGACGCCTCGTATTCGGCTTGTCAAACCCTTTTCATGGACAACCTGAAGCCCGATGCGACGATGTTCAATGAGTGCCATGCCCTGATCGTCAGGCATGGCGTCGAACACTGTCGGAAACGGCCGTCGTGCGAGGGGTGTGCACTGCTGGAGATGTGCCCCGCGGGGACCGCCGCTGAAGCACAGGAGGTTACGTCATCATCCTGACGGAAGCAGTCTTGACCACCAGGTAGACATCCGTGCCTGGCGCCAGCTCCAGATCGTTCAAGGCGTTCTCTGTGATCTCGACGGTCAACCTGTGGCCCACATCCACGTACACGAGCACGCGATCGCCAACGTCGTGTATCTCTCGCACGGATGCTTTCACGATGTTCCGGGCGCTTATCCTCGAAGGCACGTCCATGCTGAGGATGATGTCCCCGGCTCGCAGCGAGATGACCACTGTGCCGCCCGGAGGCATGTCGGTCGCCGGAGCCACGAACTCGGCGTCGCCAACCTTGAGTTTGGATGTGCTGGACCCTTCTCCCGACTCCAACACCTCAACCTCCAGGATGTTTTCCAGCGTGGAGTAATCGGCTATGGCGGAAATTGCCGGGTCGGCGAGCACACTCGACGTCGGGCCGAAAGCGACGGCCTTGCCATTCTCCATCGCGAGCGTGTCCTGGGCCAGTGCCGTCACTTCGGAAAGTGAGTGCGACACATACACCATCGGGATCTCAAGCTCGCGCGCGATCCGCTTCAGATACGCGATTATCGTTCCGGTGTATCTGGCATCGAGCGACGCCAGCGGCTCGTCCAGCAGCAGCAATCGGGGCGACGTTGCGAGCGCTCTGGCGACCGCGACGCGCTGGCGCTCTCCACCGGATAGGTTCTTGACGCTCCGACTCATCAACGGCGCCAGACCCAGCATGTCTATCAGATGGCCCAACTCGATCTCGCGTTCGTCGGGAGGAGTCAACGCGTACCCGTAGCCGATGTTGTCCTCGACGCTCTTGTGCGGAAACAACGCCGCGTCCTGGAACACATATCCGAATCGTCGCTTCTCCGGAGGGACGACCGTCCGACCAGCCGACGAGAACAGCGTCCGCCCTCCCGCGGCGATCTCACCTTCGTCCGGAGCAATCATGCCCGCGATGCAGTTGAGCACGGTAGTCTTGCCTGCGCCGGAAGGTCCGAATATGGCGGTCACGCCGGGACCGAAGGCGCCGGCGCAGTCCACTTCGAAACCGGGGAACCGTTTTCTGACCCTGAACTCGAGGAAATTGTCGGTCACATCCGCTCCTGCCCGTGCTTCCGTTCGCCCTACCGTCCGGTCCGCGTCCGCTCCAGCAGCCAGTTGTGCACCAGAAGCGAGATCACCGCCAGACTCATCGAGACGCCAACGAGGGTGAGCGCGTCGGCGTCCTCGCCCAGTTGAACGCTCTCGAATATTGCCAGCGGCAGCGTTTGCGTGCGTCCGGGAATGTTGCCCGCGACTACTACCGTTGCCCCGAACTCGCTCAACGCCCGCACGAATCCCAGCAGCAATCCGGCAAGAATCCCGCGATATGCCAACGGAAGCGTGATGGTCAACGCGACCCTGATGGGTCCGGCGCCGAGGCTGCGCGCGGATAGCTCCAGTCGTTCGTCAACCGTCTCCGTCGCGGCCATCACCGCCCTGAAGAGCAGCGGAAACGAAACCACCGCGGCGGCCAACGCCGCCGCGACCCAGGTGAATACGATGTCCACGCCCAAGGTCTCTCGCAATGCGATGCCCACCGGTCCGTCGCGCCCCAGCATCAACAGCAGGAAATAACCGGACACGACCGGCGGAAGGGCGAGCGGCAACGAGGCAATCACTTCGATCAGGAACCTGCCTCGCACCCGTCGCTTCACCACGAGCCAACTCAACCCGATTGCAATCGGAACGTTGATCGCCGTGGCGACTGCCGCCACTTGCAATGTCAATAACACGACGGTGTAGTTCAACGCCCGGCCCACCTATAATGCCCCATGATGCTAAGGAGCAAGAGGAATGAAACCAAACTTGGCAAACACTTCGCCCGCTTTCGGCGATCTTAGGTACTCGACGAACCGTCTGGCCGTGTCTACGCTCTGGGAACTCGCCAGGATCACGGCAGGATACACCACGGCTGCATGGCTGTCCGAGGCCACCACATCATTCACGACGAGACCGTCCGCCACCAGGGCGTCGGTAGCATAAACCATGGCCGCGTCCGCGTTGCCAGACTGGACATAGGCCATCGTCACACGCACATCGGAGCCGATCACCGACTTGCCTCGAATCGCATCCCAAACGCCTTCGCCTTCGAGGGCTTGGCGAGCGTATGCGCCTGCCGGCGCCAGCGCGGGATCTGCGATGGCGACCCGCTCGAACACGTCCTCGGTTAGGTCCGCAACCGACTTCGGCATCGGGGCGCCTTCCTTAGCAACGATCACCAGCCTGTTTCCGAACAAGCGCACGACATCATCGAACTCCACGCCCTCGGCAGTCAAGAACTCAACCGGCGCCTCGCCCGCTGGGATGAACACGTCCGCGGGCGCCCCAGCCGCTATCTGCCTCGCTAGCGACTGGGACCCGCCGGTGCTGACCAACACGCTCCCACCGACATCGGATTCGAAGAGGCTCCCGACTTCCGTTAAGGCAGGTTTGAGACTGGCCGCCGCGAACACAATCGCCTCCTGTGCGCCTCCTTTGCTGTCGCCGCAGCCGACGCCCAGCAGCAGCACGCACACCAAGGTTAATCCGACGCCAATCTTGATCGGTGGCGAGCCATTCATTTCAATTGGTCCATACTTTTCCGAATTCGCAGGCTATTATCAACGCTGGCGGGCTGGGGCACAACCGTTCGGTCGGCTTGTCGCGAACTGTGGAAGATGGTATACTCGGCGTGAATTCGTGTGACGTTTTTTGGTCGATGAAAGTGGGCAGGCCCACTTTTTCGTGTTTAATAGGGACTCGATGCACCACGAGCGAGGAGGTAGCTGAAAGATGAAAAGCGATTTTCTCATCGCTTTGACACAGCTTGCCGCCGAGCGCAATCTACCCAGGGAGATTGTGCTCTCCGCCATCGAAGCCGCGCTGGCGTCGGCCTACCGCAGAGACTCCGTTGCGACGGGCCAGGACATCTCGGTGAAACTGGACCCGGGTTCGGGCGAAGTGACCGTCGACATCCTGAAAAACGTGGTCGAAGAGGTCGCCGACGACGTGACCGAAGTTTCGCTGGCGGATGCCTTGGCGCTGGACCCGGCCGCTAAAGTCGGCGAGATGGTCGCGACCGAAACGCTCCCCCACAGCTCTGGGCGGATCGCCGCGCAAACCGCCAAACAGGTGGTGATGCAGCGGCTCCGTGAAGCCGAACGCGAGCTGGTGTACGAAGAGTACAAAGACCGGGTCGGCGAGGTGTTCGCGGTCAGGATTCAGCGCGTCGAGCCCCGCATCGTGGTGGTGGACATGGGCCGTGGCGAGGCGATCATGCCTCACTCCGAGCAGATGCCCAACGAACGATACAGGCAGGGCCAGCGGATGAAGGTTCTGCTTCAAACCGTCGAGCGTACGCCCAAGGGCACCGATATCATCGTGTCCAGAACCGACAAGGACCTGCTCAAGAGGCTGTTCGAGATGGAGGTGCCGGAGATATTCAACGGCGCCGTCGAGATCGTGACCATTGCTCGTGAGGCCGGCTTCCGAAGCAAGGTCGGCGTGCGGGCCCGCCAAGACGGCGTGGACCCAATCGGCTCTTGCGTCGGACTAAGAGGCGTTCGGATCCAGAACATCGTGAACGAGCTCCAAGGCGAGAAGATCGACGTCTTGGAGTGGAACAAAGACACCGCGAGATTTATCGCCAATGCTTTGAACCCGGCCGTGGTTGTCCGCGTCGAGCTGGACCCGACTACACAGGCGGCCATCGCCGTTGTCCCGGACAGGCAACTCTCATTGGCCATCGGAAAAGAGGGCCAGAACGCCCGGCTGGCCGCAAAGCTGACCGGTTGGAACGTTGATATCAAGAGCGCGACCGAGGCCGAAGCGATGGCCGAGGAGCGCGCGAAGATTCAGGCGGAGAACGCCGCGGCAGAAGCTGCGGCGGCTGTCGCTGAACCTGCAGAGGCGCCGGCGGAAGAGCCAGTTGTCGTCGAGGCGGTTGCTCCGGAGACACCGGACGAGATAGCCGCCGCGGTGGAAACGGTCGAAGAAGCCCCGCCAGCCGAAGAACCCGAGACCGAAGTCGAGTTGGCGCCAGCCATCGAAGAGGCCATAGCCGAAGCGATCGAACCGGTCGAAGAAGAGGTGGAGACCGAAGTCGCCGAACCGGTTGCCGAGGTCGAATCGGAAGACCTCGCGCCCGAGGTTCTCGAGCAACTCACCGCCGAAGCCATGGAACCAGAACTCGAAGAGGAAGAAGAGCCAGAGGACGCTGCGGAGCAACCGTCGCTGCGAGACGTCCCGGACGGAATCTGGTCGGTGCCAAAAGTCGCGGCATCCTCCGCGGATCCAGGTGTGATTCGATTTGCCGAAGACATCACAGGCCTGAGGGGCGGTGTCACCGCTCGGCGCGCCAGAAGATCCGGAGGTCCCGACGGCGACGACCGGCGAGGCCGAAAGCGCAAGTCGCGAGGAGCGCCCAGACGCAGAAGGTAGCGCGGATACTCGGTCGGACGACTTTCCGAATCGCCGATGTGTCTGATCGGCGGCTCAGCCTGAACAGCATGGTTGGGCGCGTCACGATGGGCGAAGTGCGCGAACCTCAGGGACGATCCGCCGTTGCCAACGGCGCCAAAGCTAAGCCAATGGCGAGCGAGACGATGCAGACCCGGCTTCGACGCTCCGCTCTGTCTTCATTCGAAATTCAGGGTGGCCGAAGCAGGATGTTGACTCGTGGCGCCTCTGACCGAGCATCACGTGTGAATGGCGATTCCTGCGGCAACACATCGAGGTGAGGTAGGCGGCGACACACGATGGCAAAACAGCGCCACGTTCCGCTGAGAACATGCGTCTCGTGCGGAACAAAAACAGCCAAACGGGACCTGCTGCGAATCGTGGCCGGACCCGAGGGCGGAGCCGAAATAGACGCGTCCAGCAAAGCGAACGGACGAGGGGCGTATCTGTGCCAAGACCCTGATTGCGGTCCCGAAGGCCGCAGACGAGGTAGGCTGCAGCACGCGTTGCGCCTTACGTTGGACGACGATAAATGGGCGGAGCTGACCAAGTCACTTGCCCAGGCGGCCAGTGCCCGGGCATAGACGCTGAAACGCGCCAGCCCAACTGAGCGGGCAGATACGTAGAATCGAGGTAGACAGGGCAATATGACTAGCAGATCACGGCGCTCCGGACAGGGCGGCACGGCAACAACCGAACATTCCCGAGAGGACATCGCCGCCGCAATCCAGGCCCAGGGCATGCGGCCTTTAGACGTTCCCGCGGCTATCACCGTCCACGATCTCGCTGAGATCATGGATGTTGGGGCGGTTGAGATCATCAAGGACCTGATGCGCAACGGTTACATGTACACCATCAACGAGGTGATGGAGCATGATATGGCCGCGTTGGTAGCCCCTTCGTTTGGCTTCGGCGTCCTCCCGTTGGCTGACCCCGACACCGGGCCGGCTTCTCTGGTGCTCTCGGCAGAGCAGGACGATGAGGGCAAACTCGAGGAGCGACCGCCCGTGATCACAATCCTCGGACATGTCGACCACGGCAAGACCACTTTGCTGGACCGGATCAGGAACACAAAGGTCGTCGATGGCGAGGCTGGCGGCATCACCCAGCACATCGGTGCATACCAGATCGACTACGACGGCACGACGTTGACGTTCCTCGACACGCCCGGCCACGCGGCGTTCACGGCCATGAGGGCGCGCGGCGCACAGGTGACCGACGTAGCGGTGCTTGTCGTGGCGGCCGATGACGGGATCATGCCCCAAACGATCGAGGCAATCAGCCACGTTCGAGCCGCCGACGTCCCCATAGTAGTCGCCATCAACAAGATCGACAGCCCGTCCGCTGACATCGAGCGGGTCAAACGTCAACTCGCCGAGCAAAACCTGCTCATCGAAGATTGGGGCGGCGACGTCATCTCGGTCGAGGTTTCCGCGCTGAACGGAACCGGCGTATCCGATCTTTTGGAAAATCTCATCGTCACAGCGGAGATAGGCGAATTCAAAGCCAACCCGGAGCGCACCGCGAAAGGCGTGGTCGTCGAAGCCCGCCGCGAGAGCGCTCGTGGCACGGTTGCAACGTTGCTGGTGCAAACCGGGACGTTGAATTTGGGCGACAATCTGGTCGTCGGCGGCATCCGCGGTCGGGTCAAAGCGATGTTCAACGACAACCGAAGCAGTGTCAAATCCGCCGGTCCGTCGAGGCCCGTCGAGATGCTCGGCCTTAACGACCTCCCGGAGGCAGGGCAGATTTTCGAGGCGGTCCCCGACGAGAAGACCGCTCGTCAAATGGTCTCGGCGCATGATCGTGACCTCCAAATGGAGCGCGCAGCAGGTCCGACACTGGAGGATGTCCACACACGCATCCAAATTGGTGAAGTCAAAGCCCTGAACCTGATCGTCAAAACCGACGTGCAGGGAACGGTCGAGGCGGTTAAGGGCGCTTTGGAAAAACTAAACTCCGAGGACTCGCGAGTCAACATCGTCCATGCCGCCAGCGGGTTCATCACGGAAAGCGACGTGATGCTAGCCGTCGCGTCGCAGGCAATCATCCTGGGCTTCAACTCGCAACCCCAACCGGGCGCCAAAGCACTGGCTGGCCAGGAGGGCGTCGAGATCCGCGACTACAACGTCATCTACCACCTGACCGAGGATGTCGAGAACGCCCTCGAAGGCCTTTTGGAACCGATCTACGAAGACGTCCTGGAGGGCCGAGCGACAGTTCGCGCAGTCTTCAATCTCGGCCGGCGGGCCAAAGTCGCCGGAATCTACGTCAACGACGGCGCCATAAACCGCAGCGCAACCATTCGAGTCATCCGAGGCGGGTCCCAGATCGCTTCAGGGTCGGTCGCGAGCCTGAAGCACTTCCGAGACGATGTCCGGGAAGTGGCCACCGGTTTCGAGGGAGGACTCACCGTAGAGGGATTTGTCGATTTCGAGGACGGTGACGTAATCGAAGCCTATCGGTCCGAGCGCGTCCGCTAGCGGACAGTCCTTCGCTGCCCCGATATCGAATGAAGCCGCGCCCACGGCGAAACGCGTTCGCGCGACGTCGCGCATGCCTCAACGATTCAGCCAGCCGGCCGCTGCATTTTGTATTCGAGTCCGAGGTCGATCCATGAGCCGCAGGTCCGAACAAGTCAGCGCCCTCCTACGGCGCGAGATCAGCCAGATCATCCAGACTGGGGTCAAGGACCCGCGCGTTGCGGGAATTGTCAGCGTCATGCGGGTTGAGACGACCGCGGACATCTCGTTCGCCCGGGTCTACATCAGCGTCTACGGCGACGAGTCGGACAAGCGCAGCACGCTCAAGGCTCTGAAATCGGCGACCGGTTTCATACGCGGCGAACTGCTGCACCGAGTCACCCTCCGGATGATTCCGACACTTCGGTTCATCCTCGACGAGACCATCGAGGAGGGCAACGAGATTTTGGCGCTTATCGACAGCCTCGACATCCCGCCGGAAGAGATTCCGGACCAGGCGTCGGACGACAGCCCTGAATCATGAGCGCCAAGCTTTCGGCAGGCATCCTCAACGTGGACAAACCGTACGGGATGACCTCGATGGAAGTGGTCCGTCGGACGAAGCGGGCTAGCGGCATCAAACGTGTCGGACACGGCGGCACCCTCGACCCGGTCGCGACGGGCGTGCTCCCCATCTGCATCGGCCCGGCGACACGCATGATGCAGTACCTGATCGACGGCACGAAAGAGTACCGCTCGGTCATCGAACTCGGCGTGACCACCGACACGTACGACTCATTGGGAGAGGTCACCGAGACCGCTGACTGCACCGAGGTATCGAGGGAACAGATAGAGTCGGCCTTGAAGTCGTTCCACGGCGAAATACCGCAGGTTCCGCCGATGTTCTCTGCCCTGAAACGAGATGGTAAGCGCCTCTACGACCTCGCCCGCGAAGGCATCGAGGTCGAACGCGAGCCTCGCAAGGTCACGGTTTACGGCATAGAACTGACCGAGTTCGAACCCCCGTTGGCCACAGTCGAGGTCCATTGCGGCCGAGGTTTCTACATGCGCTCGCTGGCCCACGATCTCGGTCAGATTCTCGGGTGCGGTGGACACATGAAGACCTTGAAGCGGTTGCGAGTCGGACCGTTTTTGCTTCGCGATGCACTCGCCGTGGAGCCGCTCGATGACATATTTGCCGACGGGGCGTGGACCAACAGCGTACACGCCCCGGACGTGGTTCTCGACGCCATGCGGGCAGTGGTCGCTGGCAGCGACATCAGAAAGCTTGTCTTGGACGGCAGACCCATCCCTCCGAGCATTCGAATTCCCGCGTCCACCCCAGGGGAACGGTGTCGCGTGTACACAACGGACGGCCAATTCATCGCGATCATGCGTTTCGACTCTGAAGACGGTCAGTGGAAGCCGGAGAAGGTCTTCCATCCATCGTAAACGCTGAGTGCGCGCTCAGATAATGTGCATCGGTCGAACGCTGTAGCGACTGCGCGCGGCCGGCCGGATCAGTTCGGTCCCGGCGGGGGCGAATCGGGCCCTTGATTCACGTTCGAATCGACGCTTGTGGGCTTCGGAGGCGAAATTACCTTGACTGGCCAACCCGAGCGTTACTACAATGACTACCGAGGTCAATGCAATTGAACGATTTTGCCATAGTCCAAACAGGTGGAAAACAGTACCGGGTCCAGACCGGTGACACGATTCGAGTCGAATCTCTCGAGGGCGACGTCGGCGACACGATCGATCTGACCGACGTCCGGCTGGTGTCGCGCGACGGAGAGGTGACTTTAGGCACGCCGTCCGTGCCTGGCGCCAAGGTGGTGACCGAGATCGCCGGCGGCGGCAAGGGCAAGAAGATCATCATCTTCAAGTACAAGCACAAGACTCGGTATCGGCGAAAGAACGGCCACAGACAGCTCTACACCGATTTGATGGTAAACGACATCTCATTGGAGTAGAGGCCGAACCGAAGGACTGGAGACCAAACAATGGCTCACAAAAAAGGCGGCGGGAGCACCCGCAACGGGCGAGACAGCAACTCCAAACGGCTCGGCGTCAAGCGCTACGACACCCAGGTCGTGAGGGCCGGGACAATTCTTGTTCGACAACGAGGGACGAGAATCCACCCGGGCACGAACGTTGGCCTGGGCAAAGACCATACGCTGTTCTCACTGATTGACGGCAGCGTGAAGTTCGAGTGGGGAAAGCTGGGCCGCAAGGTTGCCAGCGTATATCCCGCCGGAGACTAAGAGCAAATGAAAACAGCAATACATCCGGAGTACTATCCCGAAGCGAAGGTCATCTGCTCGTGCGGGGCCACTCACACGACCGGATCGACGAAACCTGAGCTCCGAATTGAAATCTGTTCCACCTGCCACCCGTTTTTCACCGGTGAGCAGCGGATCATCGACACCGAGGGACGTGTCGAGAGGCTGAAGCGCCGCTTCGGTTTGGAGTGACGCCGGCACGACAGTTACAGAGTTGAGGGGTGAGCGCTTTCGATCTCACCCCTTTTTGGTTTAGCGTCTTAAGCGTCACCGAGACATCGAGCCGATGCTCACAACGGTTAGCCACGCCAACGCATGGCCACATCACCGCCTCGCGCCGACTCAAACGGCATCCAGGCTGAAAGCGTAGGTCAGAGCGAGTGGCGGCCACGGGACCGGCTCCTGACTTCCCTGGCGGCCGAAACGTCACAACTCAGTTATCGAAGACAGAGCAGCGTCAATGACCACTGAAAACAAACCCAGCTACGGCGGCCAAGCGGTCCTCGAAGGAGTCATGATTCGAGGCCAGCGCAACGTCGCCATCGCGGTGCGCAGACCCAACGGTCGAATCACGACGCAGACCCGGCCGCTGAGTTCGCTGTACGTCGGCTCTCTGCGCCGCCTGCCCCTCGTTCGCGGCGTGATCATGTTGGTCGAAACTCTGGCGCTCGGAATGCGAGCTCTGAGTTACTCGGCCAGCATCGGCCTCGAGAGTCCGGATGCAGCCGAGGACGCGGAGCCCGAGCACGAAGAACTGGGAAAAGCCTCCATGGCCGGGATGATGCTGTTCGCCCTCGTCTTCGCGATTGGCCTGTTTTTTCTGCTTCCGCTTTTCGCCTCCAGGCCGTTGGAAGGCGTGTTCGGCAACGACATCGCCTCCAACGTGGCCGAGGGCGGCATCAGGATGGCGGTGTTCATCGCATACATCTTCCTCATCGGTCGGATGAGTGACATCAATCGGGTCTTCATGTACCACGGCGCGGAGCACATGACCGTCCACGCGCAGGAGCGTGGCGACCCGCTTACGATCGACGAAATCCGAAAGTACTCCCCTGCTCATCCCCGTTGCGGGACTGCCTTCCTGCTCACGGTCATGGTCGTGGCGATCATCGTGTTCGCCGTCGTGCCGAGAGCCCCGCTGTGGTGGCTGATAACATCACGAATCATCTTCATTCCGCTAATCGCGGCCGCTGCCTACGAGATCATCCGCTGGAGCGGAAAGTACTCGGACAACCTTCTCGTCAGCCTCATCACCAGCCCAAATCTAGCTTTGCAGAAGCTCACGACGAGATGGCCGGACGACGATCAGATCGAGGTGGCGGTGGCGGCGATGGAGCTGGCCATCGAAACAGACCTCGGAACAGGCGCCCCTACCGTACCGATCGATCCTGAGGAGCCCCAGACTCCGATATGATCTCGGCGCCGGCCCACCGTTCACGACTTGGAACCTCCCGGGCGGCGAATCGGGCGTGAGTCCTACATGTTGCGATCGAGAATCCTGCTGAAAGTACGGCGTAGCGCCGGCAGTTTTGGGTCGTACTCGCCCAGCACGTAGTCGCCAGGGTGTTGTTCGATCCACTCGAGTGCGATCTCATTCGCGATCTGATCGCCATAGACCCGGCCCAGCACAAAGTCCAACGCGAAATCCTTCATTGCGCGTCGCCGCTTCAGTCTCCTGCGTACGTACAGAGGCGCCCAAATCGGAAACGCCAGGACGCGGAACACGATCTTAACCGCGGCGACCTGATCACTCAGCGTGTCATGTTGCGCAGCGCCGTGATGCTTGCTCGCAGCGGCCCATTTATCGCCATGAAAGCTCCCGCGCGGCTCGTGAGACATAACATTTCCCTCTAGTCGCCATTCCAGTCCAGCGTGTGCTGCAAACAGACAGATTCTGTGCGGCTACCGGCGTCTCCCGCGAAGCTCACTCCATACGTCCTCGGGGGCGGCTCCCACCGCGGCGAGCAGCACTAGCGAGTGATACAGCATGTCCGCCATCTCCCTCACGGTGTCGGCCTTCTCGCCCTTCACGCCGGCAATGGCGGTCTCTCCGGCTTCTTCGATCACCTTCTGAGCGATCCTCTCCGGCCCTCGCTCGAATAGCTCTGTCGTGTAGCTGCCTTCCGGCATTTCGCGTTTGCGGTCTTGGATGACGGAGAAAAGTTCTTCAATGACTCCAGGTCCGCCGTCTGCCGGCGCGAACTCTGGGAGCTCGTCCATCGGGGTGAAGAAACAGGTCTGGGCGCCCGTGTGACAGATCGGACCGTCGGGGACGACTTTGACGAGGAGAGTGTCGCCGTCACAGTCGAGAGAAGCGGACTTGACTCGCATGTAGTTGCCGGACATCTCGCCCTTGTGCCACAGGTCTGAACGGGACCGGCTGTAGAACCAGACCTCCCCGCTCTCCAGCGTGCGCTTGAGCGATCCGGGGCTGAAATACCCGAGCATCAATACTTCACCCGTGTTTGCATCCTGGCAGATCGCCGGGGTGAGTCCTTTGTCATCGAGTTGCATAGTTCCCATCGTGTGACCTCTTCGTATCGGAAATTGACGCTTCGCGAACACGGTGCGCAGTCGCCGTCTTAAGGGTTGGCGAGATGCCCGGCCTCGATGCGTCGTCAGACGCCGATCCCTGAACTCGGGATATGCATCGGAGACCTAATTCGAGGGATGGACCGGCCTGATTGGCACTCCCCGCTCTGCCAGATAGTCCTTCACGTCGCCAACGCTGAATGTGCCGAAATGGAAGATGCTGGCTGCCAGAACCGCGTCGGCGTGGCCTGTCTTCACGGCTTGATGCAGGTGCTCGGGCTCTCCGGCCCCGCCGCTGGCGATAACGGGGATGGACACCGCGTCGGAGATTGCGCGGACCATGTCCAGATCGTATCCGGTCAGTTGACCGTCCGTGTTCATGCTCGTCAGCAGAATCTCGCCCGCGCCGAGTTCGTCCGCCCGTTTGGCCCACACGAGCGCGTCGATGCCCATTGGCGTTCTGCCGCCGTGGATGTAGACCTGCCACCTCGATTCCGCATGGAGCGCCAGCGACGCATCGGCAGGCGCAGGGTATTCCGCCCCCGGCTTCACCGCTTCCGCGTCAATGGCCACGACGATGGCCTGTGATCCGAAGTGTTGCGATGCCGCGGCCACCAGCTCCGGGTTCTGGACGGCGGCGGTGTTCAGGGAAACTTTGTCGGCGCCGGCTTCCAACATCCGCCGGACATCCGCAACCTCGCGCATGCCTCCCCCGACCGTCAGCGGAATGAAAACCTGCTCTGAAACCTGCTCGACGACGTTGAGCATGATGTTGCGGGCGTCCGAGCTGGCGGTGATGTCGAGGAACACTAATTCGTCGGCGCCTTCGCGATCGTAGAACGCGGCGAGTTCAGCCGGATCGCCCGCGTCTCGGATGTTCACGAAGCTGATGCCCTTGACCACGCGGCCTTGGTCGACGTCAAGGCATGGGATTATTCGCTTCGTCAGCATGTGTCCGCCTTTGTCGAGAGCACGTCGATTGCGGCGATCAGGTCGATGCCGCCCGTGTACAGGGCGGTCCCGACTACCGCGCCCGATGCTCCAATTTCGGCCAAGCTCAGCAGGTGTTCAATCGACGAGATTCCCCCAGCCGCGATCAGCTCGCCGTCCGTGCGCCGGACCATCTCTTCAACGGCGCCATAGTTCGGTTCGGTAAGCGTTCCGTCTCGAGAGATGTCCGTATACAGAAAGTTCGCTACACCCACGGATTGCATTCTGTCGACCAGTTCGATGGCGGCGACCCTAGTGTCGGATGTCCATCCGTCGACGGCCACCAAGCCGTCTCGTGCGTCGATGGTGATGACGACCGACTCCGACCCGTGATCGCGACACAGAAGGCTGACGAAGTTTGGGTCGTTGATCGCGGCGGTGCCGATCATGACTCGCGAGATGCCCATCGAAAGGGCCCGGACGGCAATCTCCGGAGTCCGGATTCCTCCGCCGAGTTGGACAGGCACGTCTGACGTCGCCGCGATCTTGCCGGCGACATCCAGGTTGGCGGGCGCCCCCGCCTTGGCGCCGTCGAGGTCAACCACGTGGAGTCGCGGGGCGCCGCAATCGAGCCAGCGCCGGGCGACTTCCATCGGATCCTCGGCGTACACCGTCTCTCTGGCGTAGTCGCCCTGGAAGAGTCGTACACACTTCCCGTCTCGCAGGTCTATTGCCGGGATGACTTCCATGCGCTACGTCCTGGCCTTGGCGTCGGCTCTGACGTGCTCCACGAAGTTCCGGTAGACTCGCAGACCGACGTCGCCGCTCTTCTCGGGATGGAATTGGACGGCGACGACGTTGTCCCATGCGGCCGCGCTGCAGAACTCCACGCCATACGTCGTCGTCGCGGCGACCACGTCGTCGTTGGCCGGAGCGGCGTAGTAGCTGTGCACGAAATAGAAGTGTGAGTTGTCGGCCACCCCTTCGAACATGGGATGGTCGATCTTGAAATGGACCTCGTTCCAACCCATGTGGGGGATCTTCTGCCCGGACGGCAGTTTCTTCGTACGTCCAGCGACGACGCCCAGACACGGCTCCGAGCCTTCGTCCGAAGCATCGAGCAACAGCTCAAGTCCCATGCACATCCCGAAGTACGGCTTGCCGTTGGCAATGAACTCTTTGATCGGGTCGGCCAAACCGCGGTTCCGCATCTGCTTCATCGCCGAGTCGCACGCGCCCTGTCCGGGCACCACGATGGCGTCCGCGTCACGAACGCGAACTGGGTCCGACGTGATGATCGGTTCGACACCGAACAGCGCGAGGGCTTTCTGGACGCTGCGAAGGTTGCCGGCTTCGTAGTCGACGATCGCTATTTGAGGTTCGGTCAAGTGGTCACCCCTTTGTTTCGATCGGCTTCACTAGGTCCAGCGTCCTGTCCTTGTCTTCGTATCTCGCGAGCATGAACAACAGGTCGGCCAGACGGTTGAGGTAGCGCAGAACTTCCTGGTTGGGAAGAAGGTCGCGGTCCTTGAGTCCGACCGCCCGGCGCTCGGCGGTGCGCAGCATGCTTCGCGCCAGGTCGATGGCGCCTGACGCCGGGGAAGTCCCGGGGAGAATGAATGCGTGGGGCAATTCGATGCGGCCGTCGAGCGTGTCGAGCATCGCCTCGACGCCGGCCACCATTTCCGGAGTCACGGTGGCAACGCGCTGGCTCATTGCCGCGTAGTTCTCCGGTGCGGTGGCGAGTTCCGCGCCGGCAACGAACATCTCTCGCTGGACGCGCAGGAGCGTTTCCTTGACGAGGTCGCTCTCGGATAAGGCGCGAGCGAACCCCATGGCGGACACGGCGGCGTCCATGGCGCCGACAACCTCGCAGCGGGGGTCGTCTTTCGACACCCTCCCACCGAAAAGCAGCCCGGTCTCGCCTTCGTCGCCGGACTTTGTGTATATCTTCAAGACGCGCCTCCGCTGGGTATTATAGCAACTGGCGTGCGCTCCAGGAACAACGTCGGATGGCGTCGAAAGAAAAGGCCCGGCTTGCGCCGGGCCACTTGAATTCGGACTCGCTGCGGGTTAGTCGGTCTTGACCGTCAACCGCCTGGCCTTTCGGACCTCGGTCTTGGGAAGTGTGATTGTGATGACGCCGTCCGCGTAGGTGGACTCCGCCTTGTCGGCGTCCACGGTCTCGGGCAACTTCAGAGCCCTGCGAAATTTACCGGAGCGTCGTTCGCGAAGCAAGTAACCGTCGCTGTCCTGTTCGGAACTCGCCTCGGTCTCGCCCGAGATGAGAAGCACCCCGTCGTCAACGCTGACGTTGATGTCCTCCGCCTTGAAGCCTGGCAACGAGGCCCGGACGATAACGGTGTCGTCGTCCTGGGTCACGTCGACCGGCAGCGACCAAGAGTCACCGTGCTCGACTCGGGCGCGCGGCCCGAAGTTTCGCCATCGCATGCCCGCCGGGGCTTCGAACCGCCAAAAGTCTCGGAATGGATCGAATCTCTGTAATGTCATGTCTGTCTCCTTCTGTAATCTGATCTGCTGTCGTCGGGACCGGAATCGCCCCGCATTACGGTCTTCAGTATAGTCTTTATGACGTTACGCTGTCAAGAACATTCTATGAATCGTATCAAGTTTATTTATGTGTTGTTTCTATGGATGCTATAATGATCGTGTACTCGAAGCAACGCAGGTTCCACATGGCAGACTATTACAGCACATTGGGCGTCAACAAGAACGCGTCCGACAAAGATATCCGCCAGGCCTTCAGGAAAGCGGCGCGTAAATTCCATCCGGACCTGAACCCCGGCGACAAAGATGCGGAAGCCAGATTCAAAGAGATCAACGAAGCGTACGGCGTACTGTCGGACGGCGACAGCCGCAAGAAGTACGATCGCTACGGCGACCGCTGGAAGCACGCGGATCAGATAGAGGAGCAGAGCCGGCGCGCGCGCAGTTCGCCATTTGGCTGGTCAAGCCACGGTCAGGGAGGCAACCCTTTCGGCCAGGAAACCTACACCGATCTCGGTGACTTCCTGGGCGCCAGGGGCGATCCATTCGGGCTAGGCCGCTCACGCCGGCGATCGAGGATCAGGAGCGAGACCAGCGTCGAGGTCTCGCTGGAGGATGCCTTCACAGGGACGACCGTCGTCGCAACGCTCACGGTAAGCGGCAGAGCGCGTCGTTATGAGGTCAACATACCGCCCGGCGTCGACAACGGGTCCACTGTCCGCATAACGCCCAATGACGTCACCGAGCTCATGTTCAACGTAACAGTGACGCCCCACACTGGCTTCACGCGCAGAGGCGACAACCTGTACACGGAAGCCAAGATCCCGTTCGAGGACGTGATCCTCGGCGGTGAAGCCGAAACGACGACCCTGGACGGCAGACGCATCCGGGTGAGAGTCCCGGCGAACAGCCAGAACGGCCAAAGCATACGACTTCGAGGCCAGGGGATGCCCAAATTAGGCTCTCCCGACACGAGGGGAGACTTGTTTGTTGCACTCAGGCCCGAGCTTCCGACCGAGTTGACCGATGAGATGACGGAATTGATCTTGAAGATCAAAGAACTCCGCTCCGAAGACGAGTAAAGGCAAGCCAAATGCAACAACTCTTCGATCAAGACGAACCGGTCTTCATCATCAGTGTGGCGGCCCGGATGCTCGGCGTCCGAACTCAAACCCTCCGTTACTACGAGCGGTTGGGGCTGATCGAGCCCGCCCGAACCGGCGGCAACCAGCGAGTGTTCTCGCACAGGGACGTCGAGCGCGTGCGTCGCATACGCGGACTCATGGACGACCTGGGAGTGAACCTTGCTGGCGTCGAGGTTATTCTCCGGCTCACCAAACTTCTGAGGGACGAGCAAGCGGAGAATCGCAGGTTGCAAACGCAAGTCGATCACCTGTTGGCAGCCATTCAAGAGAGATCATAGCTTTCGTGTCTCCTTGCTCCAAGCCAATCATCGACTGAGCCCCCGCTGGATCCTATGCGGCGGATCTACCCGCCATCACTCCCTCAACGCCCTCAGATCTGAAGGCGCCCCACGTCCGACCCGCAGCAGGCTTCCCAAGCCCGCAAGCTTGTTGACATCCGCCCTTCCGGACAACCAACGCGCCCAAGGGCAATCCCCGCGCCCTGCCCTCGAGCCTTCGTCGGGTTAAGCCCTCCGCTCACCCTCCAATCACCCATGCGTCACCCGTCCGAGGGATGTCGGTTCGAGTCGTCCGACCCATACTGGATAACGAGACAGAGAACAGAGCCCCAACAGAACAGATCCAGCGGAACGATGAGAGGAACAGCAATGAGTAAGTCAATCTTACGATCTCAGAGCGGATTTACACTGATAGAGTTGTTGGCCGTAATGGCCATCATCGGCATTCTGGCGGCCATCGTGGTCCCGGCGGTCTCGGGCACACGTGAGGCCAGCACGGACGCGGAGGTCAAGGAGGGCGCTTTCACCGTCGAAAGCATATCCGGCGACTTCTTCGCGGATCAGACAGCCGCGGAAGTCATCACTCCCCAGACCGCCGACATCGACGCCGACATCAACACCGACACGGACACGACTGCCACCAGTACACAGAAGAAGAGTTCTCGCTGGCCGGAAACGTACTTGACCGTGTAGACCGTCTGATGAACGTCAACTATTATGGC
>DCWO01000056.1:19893-25791 GCA_002328865.1 Dehalococcoidia bacterium UBA2160 | reverse complement strand
GAGCCTGCCAAATTCCGTTCGTCCGGAGCCTGTAGAAGGACCCCAAGACGACTCACGTTTGGACCCCAAATGCGTGCGCCGAAGCGCCAGTACGTCAGAGCGACCGGACCGGAGCCGCCTGTTCCGCGTCGTTGGCTGAGTAAGAACGAGTGGTTCGACAGGCTCACCACGAACGGATTGATAAGTGCTGCGTTCGCCCCTCTGTCGTGGATCGTCCGTCCGACCCACGCACGTTCTCAACTCTCACTTGAGTGACGACGCTACCACTTGTCGGTCATCGCCTTGGAAACGGCCGCCGGGGACATCGGCAGCTCGGTCATGCGGATGCCAATTGCGTTGTGGACGGCGTTGGCAATTGCGGCCAGCGGCGGCACGAGGCACGCTTCACCGACTCCGCGCAATCCGTACGGATGCCCAGGGTGCGGCACCTCGACGATCACCGTCTCGATCATCGGCACGTCCAGAACCGTGGGCATGCGATAGTCCAGCAGGCTGCTGTTCATCATCTGGCCGTC
The DNA here is from genome assembly GCA_002328865.1 of Dehalococcoidia bacterium UBA2160. Lineage (GTDB taxonomy): Bacteria > Chloroflexota > Dehalococcoidia > Lucifugimonadales > UBA1123 > UBA2160. Next base: position 25,276 of record DCWO01000056.1, on the reverse strand, counting down.
GTCGCTCATGTAGTACTCTTCGTTGAGCGCCCAGCCGATCCCCTGGACCATTCCGCCTTGTATCTGGCCTTCCACGTAGCCCGGATGAATCGCCGTGCCGACGTCCTGAAACGCCGTTGCGCGGAGGACCTGCACCTTGCCCGTGTCCGGATCGACCTCGACGTCGACGATGTCGGCGGCATGCGCTCCGCCGGGTCCGGATGCGCTCAGATTCGCCCTGCCCACGATCGGGCCGCCAGTCGAGTTCAGCCTGGGGGCGAGCTCCTTCAAGGTGGTCTGAAGCTCCGAATCCGAGATGTGCCTAACGACGCCGTCCGTGAACTCGACTTGGTCGGGCGTGGTCTCCCAGATCGCGGCAGCCCTCTCGACGAGCTGTCGTTTCACGTCCTGGGCGGCCTCGTAAACGGCCCAGCCTGTTTTGAACGTCACCCCGCTCCCGCCCGCGCCTGAGCTGTATCCGATGCGGTCGGTGCTGCCGACGTCCGGGCGCACGTCTTCGATAGGGATGCCCAGTTCCTCGGCGAGCTGTTGCGCCGCCGTGACCCGCGACCCGCCGACGTCGCTGGTGCCGATCGTCAGGACCACGCTGCCGTCAGAGACCACGAGAGCTGTCGCGCTGGCGGGACCCGCTCCGTTGCCCCAGAAGCCCATCGCGACGCCGCGACCACGGTTCTCGCCTTCGAGCGGGGCGGTGTAGTGCGGATGCGATTTGACCGCCTCGGCGACCTCCAGCATGCCGACGCGAGGGTTGACGATGCCGTTGAGCCTGCGCGTTCCTTCTCGGGCGCCGTTCAGCACTCTGAATTCGATCGGGTCGATGCCGAGGTCGGCGGCAATCTCGTCGATCAGGCTCTCGACTGCGAACGCGCCGATCGGGGCGCCCGGGGCTCGGTAGGCGCCGGTTTTGGTTTTGTTGTCTACCACGTCGTAGCCGTCGACGCGCAGGTTTTCGATGTCGTACGGGGAGAACATGTTGTTCGCCGCTCCGCCCATCGAAGAGCCCGGGTAGGCGCCCGATTCGAACGCGATCCGCGCCCGTCCCGCGGTGATCTTCCCCTCCGACGTGACGCCTATCTCGACTTTGACCGTCCCGCCGGATGTTGGGCCGGTAGCCTCCATGACCTCTGTCCGGGTCATCCACATCTTCACCGGCTGTCCGCTCTTTTTCGAGAGAATCGCGGCGATGGGCTCCAGGTACATTCCGTGCTTGCCGCCGAATCCGCCTCCGAGCTCCATGTAGTTGATGGTGACTCGCGATTCAGGGAGTCCGAGCACCTTTGCGATGGCGTCGCGAGTGCCGAAGTGGCCCTGGCTGCTGCACCAAACGGAAAGCGACCCGTCGGGACTCCACCAGGCGGTGCCGTTTTGCGGTTCGATGTATCCCTGATGAACCGTCGTCGTCTTGAACTCGCGCTCGAACACTCGATCCGCTTCACTGAGGCCTTTCTCAACATCTCCCAAAGCGAGTTCGAGGTGCGTCGAGATGTTCGTGCCGCTCGCGGTGTCGCCGTCGATCCCGCCGGTCGTCATGCTTTGGTGCAGGAGAGGCGCATTGTCCTTCATCGCGTCCTCGACGTTGGTGACGGACGGCAGGACTTCGTACTCGACGTCGACCAGGGACAGCAGCTCCTCGGCTAGGTGCCGGCTCGTTGCAGCGATCCCGACGATCGGGTGGCCTCTGAACAGAGCCTTGTCGGACGCCATCACCTTGTCCCTGACGTACTTCAGCGCGGTATACGTCTCCTCACCGAGCTCGGCCAGTTCGTCGCCGAGCACCGCGAGATCCGCTGCTGTGGCGATCGCGAGTACATCAGGGTGCGCCTCGGCCTTGCTCAGGTCGATCGACTTGATCACGGCGTGGGCGTGCGGGCTGCGCAAGACTTTGCCGTACAGCATTCCAGGCAGGTTTATGTCGGCCCCGTACGTCGCCTTCCCAATCACCTTGTCGACCCCGTCATGTCTGATCGGGCTCGTCCCGACTACCTTGTACTGTTCTGCTGACGTCTTCGCTTCTGTTGCCATGAGGCCTCCGAATTATCACTGCGTGCGTCGCCCTTGTAGGGCTTCAATTGGGATTGCGCAATTGTAACACGATGGCGGCGGCGGTTCGATCAATTGCCAGTAAGCTGCCTATGCCCATCGCGGGCAGGTCAGAAGGCTGAGGGAAGGCGCATTGTGTGGGGCGCCATATCCACGATGGACGCGCTACTGCCCGTCGGCGCCCAGGCAGAACTCGTTGCCCTCAATGTCGCGAAGGATGACGTTGCGGTAGCTGGATGCGACGTCGGGCGGAAACTCCTCCTCCCAGGCGAATATCGCTCCCAACGCCTGGAGCCGTGCGATCTCGTCATCGATCTCGGCGAGCGTTCCGGCGTTGCATCCCAGATGGAGACGGTTCTTGCCAGTCTTGCCCTCGGGCACGCGGATGAACTCCAGATACGCGCCGCCCGACGGAGGATGGCAGGTCGCCCCGTCGCCGCTTGGACTTACGACGACATCGTCCCAGTGCAGCGCTTCGCGCCAGAAGTTCGCGACAGCCGCCGGGTCACGGCAATCGACGGTTAAACAGGTGATGCGCATGAGAATCTCCGTATCCCTTGAACAAGCAACGCACGTGCGATGCGCCAACCAGAGCCTGCCATTGAATCAAAGCAGGGGTGTTAAGCATCAGGCGAGGAAAGGATCGTCTTTGTCAGTCAACGCCGTTTCCGTCGGTGTGTGCTCTGTCGATGCGCGTCTATCCGCCAAAGGTCGATATTCAAGTCGGCAACCAATGGACAGCCCTGAGGTCAAACGAGTAGAAACTCGCAGATTCGAGCTACCTCGGTTTTGCCGAAACCGAGGTGTTTGATGTACCCTTCGGCGTTCCCGTACTTTTGATGCACGAGATTTAGGAAGTCATCCATATATTCTCGTTTGGAAACCATTCTCGATTTTGACGCTTCGACTGTTCCTTCAGGTTTCCGGCCAGCATCTACTATGTAATCGTACAGATCGTCGACGCTCGCGGTGCTCATGGCGTAGTCTTCTGAGATGTCGCCTCGAGCGACGCCGAGCAGGTCGAGGATCAATCCCGCGGTGATCCCCGTTCGATCTTTCCCGGCGGTGCAGTGAGCGATGATCGGATACGACGACGGCTCGAGTAATATTCGGACCACGTCACGCCAGATCGATTCGCCCAGTTCGAGCACAGCGAAATACCGTGGTCCCGATTGCCCGATGCCATGGGTGATGTTCAACGCCTCGGTGTGGTTCTTGATCGGCTCAGCGGCGTCGATCACCGATAGGGCATGCCTGCTCGGAACAATGTCCACCAGAGCGCCACGGCTCGGGTTGTCTCGGAACTCGTCGGGATGCCGGAGGTCGATGATCGTCTGCATGGACAAGCGGTCCTGGAGGGAGCGGGCTTCTTCGTCTTCGATCCTGTCCAGCGAAGCAGCGCGAAACAGCAGGCCCGAACGGACTTCTTTGCCGTTGTTCGTCGCATATCCGCCGAAGTCGCGGAAATTGAAGGTTCCGTGGGTATCGATCAGTCGTGGCATGTAAGGACCTGTCCAATTGTTTTCGGCGAGCGCAACGTCTTCCGAATACGCTGGTGCGCTGGCGCAATTATACGCGCATCGCATCTGTGAAGGGACGGTCCGGCAGACAAAGGCCAACTTGCGGGGTGGATGACTGAAAGAAGTCCGTAACTCGACTGCGAGCATCGCACGGACGCTCGCGGCTGGACGATAATTGGGCGAGCCGCCATATCGTATGTCAACAATTCCGTCTGAACCGAACCGAACCAGTCGGTTGTGCAGACGGCCGATCGGGCAACTAAACCTTGCTCTTGGCCGTGTTGCGTCGCTGGCGTTGCCGGGCGGTGGCAGAGGTCAATTTCTTGCGCAAGCGATAGTTCTTAGGCGTGATTTCGACCAGTTCGTCGTCGGCTATGAAGTCCAACGCGTCTTCGAGGCTCAGCAACAGGGGAGGGCTTAGGCGTTTGATGATGTCGGCCGTGGCCGAGCGCATGTTGGTGAGCTTTTTCTCTTTACATACGTTGATCTCGATGTCGGCGTCTCTGGGATGGACGCCGACGATCATGCCTGCGTACACAGGAGTTCCAGGCTCTACGAAGGTTTCGCCACGGCCCTGAGCGATCAGCAGACCGTATGTGATGGCGGTGCCCGCCTCGGAAGCGATCAGCACGCCGTTGTTTGTCGTCTTGACTTCGCCTGACATAGGGCGAAATCCTGTGAAGAGGCTGTTGGTCACGCCTGTGCCTCGGGTGTCTCGGAGGAACGCCGATCGGAATCCGATCAGCCCGCGAGTGGGAATGTTGTACTCAAGCCGTACGTTCCCCTCGCCATCATTACTGATGTTGATCGTCTCAGCCAGGCGACCCGCAAGGTTTTCGGTAAGCGGACCGATGTACTCCTCGCGCGTGTCGATGGTCAGATGCTCGAACGGCTCGTAGACCTTGCCGTCGATTACCTTGGTGGCCGGTTCCGGCTTGGACACCTGGAACTCGTGGCCTTCGCGTCTCATCGTCTCGACTAGGATAGTGAGATGAAGCTCGCCACGACCTGACACCAGGAATTCGTCCGGGCTGTCCGTGGTTTCCAGGCGCAGGCTGACGTTGGTCCTGAGTTCCCGACGCAGACGAGCGTGCAGCGTCCTGGACGTGGAGTGCGTCCCCTCTTTGCCCATGAATGGCGAGGTGTTGACCCCGAAAGTCATCTTCACCGTTGGCTCGTCGATCTCGATTGAGGGCAGGGCCTCCGGATGCTCGCCATCGGCGATGGTGTCGCCGATGGACACGCCCTCCACGCCGGATACGGCAACGATGTCCCCGGCTTGCGCCTCGGTGACCTCGAGCCGCTCCAGCCCACGAAAGACGAACACCTTTTCGAGGTTTTGTGGTTGAGGTTCGTCGCCGTTGCGGAGCAGGGCGACCGGGGCTCGGAATCGGGCCATTCCTCGGAAGATGCGGCCTATGGCAATCTGTCCGAGGTAGTTGGAGTAGTCCAATGCCGCGACCAGCATCTGGAAAGGTTCGTCCGGGTTGCCAGCGGGGGCCGGAACGCTTTCCACCATGGCCTCGAACAGCGGTTGCATGTCCTCTCTCGGCGCGTCGAGATCGGCGACCGCGTATCCGTCGCGGGCTGAAGCGTACAGCACGGGGAAGTCCAGTTGCTCCGATTTTGTGGCCAGCTCCAGAAACAGGTCTTGGATGAGCTCCTCGACTTCGTCGACTCTGGCTTCCGGGCGGTCGATCTTGTTGATGACGACCATTGGCGCGACGTCGTGGCTGAGCGCCTGCTGGAGCACGAAGCGGGTCTGGGGCATCGGGCCGTCGACGGCGTCGACGAGCAGGAGGCAGCCGTCGGCCATGTTCATG
>DCWO01000056.1:0-19575 GCA_002328865.1 Dehalococcoidia bacterium UBA2160 | reverse complement strand
CCGTCGGCCATGTTCATGATGCGCTCGACCTCGCCGCTGAAATCGGCGTGGCCAGGGGTGTCGATAATGTTGATCTTCGTCCCGTTGTAGCTCACCGCGGTGTTCTTGGCGAGAATCGTGATGCCGCGCTCCTGCTCCAGCGGGTTGGAGTCCATGATGAGCACTCCAACCTCTTGGTGTTCGCGGAACACTTGCCCTTGTTTCAACAGAGCATCCACCAACGTGGTCTTGCCATGATCGACGTGCGCGATGATGGCGATGTTTCGTATTCCGTTGTTCGACTGAACCTGGCTCAAATTCGTATCTTTCCTATCTGGTCTTTCGTCTTCACCTGGTCCCGACGCATCCGGTAAGTGCGTCATCATCGGCGCGAGCAGAACCGGCGATGTTGCGATGCTGAATAAGGGGAATGCAAATTCTGACGCGTGTGCTTCCCATTGATGATAGCACTCGGCCTCTACCTACTGCGAACTGTGGGTTCGGGCGCGAAAGGAGAGTAGGGCGGAGGAGCTGACATCGCGACTGGTGCGCCGGCGCCGTACGTTCAGTCGCCGCCTGCCTGGACGCGCTCGAATATGGCATCCGCGAAGTCCTCGATGGTGGACCGCATCGCCAGCTTGCCGCGCCACGATCTGGGTATGCCCTGTTCGCCGTAATACGCTCCGGCGAGTTGACCGTATATGGCGGCGGTCGTGTCGGCGTCGTCACCGAGGTTGACGGCCAACAAGCACCCTTGCCGGAAATTCTCGGAATTGTGAAACGCCCACAAAGCCGCCTCCAGCGATCTGACAACGTATCCGGAGCCGACGATTTCGGGCGGCGAGCGGTGCTTGAACGACCCGCTTGCGACTTCAGAGATCGCAGCAGTCAGAGGGTGTTCATCCCAATGTCCGGAGACTGGACAGTAGCTGTCCGAGAGCAGCACCTCTTTGTCGATGCCGCTGACCGCACCGACCAGCAGGCCGCCGAAATACCTGGCGGCGTCCACTGCCGTCAGGGCGCCGTGAGTGGTGCGTGAGCTGTCCGCGGAACGTTCGATGGCTTCGCCGGGGTTGGCCGAGTAGAATAGCGGGACCGGGGCCAACCGCATGATCGAGCCGTTCCCGGCGCTCCACTCGTCAGTCGAACCGCAATATGGCTCGTGTGTGCGCCCGAATCGGTACAGTGCGTCACTTACCGTGCCTCCGATGTCGAAGCACTCGCCGGTGCTGCTCAGATGGCCTTCGTTCGCCCACCTAGTGTATCGTTCAAGTTGGTCGACCGGGTCGAAACCATTGCGTTCGATCAGACTCTCGGCCAGGCACAGGGCCATTGACGTGTCGTCCGTCCACTCGCCTGGGTTCAGCCGGAACGGCCCGCCTCCGACCATGTCGTCTATCGGCACGAACGTCCCGGGTAAGTGAAACTCCAATGTAGTGCCGACGGCGTCGCCTGCCGCTAGGCCTAGCAAGCATCCTCGGAATCGCTCGATCTGCTTCATGACAATCGCTTCGTGGTACGGGGTGTATCACCCGACGGGGCATGATCCGGGCACGGCGTCCCTTGCCTCTCTACCCTTGGTCGGGCAGGGAGACGCGCTCGAGAACTTGCACCGCCTCGGTCATCATCTCGTAGATGACCTGGCTGGCATGGCGCTCGTGGTCCAACAAGCCGATTATCTGACCGGCGGCGTTGGGCAGCAGGTCGAGACGCTGATTCTCAAACGCGGCCCGCAGGGAGTCGCGGATGAGCATTGGCTGTTGCCCCATTGCCAGCGTCGCTGGCGCCTCCGGCCTCTTCCAGGCGCCGGTGAAGTCGTTGTTCAGCGTGCGGAGAGGCCCGCCGCTCACGGCGTGGCTCGGGTTGGTGTCATGGTCTTTCGCCTCGATCAGTTGCTTCTTGAACGCGTCGACGTACCAGGGCTGGTTGGATTCGTGCTCCCAGAGAGCGATCTGAGTGTCCCAGATGCCGCACTCGGGCGAGAGCAAGAATGCCGTGCCGCAGGTGACGCCAACGGCGCCCAGGGCGAGGGCCGCAACGAGGCCACGACCGTCGGCGATGCCCCCCGCCGCCATGACGGGCTTTCCTTCGGCAGCGTCCACCACTTGGGGAATGAGGGCCATGGAGCCGACGTCACCCCTGTGAGCTCCTCCTTCGTAGCCCGTGGCGATGAACCCGTCAACGCCCATCGGCAGGCATTTCTCCACGTGCCGGGTGTTGCCGACTGAGTTGATGACCTTCACGCCGTGCGAATGGGCTTCCTTTACCACGTCTTCGCCTGCGGAGCCGAAGAAGCAGATCCAGAACGGGACGTCCTCTTCCCAAGCAACCTCTAGCAATTCCATAGGGTCCACTGGTTCTTTCCGGGGGGGCATGTTTTTGGGCTCGGGAATGCTGAATTCCTCTTGAAGGCCTTTAACGAACAGGACGTGCTCTTCCGGCAAAGCCTGCTCCCGCGCGATCGCATTGACGCGCCCCTTGCTCGGCGACATGAGCTGCACGGCAAAGGGCTTGTCTGTCAGCTCCTTCACCCTGCGTATCTCACGTTTCAACAGGTCAGGGCTTCCACGTCCGGTGCCGAGCGATCCGAAGCCGCCCGCATTGCACACCGCCGCGACCAGCTCAGGTCCCGCGACGTCCATGCCCGCGTTCATGATCGGGTATTCGCAGTCAAAAAAGTCGCACATCTGGGTGTGTAGGGGGTTCTTTGGCGCCATTGCACATGCCTCCTGGGCAGTCGAGAGTGTCCACTAAAACAATGTACGTACGAGGACGCGATGCGTCCGACACAAGCTTGCCGGGACGGGTTGGATTGTATATCGAGTCAGCGACGATGTCGAACGGCTGCGACGTTGAATGCGGCGGCGCCGCGTCGGTCGCGATTGCGGCTTACCGCGGACTCGCGTAGCATTGCGCCCACACGGGCACCGGAGAACATCTGTGAGTAGACGGAAGCGAATTCTGATCTTGGGCAGCGCCCTCGGGGCCGGCGATCTGCCGCCGCTTATCGCGGTCGCCACGGGTCTTGCCGCGCGTGCAAAACGGGTCAATCACGACTCTGCCTTCGCCTTGGGCCGCCGTGCCGTCGACGCCGATTCAAACTTTGAGGACACCGCAAGGCATGCCTCGGCTATTCTTCATCGCGCCGGCCCGCTAGTCTCGAGATCGATCGATCCTGAACGATGCAACGAATGGCAGGTGGTCTGAAACGGTCTCCCGAAACTTCTCACGGCCTATGTTCATGCTCCAGTGCATTTGGAACAGGCGGAGGCTTCCGCGGATGTACTCGGTGCTGTAAGTTCGACTTATGGCAAAACCGTCCAACAAGTTCGCTCTGCCAACAGGCAGAATGTGTGAGTAGCTTGCCTGGAGGTCCCATGACGACAAAAAGTCCATCAGGTCTTCGCCGCCGAGATGGTGGAAGTTGCTGACGTCCTGCCCCGGGATCATGTTGAAATCGCCAACCAGTAGGATGTCTTCTCGACTCACCTTCCTGCGGTCCGTGATGTATTTCCCGATGACTTTCGCCTGCTTATCGCGGATCTCTTGATTGGGACGTTCGCGACCCGACTTGAGATGGACGCATATGAGCGTGAAGTCGAATCGACCCACTTGCATATCGACCACGAATGCTTTCCGTCTGGCATTGTCGCCAAGATCAGACCCATCAATGAATCGGGGATTCTTAGCCGTGATGCCCTGTTTGTACAGAACTCCGATGTGGAGGCTGCGGTTCTGGGGAAGGATGATGGTTTCATATTTGACCCCTTTTTCTCGAGCCCCAATCTCAACGTCTCGAGTGCGTCAATCGGATTGATCTCGACAAGCGCGACGATTTCCGCATCGAGTAGCGCGAGTCCATCGACCTGTTCTTTGAGTCGTTTGGCGGGAATGCCTCCAAACCCAGCCAGGTTCCACGCAGCTATCTTCGCCGTAGAGTGACTGAACTGATTCATTGTGCCTGCTCCCAATCTTGTGTTTCGATTCGTCCTGTCGCGTAGATCATTCACGGAACGACCTCTTGGCTATGCTGGTTTGCCGACAAACATGTTCAACGCATCAAGAATCTGCGAGGTGTCAAAACAGTCGCTGCCATCAACTCCTTTCGCATCAACGCTGACAACACCGGCCCCAATCGTACGCTTGCTGGACGAAACCGAGGCGCCGGCGGTCGACCAGGGACTGCTTACACCCCAGTCGACGCCCGCCCGCGTATATCTTCCCCACTCTGACTGGCCGCACTCTCCTGTTGTGGGAATGCGCCGTATATGATGGGTCGCGGGAGCATTATCTATCCTTGAAATAGCCACATGCGACGGTTCCCGCTGTGCCGCTGTATCACACATGTAATTGGCGGAGTGACGTGGAGAAAGTGGAGCCGCCCCGCTCTCCAGTCCATTGTGGCCCGCCGTCTTTGGATCGGCGTTCGCGAGCGGAACCTTTCCAATGGTCAAATCCGAGGCGAATCCGTTCCCGTTCTTTGCCGTGAGTCGGAAATGGGTCTACTGGCGGCAGGAATTCCGGACCTGACCGGAATTCGCCCAAAGAACCGTGGGGAGGCGCCTATGTGCGAATCGGGGCCGTTTTGCATCGCGGGCTGGCTCCTCCCCGACGATTGTGAATACGCTCATGTTGAGGCGCTCTAGCCCTCCTCCATGGATCGATTCTTGAGACGCTCTCGGCGTCCTTCATCGCAGACTTTGTCTGCCGAGCGCTCGAGTTGTCCTGCCAGACAAGCGCCGGTCGTTCGGGCGATGACCTGCGACTTGGGTTTCGCTCGGCGACGTGCAGGCGCAGGCGGTGGAGGAGAACGACGTCGGCATCACCGCCCAATATGGAAAATTCTCTGGTAGAATCGACCTGACATCCACAAAGCCAGCCAGGAGCGCAACCATGCGAGTCGTCCATTACGTGAATCAGTTCTTCGGCGGAATCGGCGGAGAAGAAGCGGCCGGTTCGGCCCTGGAGTCACGCGACGGGGCCGTGGGCCCCGGGCGTCTGCTGGAGCAGGTGCTGGGCGACGGGTCGCAGGTGGTCGTCACGTTGATTTGCGGCGACAACTACGCGGTTGAGCATCAGGACCGGGTCACTGCGGACGTGGTGAAGCTGGTGCGCGACGCAGACGCCGACCTGTTCGTGGCGGGGCCGTGCTTCGAGGCTGGCCGCTACGGCATGGCGGCGGGCGCGCTGTGCACCGCCGTGCAGGCCGAACTCGGCATCCCCGCGGTTGCCGCGATGGACGAAGAGAGTCCCGGCGTTGACCTTTATCGCGAGGGCCTGTACATCATCGACTCCGGCGCCAATGCGGGCGCGATGCGCGACGTTCTGGCCAAGATGGCCAGACTGGCCCAGAAGCTGGTTGACGGCCAGGACATCGGAAGTCCCGACGACGAAGGCTATCTGCGACGCGGATTGATACGAGATGAGTTCACCGACCAGACCGCCGCCGAGCGTCTGGTCGACATGCTGATGGCCAAGGCGAAAGGCGAGCCTTTCGAGTCTGAGATGACGTCAACCTCGTTCGAGCCCACGCCTATGCCAGCGGGGGTGGCCGACATCACCAAAGCCAGGATTATGGTCATCACGGACGGCGGCCTGGTGCCCAACGGCAATCCCGACAACATCGAACGGGTGGCGGCGACGACCTGGGGATCGTACAGCATGGCGGACAAGAACGAACTGAAAGGCGACGACTACGAGATATACCACGGCGGTTACGATCCAAGGTTCGTCGAAGAGGACCCAAACCGATTGGTTCCACTGGACGCCTTGCGCGAATTGGAGGCCGAGGGCGCCATCGGCGAGCTCCACAACGAGTTCATCTCCACGTCTGGACTGGTGAACCCGCTGGCGAATACGCGGCGCATGGGCAAGGAGATGGTCGAGAAGGTGAAAGAGGAGGGCGTCGACGCGGTGATCCTCACCTCGACTTGAGGGACCAGCACTCGCAGCGGCGCTGCGATCACAACAGAGCTGGAAAAGGCAGGGATCCCGGCGGTGCAGATCACCTCGGCCCTGCCCATCGCCAAGATGGTTGGCTCCAATCGCGTCGTGCTGGGCCACGGCATCGTCCACGTCGCGGGCGACGCCAGCCTGCCTCCCGAGGAGGAGAAAGACCTGCGACGGCGGCTGGTGGAGCGGGCCCTCGAGACCCTGGAGTCCGACGAGCAGACTTAAGAGCTATCGTCGATTGGCTGGAATCCAGATCAGAAACATCACCCCATGTCGCGTCATACGGCGCCGCGTTCGTGAAGATTGCGATACCCATCGGGTAGAGCTGGACAAAGAGCATTGGCACGATTCTCCCCGAACCCCAACAAAGCGCACCGCATCAATTGGCACGAGTGGGGACATGACGCCTTTCAGACGGCCCTAGCGCAGGACAAGCCCGTGATGTTGTGCCTGACGGCTTTCTGGTGCGGCTTCTGCCAGCGCATGGACGAGGTCACGTTCTCAGACGACGAGATCACAACCCTGCTGAACGCCTACTTCATTCCCATCAGGGCCGAGGATGCGCAGAGGCCTGACGTCGACGTTCGCTACAACCAGAACGGCTGGCCCACCATCGCATTCATCACGCCATGGGGAGACCATCTTGGCAGCGTCAACTACATGGACGCCGACGCGTTTGGTGACGTGCTGGTCAGGATCCACCGCGTGTATCAGGATCAGAAACACGAGCTCCGACAGGCGGCGGCACACAACGAACACAATACACCTCAGGATGCGCAGGACGCGGCGCCGCAGAGTCGGGTTCGCGTCTCAGCCGTGGCCGAGATATCAGACGTGCTCATGGGGATGGCCGACGGCGTGAGCGGAGGGTACGGGCCCGACCACAAGTTCCTGCATCCCGAGGCCAACGACTTCCTGATCCATCGCTACGAGTCCACCGGCGATTCGACGTACCTCGATCATGTTGCGCTCACGCTGGACCGAGTTCGAGCCAGCAAGACCCACGACTCTCAGGGCTCGGGGTACTTCCGTTACTCGTCCAAGGTCGACTGGAGCGAGCCTCACCGGGAGAAGCTGCTGGCCGATCACGCGGGCCTTCTGCAAAACTTCCTCAAGGTCTATCTGCTCACCGGACGCACCGAATATCGGACGATGGCCGAGGAGGTCATCGAGTTCCTGAGGTCTACGATGTCCGACTCGTCTACAGGAGCGTTCTACGGCTGTGAGGACATCGTGACGCCGCCCGCGACGACCGCCTTGGGCGCCAAACTGGGCATGCGCGACGTCAGCAAGACATTTTCCATCATCGACGAAACGGTGTACGTCGACGCCAACGCTCAGACAGCTTCGGTGCTGCTCGAGGCGTCGTGGGTGCTGGGAATGCCTGAATGTCGGGAACGGGCGCTGAGGGCGCTCGAATTCCTGTGGGAGAACTGCCGCGCTCCCGACGGCGCCATGTGCCACTATCACGTTGGCGAACCTCGCGTTTCAGGCCTGCTCCAGGATCAGGTCCGCATGGGAATGGCCTTGTTGGACGCGTTCCGTGTAACTGGCGCCCCGGAATATCGGGATCACGCGCGGAAGCTGGGTGAGTACGTTCGCGCCAACCTGGCGAATTCCGCCGGAGGGTTCTACGACATCACTTACAAAGGCCCGGCGCACCTGCGATACCCGTTGACGCTGTTGCCGCAAAACGGACTGGCCGCGACGTTCTTCTTGCTGCTCGCCGACGCCATCGACGAGCAGGCGTATCGGCAGGCTTCGCTGTGGGCGCTGAGCGCGTTCACCGACGACTTCGCTCCGTATGGCGTCTATGCGTCGGAGTACGGTCAGGCACTTGCCGCGTACACCTCTGAGCCGTTGCAAGTCACGCTGGAAGGGCAGGCAGGTGACCCCATGCTCAGGTCGCTGGCACGTGCGGCGCTGACCCGGCTGGCAAGCTTCCGTTTGACGCTCAACCTGATCACGTCGACGGGGCCGTCTTCGCTGTACGTGAAACGAGGCCAAGACCGGATAGGCCCGATTCATAATCCGGAGGAAGTTCAACCGGACTTGTTGAACGCGTTCGATTCGTCCGACAAGAGGGTCGCCGCCCGACCGTCTGACGCCTAATGGGCGCTCGGCGCCACGAACCAAAATCATCAAGAAGCACAAGAAGCAATAGGTGATCGAAATGCGATTGACTCTGGCTCGTCACCCAATCACAGAGATCCAACTCGATGGCCCGACGCGCCTGGAAGGAACATCGCTGTTCGTCGATGTCGACGAGCTGCGCCAGGCGCTCCTCTCAGACGATCGGCTGGAAAGCGTGGACATCGACGTCGTTCGGCCCGGCGAGAACTGCAGGGCAGGGCCGGTGTTCGACATCATCGAGCCAAGGGCCAAAGAGTCGGGTTTCGATTTCCCGGGCATACTGAGCGCCCCGGTCACCGCCGGAATCGGAACGACCCACGTCCTCGAAGGCGCCGCGGTGACGGTTCTGGACGGCGGACCGCCGGCAGGTCCCGCGAGGAGCGTTCTCGAGATGAGCGGCCCCGCCGCCGAATACTCGGCATACTCGTCGCTGCAGCACTTGGTCGTGATCCCGCACGTGCGCTCGGAGCTGCCCTGGCACGCGGCGCAAAACGCGACTCGACGCGCGGGTTTGCGAGCGTCGGTGTATCTGGCGCAGGCCGGCATCGGGCAGAAGCCCGCTCTGGAAGAGACCTTTGAGTCCGTGGGCCCTGCCGAGCCGGGCCGAGCGGGTCTGCCACGCACCGCCTACGTGGGTCAACTCTACTCCCGCCAGCGAACCCCCGAGGTGGACGAACAGGTCCTCTACGGCGCCAACACCGATGGCATGATACCGATGCTGCTTCATCCGGATGAGTGGCTGGACGGCGGGGTCGTGCCATCGTACTCGGCGGCGTTGGGCGGCGCCGAGACGTACTTCTACCAGAACAGCCCCGTCATCACCGATCTCTACCGCCGGCACCACGCGGGCGAGCTGAACTTCGTCGGAACCGTCGCCACCATCGCCGGGTCGGACAACGCGGACCGAGACCTGAACTGTCAGGTCGCGGCCAACCTGACCCGATGGGCACTCAACGCCGACGCCGCGGTGCTGACGAAGTACGGTGGGGGAGTGCCTCACGCCGACATGGCCGAAACGGCGCGACTGCTGGAAGGCTTGGGCATCCGAACGGCGGTCATGGTGTCCGACATGTCCAGAGACCGTCGGGTTGAGTCGGCGCTGCTGTTCAACTTCCCGGAGGTCGACGCCGTCGTGTATCAGGGCGGCGCCGACACCAGTTGGCCCGTTCCGCCCGTTGAGCGAGTCATCGCGGGCAACACGAAGGCGGCGGAATCGCTGGCCGTGTCCCAGCAACTGACGGCGTCGAACATAGCGGGCGTATCCAACCAGCAGGGCGCCACAAGGCTGAAGGCGGCGATCTACTAGCGCAAGAAGTCCGTGCGATAACTGGTGGTGATTCGGCGGCCCTTTGACACGGTCCGAATCAACGGCTCCTCGCTGTGTCAATCTGGGGTTCCCTGGGCGCCCCTTCCGTCGACTGTTCTCGCTACACCTCAGTCAGCCGCGGGCGCCTGCTCTGTGACGCGCTGCAGGAACTCGACGACATGGGGCAGGACCACGTCGCTTGCCTGGGAAACCTGGCCATGGTCGAGTCCCGGGAACGACGCGAATGTGGCGCCGGGGATGTGCTTGACCGCCTCGCTTGCGCCGTCGAAGAAGCCGTCGGCCTCACCGACGTACAACAGGCATGGCATTGTCATCGTCGACAGCACGTCTCCGGACGTGCCGCGCGGCGCCGTGATCGCGGCGATCAACGCCTGTGGATCGTTTGCCAGCAATCGAGCTCTGCGCTGCGGCTCTGTTGGGCCGCTCTGCGACTCGGTGTTGGCGACGTAGGCTTCCATGCCCTGGCTGAGGAACGTCACTCGGTCTTCAGGTGTCGCGTTGCCCCCGGTCTCGTAGGGGTGCATCCCGCCGATCATCAGCGAGTTGACCCGCTCAGGGGCGTGCTGAGCGATGCCGAATCCGATGCGCCCTCCCATGGAATAGCCGAGGTAATGGGCTTTGTCGATCCCGAGGTGGTCGAGCACCGACGTAACGTCGTTCACGCGCAGCTTCAGATCGTACTCGGCTGGATCGTGAGGTTGTCGCTTTTGCCGTGGCCCCTGGCATCGATCAATATGAGCTGGTGGGCGGCCTTCAGCGGCTCCACATAGCCGTAGGCGTACCAATTCTCGAGGCTGCTCGTGAGTCCATGTTGGAGCACCAGCGGCGGCCCGCTCCCTTCGACGTGATAGTGGATTCGTGTCCCCTCGTTGTCAGCGAACGGCATGTCTGTCTCCTTCGCGCTATGTTTTTCTCGGATTAGTTGACGATCAGGTCGAGGTTCGAGCGCGATAGGCGCTCACATCCGGTTTCGGTGGTCAAAACGGTCTCGCCCACGGACATCGCAAGACCGCGCTGGCTGTCCAACAATATCATATGCATGAAGATCACCATATTGGGTCGGACCACGGTCGGGGCGCCGGCGTATAACATCGGCCAATCCATCCACGTGGGCGGATATAGGGCGCCCAGGCTGTAGCCGCATGCGTTCAGGCGATGCTCTCCGAAACCAGCGGCGTCCAGGGCCTTCGCATGAGCGTCGAAGACATCCCCGAAGGTCGCGCCCGGTCGAGTGACCTCCTGGCACGCTTGAATGGCCTCGACACAGGCCGAATGCATCCTGACGTGCTGCGGATCCGGGCGACCGGTCAGCATCGTTCGCATGAGGCAGGCGTGATAGTGGCGGAAGGCGCCGCCGAACTCAAGTTGAAGCTGGTCGTTGTCGCCTATCGTCCCGTATCCGGTGAAGTTCCGGACCATCAGGGCGCTTTCTCCGGAGCCGATGATGAAGCGGGAGGCCGGATAGTCTCCTCCGCCTCGGAATATGGCGCCGTGCATGGCGGCCAGTACGTCTTGTTCCGAGGCCCCTGGCACAGCGAGACGGGCCGCTTCGTCATGCGCGTCGTCGGCGAGTTCGGCGGCTCGCCGGACGTAGACCAACTCGGCCGCGCTTTTCACAAGGCGGAGTCGGTTGACGAGCCCCGATGCGTCCTGATGCGTGCAGAAGCCGTCGAGGGCCGATCTGACCATATCCCATCGCTGACCTGTCAGTGAGTAAGCGTCCAGTTCGGCGCCAAGATGGCTGCCGCCCAGGCCGTGCTCTTCGAGGATCGAGCGAAGGTCCAAACCCGGATTGCTGTCCGCCCGGTCCACCCAGATGCGGATGTCCTCGATCGTCGACGTCAGGCGCGCCTGTCGCTGGTCTGCTGAGCGTGTCAGGAGTACCAACCGTCCGTCCGCTCCCATGAACAAGCACTGGAACTGAGAGTAGCCCATGGTGTCGTAGCCGGTCAGGTAGTACATGCTTTCTTGTCGGAATATCAGGAGACCTTCAAGGTTGGCGGCGCGCATCGCGGCCGTCGCGTTGCGTTGACGCGAGGCGAACTCCTCTCGGGTGAAATGCAACATTGGACTCAACCTCCGGCTACGCCTGACGCCACTTGGCGCCTGGCCTGACAATGTGCTTCGCAACGGCTTTGTGGCGCCATGATACACCGCTTGTCGTGGGGCGCCGCTCAACCCAGGCGCTTTTGAGTCAGAGTCGGGCGTAAATTCACTCTCGTCCGACAATTGTCATTGGCTATGGGATGTTGTACCGTGGCCCGCAACGCCGACACGTATCATCGAAGTGTCGGCGCCTTTGCGAACGAATCATCACCGCAACAAGCGGCGGCGAAGAAGGACGTGAACATGCTCGAACAATTCCATGTGCCGGAAGACATCGCGATTCGAGTGCCCCAAGAGAATATGCGCTCGACCGTCGAGGATATATTCCGCAAGATGCAGATGCCCGAAGAAGATGCTGTCCAGGCCGCCGACGTGCTGATGTACGCGGACATCCGAGGGGTCGAATCGCATGGCGTCAGCAACATGATGCGGGCGTATGTCGCAGGTTTCCAGCAAGGCCGCATCAATCCGAACCCGGACTGGAAGATCGTTCGACAGGCGGCGGCCGTTTGCACGATCGACAGCGACAAGGGTCACGGTCTCGTGATTGGCCCCGCTGCGATGAACATCGCCATCGAGCGCGCCGAGAAGTACGGCATTGGCTCGGTGTCGGTGACCAACGGAGCACACTTCGGCGCGGCCGGGTACCATGCGATTATGGCGCTGGAGCATGACATGATCGGCATCGCCATGACCACGGGCGGCGTGAGCGTGCTGCCGACACAGGGGTCCGAACGGATGGTCGGGTTGAATCCGATCGCCATAGCAGCTCCGGGACGCAACGAACCGCCCTTCATATTCGACGCTTCGATGAGCTCCGTCGCGGGCAACAAGATCGTACTGGCAAAACGCCTCGGGGTCGACGCACTGCCGGCGTGGGTGGCCGGGGCCGACGGGGCGCCGATCATGGACGCACAACCCGTCCCTGACGATTTCAAGATTCTGCCGCTTGGCGGAACGCGCGAGATCGGGTCGCACAAAGGATACAGCCTGGCGGTGATGATCGAGATCTTGTCCGGAGTGCTGTCCGGAGGCGCCGCGGGTCCGCTTCGGCGTGGAGGAGCTTCCCATCACTTCATCGCATACAAGATCGACGCCTTCGTGGATGTCGACCTGTTCAAAGACGACATGGACGCGTACATGGCGGCATTGCGAGAGTCCGCTCCGGCACCGGGCGAAGACCGCGTCGTGTACGCAGGACTCCCTGAACACGAAGAGGAGATCGAGCGTCTCGAACACGGCATCCCGTACCACCCAGAAGTCATCGAGTGGTTCCAGAGCATCACGGCTGAGTTGGAGTTGCCAGACAGGTTCTCCTAACGGCTGCGGCGGGGTTTCAACCCCGAGTTGCGTTTTGTCCGCTCGACCGGCGAGGAGGCAAGTTCGATGGTGCAGATGTCTCAGATCCAGGTGGAATCGTTTTTTCAGACGCCCAGATTCGCCGTATTCGGCACGAACTCGGCCGACGGCCCTCCTCAGCTAACGACGGTTTGGTTCCTGTACGAATCGGGCGCCGTGTACGTGGGAATCGAAAAGCGCAGCGTCAAGCACCGAAACTTGACCAGAGACCCGCGGATGGCTCTATGCATAGACGGCGATCACCCGGACGGCCGAACGGTGGTCGTGTACGGCGTCGCCGAGGTCATTGAGTCGGGCGCGCCGAAGTTCGACCAGATCAACTGGCGGCTCGTCCGGCGCTACCACGACAGCGACGACGAGGCACGGCAATATCAAGAATCGATGCGCGACGTGGACTCAGTGCTGATCAAGATCACGCCCAACAGAATTGTCGGTCTGGACTACGGCGCCGAACAGGCGTAACGCGCCGCGGCGAATCGAAATCCACTGCTACTGGAACGCCGCGATTACCTCCTCGTCCAACGCCTGCAGGGATTCTGCGTCGCTGGGCCGGGGAGCGAACATGATCTCATCGGCGCCCGCGTCGATGAATTCGCCGACGCGTTCGATGATGTATTCGGCCGTCCCCGCGACCGTGCCGGGCCCGACCCGCTGGATCAATTCGTTGACAGCAGTCTCGTCATTCGAGAGCATCGTCGGCATCGACACCGTGTGCGTGATCTCACCCGGATCGCGTCCAACAGCTTCACAGTGTCGATTTATCACGTCTATCTTGTGCTTGTACAATTCCAGTGACATCCCGCCAAGCGCTCGGTTGGCTTCGCTGCCGACCCCGAATCCGTCGAGATTCCATATGTCGCCGAACTTGGCCAGCGTGCGCAAAGTTCTCCGCTCTCCCATGCCGCCAACCATTATCGGCACGCGCGGCGTCTGGAAGCAACCTGGTGACAACGGGGCGCTGTCAAGCCGATAGTGCTTCCCATGAAAATCGACGTTTGAGTCGGAGTTGAACAGCGCCCGGATCAGCTCGCAGGCTTCTTCGAACCGATCCTGCCTTTCTCGCATCGACGGGTACTCCCAGCCGTAGGCTTCGTGTTCGCGCTTGAACCAGGCGGCCCCGATGCCCAGGGTGAACCGACCGTGGGAGATCTGGTCCGTGGTCGCGGCCATCTTGGCCACGAGGGCCGGATTACGATATGTGTTGCCGGTCACCAGATGCCCCATGCGGAGCTTCTCGGTCATCCCGGCGACCGCGGCGGTCAGCATCCAGGCTTCGTGCGCGGGTTGGTCCTCGGCGCCTTTCCACACTGAAGGCGGAACGAAGTGATCGGGGAACCACACGCTGTCCCAGCGCCCGGCCTCCAAAGTCTCGACCGCCGCGCGGATGTCGTCCCACGTCGTGGTGTAACCAGCTACCGATGCACCGAATTTCATCTATGTTCCTTTCTTGACCTCGGCAGCGTTCTGCCGGGTGTTTTCTGGTTGATTGTTCGGTCTCCCGTGACCGGTCAGCGGACATTTTCCGTTCTGACGCGAGATCGACGGAGCACTTGTCCGGTAATGCTCCCGCCAAACCTCACAGGAGCGACCGCGACCCGCCGCCGTCAAAGTTGATGCAGGCGCCGGTGAGGAAGCCAGGCTTCTCCGAACACAGAAACGCCACGAGTGCGCCAACCGGCTCCGGCCAGCCGAAGCGTCCCATGGGCAGGTGTCGGGCGTAGAACTCCTCCATCGCCTCGGGAGATTGGGTCTTGGACCACAGGTCTCGTCTGCCTCCGGGGTACGTTACGATTCCCGGAGCGACCATGTTCACCAGTATCGAATGGGGCGCCAGTTGAATCGCCATGTGCTTGGACATGGCGATCAGGGCGGCCTTGGCGCTCATGTACCCCATGAGGCTGTCGCGTGTCATTTCGAAGTCGGGGCCGAACTCTCGGCCGGTTACGGATCCTATGTTCACAATCCGGCCCCAGCGTCGTTCTTTCATGCCGGGGAGAGCCAGTCGGATGAGGCGAATGCCGGGGAACAGGTTGCGATCGAAGTTCAGTTGCCAGTCTTCGTCGGTCATGGTGTCCACGGTCCCCGCCGCGGCGCCTCCGACGGCGTTCACCACGATGTCGACCGCTCCGAGCTCCGCCACAGTCTGATGGTAGAACCTCTCGAGGTCATCCTCGTCGGTGACGTCGGCGCACACGCCAATGGCGTGGCCCCCAAATCCTCGCAGTTCCTTCACAGCCTCGTCGAGATCCGATTGATTCCGGGCGCAGATGGCAACCTTGCAGCCCTCTTCAGACAGGGCCATGGCGGAGGCTTTCCCCATGCCCTTGCTAGCGCCCGTCACCATGGCGACCCGTTCGTTGATTCCCAGGTCCATCCTGTCCTCCTCGCCAACCCTGGCGCCCCGATTGTCAGTCGTTCAGATTAGCCTTCGCCAGCGCCTCAGTCGAATCGAAATCGATCACTTGGGGATGATGTGAACCGTCCCCCGTTTGCTGGTCGATACGATCTGGCCGTGCTGATTCTCGATGACCGATTCGCGGGTCGTCATCAGCAGGGTCCCGCTGCGTCCAGTCTTCTCGTACGGCTCGGTCCATCGGGTGTAACCCGACATGACGTCACCGGGGTGGATGTCCGCGAACCAATGGAAGTCGCAGTAACCGTCTCCCGCTCCGATCGCGGTCCACTGTCGGTTCAGGGACACCATCGGGAAGATGCTTTTCTCCCCGGCCACGACTGTCTCGGCGTCCATCTCGAACCTGCGCCAGTCGGCGTCCATAGGCTCGACGAACGTCGGCGGCGAGACGATCCCTCCGCGTATGGTATTGGCGGCGTACTCTTCATCGCGAAACAGAGGGTTCGGGTCTCCAACCGCGTCAGCAAAAGCCGTTATCCAGGGTCGCTCGACCTGGGACACCCAGGGAGTCCACCATTCGCCGATGTGCTTCATCCACTCTTCGGGGTCGCCGTAGGCAAGACGCTCGCCCTTCATCGTGCCGTTCCGGTCGTATTCAACTGCGGGCTGGGCCGGATAGGCCGCGGCGCGTCCGTCCTTGGCCGGCAGGGCCACCGTGAACTGACCGGGTGTAGTCGTCTGCCCTTCGGGATTCTCAATCCACGCGTCACAGGAGACGAGGCAGGCATCGTCGGTCTCTTCTTTGCCGACGACCCTGGCCCGCACCGTCATGGTTTGGTTGACGAAATCCGGCGCCCGATACGTGCTGCCCATCTTTAGCACAAGCCCGTTTGGCCCCATGAAATCGGTGGCCATCTGCGCGATGCAACCGGCCTTGAGCATGCCGTGGACGATGATCCGCCCCCATTTCCCGCGAGTAGTGGTCTCTAGGTCATAGTGAGCTTCGGAATAGTCTCTGGAAGCCCCAGCGTACTTGACCAGCTTCCGGTTGGTGACAGGTTTCGGGATGGGAGGCAGCTCCATCCCGACCTCCACGTCTTCGAAATACGTCTGCTCAGGCATGGTCACGTCTCCTTGGGGTAGATCTTCGTTTCTGCAATCTGTTGCGAGCGGCCACCGATCGGTTTTGGGCGGCGCGTATGCCCAAGACTATCAGGGCGCCGAGCGTCGAGTCCACTGTCGGACCGGTCGCTGCGCCCTTCGGCGAGAAGGGAAGCGTCGTGCTCTTCGTGTTGTACCATGGTTCGTACCAGAAGATACGACGGCTGCTGACAGAACAACCGGCACAGGTGAAAGATCATGAGAATCGGGGCTATTTCGAATTCCTGGGGACTTCAGATTGACGGCGACAACCTCCCTGAACTGGTGCGCAAAGCCAAACAACGAGGTTCGAAGCACATCGAGTTGAGGCAGACGTTCCTCGGCGCGTGCGAGACCGGGACGGAGGATGGGTGGCGTCCGGTGACGGGCAAGTTGCAATCGTTGGCGGATGAATTCCCCGATCTGGCGTTCAACCTGGCGCTTGCGCTGCCATGGATGTCCGGAGGTGTGGCGCCGGACGGTGAACTCTTTCAGCAGGCGCTGGAAGCGGCGAAGGCAGTCGACCGCGAGGCGCCGCACCTCCGACTCGTGGACCCGGCCCAACAGGACGGTGTCTGGGAAAGCCCGGACGACATACCAGAGGAAGCGATGTCTGTCGTGGAGCTGGCCAAAGAAGCCTCGGCTCAGGGCATCGTGCTGTCCCTGGAGAACTCGTGGCAGTCCACCGGCGCATTGACGATTCTTGTCGAGAAGTGCAGAGAACGACTCCCCGGCGACGCGGGCAGACAATTAGGGTTGTGCATCGACCCTGCCAACCAGGTCATGAGGCAGCCGGAGACCGACGCGCTGAGTGAGCTCGCCGCCGTTCCTCTGGATATGCTCAAGATGGTGCATTTCAAGCAGGTGCGTGACGGCAAATTGATTCCGACCGTCGACGATGGCGAGGTTGACTGCGCTCGAATGGTCAGGATTCTCGATGCTAAAGGCTACACGGGACCGGCCATCTTCGAGATTCCGTCCCACGAGGACGCGTTCGCCAACCTTTCCAGCAGCATGGCCTACGTGGAAAGGCTTTCATCGAACGGTTGATCACACGGTACGATGAGGCGGCATCGGCCCTTGCACAGCCTGTTCTGATTGTCAGCCAATGACCCTAACCTGAATCAAGCGACCATCAGTACTGCGAGGCTCATTCGATGACAGAATTGACCAACGAAGACATCAAGGCGCTGGCGAGAGCCGTCGGCCTCGACATCCAAGACCCTGATCTCACCGAGGTCGGCTACAGCCTCAACGCCATGCTTGAGGCGATCGATGCGCTCGATCCACCAGGCGTCAACGCCGTGGAGCCGATCGCCGTGATAACACCGGACTCGGAGGTGAGGTCATGACATCGCGAGAACTCGCCTTCATGTCCGCGACTGAATTGGGCCGAGTATTGCGCGACAAAGAGGCGTCGCCGGTCGAGGCTGTTGAGGCGTACCTGGAGCGCATCGAGCAACTCAACCCGAGCCTTAATGCCTACATCACCGTGCTAGCTGACGACGCGATGGCGTCGGCACGTCAAGCCGAGGCGGAGATCGCGGCCGGCAGACACAAGGGCCCCTTACACGGCGTGCCCGTGGGCGTTAAAGACCAGATTCACACCGAGGGCATCCTCACGACCGACGCGTCCAAGATACGAGCCGATTTCATACCAGACCGCGACGCGACGGTGGTCGCCAACCTGAAGCGGGCAGGCGCGGTGATCCTCGGCAAGCTGAACATGACAGAGTTCGCCATGGGAGACCCGATAACGTCGGCGTTCGGCGTCACCCGCAACCCATGGGACGCCAGCCGCAGCCCTGGCACGTCCAGCACCGGTTCGGGGGCCGCGACGGCGGCGTTCATGTGCGCCACTTCGCTCGGAGAAGACACCGGCGGCTCGGTGCGAGGGCCGGCGGCCAACTGCGGTCTCGTCGGCTTGCGACCGTCGTGGGGGCGGGTCAGCCGCTTCGGCGTCGACGGGGCGTCGTGGTCGCTGGACACCATCGGACCCATATCTCGAACGGTGGAGGACTGCGCCGCCACCATCGGCGCCATCGCCGGCCACGATGCCAACGACCCGTACACCTGGGAGTCGCCGGTTCCGGACTACCGAGAAGCCCTGACCGGCAGCATCCACGGGACCAGGGTAGGGGTGGTTCGAGAGCTGACCGGACCGGAAGCGCCCGGACTCGACGACCAAACAAGGCGCGCCGTGCTCACTGCCGCAGAGAAACTGGCCGAGTTGGGCGCTGAGGTCGAGGAAGTGTCGATTCCGTTGGCGGCTCGTGCAGGCGTCGCCAGTCGCGTGATCAGCTCTGTCGAGCGCGTTAGCCTCCGACCGGACTGGATTCGCGATCGACCGCAAGACTTTCACCACAACACACGAATCGCGTTCATGACAGGCGAGGTGATCCCCGCTCAAACCTATTACAAGGCCCAGAAGCTGAGAACGTTGATCCGCCGGCAGGCGTTGGAAGCGCTGGAACGGTATGACGTGTTGGCTATGCCGACAACCTCCGGACCAGCCGCCGTGATGGATCTGCGCCCAGGCATCAGGAGCAAAAAGCAAGCGGCCCATGCGCTGCAAGAGGGCGCCTACCGGGGTTTCTTCAGCATGGTCAGCGGACCCGCGCTGTCCATCTGCTGCGGATTCACCTCAGAAGGCGAAGGGGCGTTGCCGTTGGCGCTGCAACTCGCCGGCCGGCCGTTCGACGAGTCCACCGTCCTGCGTGTCGCCCACGCCTACGAGCAGAATACTCCGTGGCATAATCGCCGCCCGCCGGTCTGACTTTCGACGATGTCCGCGCCGCGCCGGAATGATACATTGGCGCAAACTCAGACGAACGCCTAGCTACCCGGCGTTATCGGCACGCGGACCCCTACTGCGGCTCCGGGATGCGCAGCAGGTCGCGCATGTAGGTGGGGGTTTTCCAGGACTTGATCGCGGCCTCGCGCAACCGTGCCTGAGGCAGCGTTTCAAATTTTTCGCGATGGACGACCTTCCACGGTCGACCGGATCTGGTCGACTTGTTGACCCCCACTGTTGTGCTGCACGAGTCGGCCCGGGAGGTCACCGGTAGAGCCGATGTAATAACAGCCGTTGGTCAAACTCAGAAGTACGTACACTGAGAACATGTGGCAGATCGAAGTCAAGCGGTGGAGCTGGGGGGACTCGAACCTCCTGCCGTCCCGATTTCATCGGGACGCTCTCGCGTCGAGTTACGAGGTCAAGTGGTGG
>DCWO01000131.1:38056-45622 GCA_002328865.1 Dehalococcoidia bacterium UBA2160 | reverse complement strand
TTTCGCTGACGGTCTACAATCTGACCGTGACGTTCGGTCTCGACGACTGCCATTTCCATCTCCTGCCCTGAGGTCTGATTCGATCGATTGCGGGGCGTTTGCCGCCCGACGAATGTGCCGGGCGCGGTCGGTTGTGGCGATCCGCGTCGTTCGCAACCTTACAGGAGTTCGTCTCCTGTGATGCCGCGTTCAGTCATCCGGCTTATGTCGTCGTCCGTGTACCCGAGGCTTGCCAGGATTGCGTTGCTGTCCGCTCCGAACACCGGACCGGAACGTTCCGGCAGGAAAGGACGCCGCTTCAACCGCCACGTGGGGCGGGTTGTGAGATGAGTTCCAGCGATACCGTGCTCGACCGGGATGTAGTTTCGCCGCTCACGCAGATGCGCGTCTTTGGTCAAGTGCAGAGGTGACAGGACTGGAGCCGCTGTGACACCCGCTTCCTGCAGTCTGGCAGCGAGAGCATCGGCGTCTTGGTCTTTCGTCCATTCGGCGATCAGCGCATCGATGCATTCGAGATGCTCTCGGCGCTGCTCGAGTGTCTTGAATTTCTCCACTGCAAGGCGTCGGTCGTCGATGAGACCGACGAGCAGCGCCCACTCGTCATCAGATCGGCAATCGATCGCGATCCAGCGATCGTCGGCCGTGGAGACGGGTTTCCTGTCTAGCCCCAAGATTGGTCGCGGCTCTTCGTCCGAGAGGGTTGGATAGACGTTGTGCGGCGCTGATTTGGCGTTTGCCATCCCGACGCGAACCGGAATCGGCACGCCGAGTGCTTCCGCGATGAAATACTCCCCGACCAGCCCGGTGACGCCGTCCCGCTGCGGAATCATGCAATAGCTGCCCAGGCCTGTCCGCTCGCGGGCCAACAACGCCGCGATTGCCGCTCCGGCGCAGGCGGCGCCGGCTATAGGGTCGCCATAGGAGATGCCGGATTTATGGGGGGGGCCTCCCTCATATCCCTGCAACGCCACCAGACCGCCCATCTGCTCGATCGTCGGTCCGAAGCCAACGCGCGACGCATCGGAGCCATCGTGCCCGAACCCCGGCATCGAGACGTATATCAGTCGAGGGTTGATCTCGCGCAGGTCCTCGTATCCGAGCTCGTTGCCGTCGGCCACGCCGGACGACCAGTTCTCGATGAACACGTCGGCAGTCGCCACGAGCTTCTTCAGCGCTGTCAAACCCTCAGGCTGCTTGATGTCCAGGGTCAGACTCCTCTTTCCTCTGTTGTACTCGTTGAAATACGCCGAGAGGTTGATTTCAGGGGTGGTTCGATTGCCGCCCGCCGTGCGAATCGGGTCCGGAAAAGTTGGCCCCTCAACTTTGACGACATCTGCGCCCATGTCTGCGAGGAATCTGGCGCCATACGGACCTGACCAGACCTGAGTCATGTCGATGACGCGAAGTCCGGATAACGGCAGGGAGCCCGGCTTGGGCGACTCGCCATGTCGTGAATTGACCCGATCGGCGCCGGGCGCCTCGGCGAGCACTTCTTGCGTATGTTGCCCGACGGTAGGCGCCGGCGCGAAGCGACCGCGATCACCGTCGAACGCGATTGGGCCTGACGGCACGGGATGCGGGCCCAATACCGGATGGTTCACCTCCCGCCAAAAGTCCGTCTCCTTATGATGGGGCCACTCCAGGAGTTCCGCGGGCGTCGGAATCAACGCGAAGGGGGCGCGGTGTTCATCGGCCATTTCGAATATCTCGGCGGCTGTGTGGGCCATCGTGAAGCCAGGGATCATGTCGCTCAACAGCTCGTTGGCCTCAGGGCTCCAACCTCCCTGCGTAAACATAGAGTCGCCCTTCATGTCGCTGAGCCCGATGACATCGAGGACGGATCCGGTTTGTCGCGGCATCGAGGCGACGCCTATCCACCCGTCAGCGCATTCGTAGATGCCCCACAGCGCCCGGGGGTTGTTGCCGCTTCGCACCTGATCGCCCCGGTGCCACAGCGACGCGGGCCCCGCACCCTCCAGAGTGGCTGCTTGCACTTCCTGGACCGATATGTCCGGACTGTCGCCGACGCCCGTGGTTTTGGCGGCATATATGCTGGTCAGCATCGCTCCGAACGCGTGAAGTCCGGCCTGGCAGTACGCTTGGTGGCCGGCGGTAAGCAACGGCGGCTTTTCGCGGTCTCCGGTCAGGTAGAGCTGTCCGCCGGCAGCGGCCGCGGTGAGGGCGCCTGCCGACCAGTTCGCTCGAGGACCATGCTGCCCGTACGGGGAGACGTGAGTAACGGATAGCCGTGGCTTCGCGTCCATCAGCTCATCGAGATCGATTCCGAGCTCGCGGAGCTGTCCCGGGACGTAGCTCTCGAACACCCCGTCCGCCGTCGTGATCAACTCGATAAGGCGTCGGACATCCTCGGGATCGTTGACGTCGAGACAAACAGAGCGTTTGCCCATGCCCAGATAGGCGAACAGTATGCTCTGTTCAGGATCTTCGGTTTCGTCGGGCCAGGGCGGGAGGCGCCGTATCGGATGGCCGCCTGGGGGCTCGACCGTAATGACGTCTGCGCCGTAGAGAGCGCACAACCGGGCCGCGAAAGCTGCTGCGACGTCTGTTCCAATCTCAACTATCCGGATCCCGCTCAAAACCTGTTCGTGATTCTCTGTCAACTGCTTCATCCTCGCCGCCTATCAAATCGTGGGGCATAGTGTAACACCGGATTTTGACCGTGTGACGAATCCACGACGAGCGTCCAGCCTTTCCAGACGGATTCGAGTCGAGGCTGCGGCTATCGCCGGATCAACAAGAGGTGA
Source organism: Dehalococcoidia bacterium UBA2160 (assembly GCA_002328865.1). Lineage (GTDB taxonomy): Bacteria > Chloroflexota > Dehalococcoidia > Lucifugimonadales > UBA1123 > UBA2160. Next base: position 42,857 of record DCWO01000131.1, on the reverse strand, counting down.
CCGGCGGCATCGAGTCCCACGCGCGATGGCCGCCAAGGTCGTCAACTCAATACTTTGCGCTCGCATCGCCTCCGCATGCGTAGCGAACCAAAGCGCCGAAGCAATCGGGATGGCCTTGCAGGCGACCGCGTAAGGTAAGCGACCACCCCGACAAGATCAGGGTTCACCTGCGGGTCAAGAATGGCAAGATTGGATCGAGCCCGCCACATGATGTTCGCTGCCACAGCCAAGCAACTCCGACCTGTCGCCCACTCGAAATCCCGATGCAATGCCCGCGTCTAGCCACTCGTTGTCATGGGTTATGGGCGGGAGTATAATGTCGCCATAAGCAGCCACTGTCAGAATTTCGAACGGAGGCCTACCTATGGCGATTGACACATCTACGGAGACTGGAACATGGCGGGTTAAGTCCGGTCTAGCCCAGATGCTGAAAGGCGGCGTCATCATGGACGTCGTCACCCCCGAGCACGCCAAGATCGCCGAGGACGCCGGAGCATGCGCCGTGATGGCGCTTGAGCGGGTGCCGTCCGACATCCGCTCAGCGGGCGGCGTAGCCCGCATGTCCGATCCCTCGATGATACTGGGGATCATCGACGCGGTGACCATCCCTGTCATGGCGAAGGCCCGAATCGGCCATTTTGCCGAAGCGCAGGTCCTCCAGGCGCTGGGTGTTGACTACATCGACGAGTCTGAGGTCCTGACCCCCGCTGACGAGAACAATCACATCGACAAAGAAAACTTCAAAGTGCCTTTCGTGTGCGGTTGCCGGGATCTGGGCGAAGCCCTACGGCGGATCGGCGAAGGCGCCGCGATGATCCGCACCAAAGGCGAAGCCGGATCCGGGAACATCGTCGAGGCCGTCAGGCACGCTCGCAAGGTGATGGGCGAGATTCGCCGGATTCAAGGCATGGACGAGGCCGAGTTGATGGCGACGGCTCGCGATTTGAGGGCGCCATTCGACCTGGTCAAAGAGGTCCACGATCTCGGTACGCTTCCAGTCGTGAACTTCGCCGCGGGCGGCATTTCGACTCCAGCCGACGCCTCTCTCATGATGCAACTGGGCGTGGACGGTGTTTTCGTCGGCTCAGGCATCTTCAAGTCACAGAACCCGCAGCGCATGGCGGATGCCATTGTAAGGGCGACCACACACTACCAGGATCCGAAGATCGTGGCCGAGGTGTCCCGAGGTCTTGGCGACGCCATGGCTGGGTTGGACATCCGAACCATGCCCGAGTCCGAGCAGCTCGCCACACGGGGCTGGTAGATTGGCAAGAGTCGGAATCCTCGCCATTCAGGGCGATTTCTTCGAACACCGCAGGTTGCTCGAATCGTTGGGCGCTGAGGTCCGCGAAATACGACTGGCACAGGAGCTGGACGAAGTTGACGGGCTCATAATACCTGGCGGCGAAAGCACGACAATCGTCCAGCTCATCGACATCTTCGACATGCGTGACAAGCTCAGAGAACGCATCCTGGTCGACGGGATGCCGACTTGGGGCACGTGCGCGGGCATGATTGTCATGGCGCAGAAATTGGCGGATCGCAGGCCGGACCCGTTGCACCTTATGAACATCGAAGTCAGCCGAAACGCCTTCGGGCGGCAAGTGGACAGCTTCGAGACAGACCTGGAGATCGAATCGCTGCAGGGGCCCGCGTTTCGCGCCGTGTTCATCCGCGCGCCGGCGGTCGACCACATTGGGGAGGGCGTGAGCGTAATCGCCTCACTGGCCGATGGGCGTCCGGTCGCCGTCAGGCAGGCGAACATGCTGGCGACCTCGTTCCATCCCGAGCTGACCGACGACGCTCGAATGCACGCGTTTTTCTTGAGTATCGTGGAGCAGGCCGCCTGACCCGCTGTATCCTTGGATCGGGGAGCGCCTGCTCAGCAAAACCGCCAAACACCTTGGACCCGTACGGTGATTGCCCCTTACGCGGCCGCATCGGATGGGTCCAGATACGAGAGCTCCGGAAGCAAAAGTTTTCGTATGATCAGGTCGTTCAACTCGCTGGACATAGTCCGCTGTGCCGTGGCATCGACCACGGGTCTTTCCAACCGCGCCGTAACGTTGGGCGCCTTGCCGCGTCGCGGTTCTTACTGGCATCCACTCCTTCGCCTGTCCAAGCTTCATCTCTCTCCGCGAACCGTGGATTCGGCTTGGGTTTGGACCGAAGCCTACCAACTTCATGGAATCGCGGTTGTAGCGCCACGTTCTGGGCTGGGAAGCTGGGAGGTCACGAGCCTGCATCTGGCATCCGTGCAGTCTGAGTCGTTGGCCGAGCTTCTCGAAGAGGCGACGGGGGCAGCGGCAGCACAGGGCGCCGAGCGGGTGTTTCTTCGGCTTCAGGAAGACGACCCGGTCGTCGAGGCGGCGAGGAAAAGCGGGTTCTTTCCCTGTCTTCGCGAGACGTTGTATCAAGGCCTCCCGATCCCAGGCGGCACGCGATCAGGATCGTTGTTCGATGCGGATTCGCGTCTGCGCGAAAAAGAGCCGAGAGACGACTACGGGTTGTTCCGCCTGCACAATGCCACCGTTCCGGTCTCGGTGCGGCGGCTGACCGGAATGACGTTCGACCAGTGGCGGGCATCACAGGAGCAACCGCCCGGAAGACCTCTTGAGCATGTGTTCGAGAAGGCGGACGAGATTCGCGGCTGGGTCCGCACGGCACGGCGGAAGGCCAACGGTCATCTGGCCGTCGCGCTTCACGCGGATGACAGAGCCATCATGCAAGACGTCGTGGACTCAGGACTCAAACGCTTGACCAAAGCCAAGGTTGTGAATTGTCTGGCGCCCGAGTACGAAACGGGTTTTCAGGCTGCATTGGAGGCAAGGAACTTCGAGCCTGTCGACCAGTTTGTCACGTTGGTCAAGAACACGGGGAAGACGGCGACCGAACTGCAGCGCGGACGGTCCGCATTCGCATCCGTCGACGGCCCTTGATTTGAGGTCGACGGAATCGCGGTGAAGGCGACGTCCACCGCTGAATCGCGTCGTGGTTGGCCTGGGAGCGGGCGCGATGTAGAATATCAGTGGAGACACCGGCATGCCGGAATGGCGCCGCGGAAGCATCAAATTGGGAGGTGGCTCCGGCCAAGTGCTAGATAGAACCGAAACCGAGCTGGAAGTCCTAATCGACCTGTTGCCCGCTCGGGTCAAAGAGCCGTTGAAAGAGCATCCGGACTTCGACGAGTTGCTGGAAGTCGTCTTGGACCTGGGGCGCGTCCCCGAGGCGAGGTTCCTGGATCAGAACATGCTTCTCGATTCGGGCGAGGTCTTGCGAGAAGAACTCGACAAAACGATCGAGAGGGTGGGACAGTTCGGCGGAGACAACCGAGCCGGCATCGAACGCACGCTCCACAGAATCTCGGCGATCCGCAATCGCGCCGGCATCATAATCGGCCTCACATTAAGGGTGGGCCGGGCGGTCTACGGCGCTGTCAGGGCCGTAGAAGACTTGGTGCTCACCGGAAAAAGCGTCCTGCTGCTGGGCAAGCCAGGCGTTGGCAAGACCACGATGCTGAGAGAGGTAGCGAGAGTGCTGGCCGACGGCGCCGACAAGCGAGTCGTGGTCGTCGACACATCCAACGAGATTGCAGGCGACGGAGACATCCCGCACTCGGGCATCGGTCGCAGCCGTCGGATGCAGGTCCCTTCCCCCGCGCGTCAACACGACGTCATGATCGAGGCAGTGGAGAACCACATGCCCGAGGTCATCATTATCGACGAGATAGGCACCGAGCTCGAGGCCAACGCGGCTCGCACCATCGCCGAACGCGGGGTGCAGCTCGTCGCCACCGCCCACGGCAACACCCTAGACAACCTCATCATGAACCCGACTCTAGCGGACCTGGTGGGCGGCATACAATCTGTAACCCTGGGTGACATCGAGGCCCGCCGCCGCCGCACCCAGAAGACGGTCCTGGAGCGCAGAGGGCCGCCCACCTTCGACATACTCGTCGAAATCCAGAACTGGAACAGCGTGGTCGTACACTCCGACGTTTCGGAAACCGTCGACAGGATGCTTCGCGGGCTTCCAATCTCGCCCGAACGCAGAGTGTTGGAGGCTGACGGCTCCGTTTCCAGGTCGAGACCTCAGACCAGGCGCCCGTCGACCAACGGCGGCATGTCCCAGTACGCCAGCCATCCATATAGCGGCGACGGCCATGGATCGGATGCCCGCGAGGAGCCGGAACAGCCGCCGGCGCCTGTCACCCACATCATGCCCTATGGAGTCAACAAGGGTAAGCTGCAACAGGTGGTGAAAGTCACCTCCGCATCGGTCGAGCTGGTGGACGACATCAACTCGGCGGATCTGCTGCTGACGACGAAGAACTACTATCGCCGCAAGACGCAAGCGCTCCAACTCGCGGAGCAACGAGGCAAGCCGGTTTATGTGCTTCGACGCAATACGACGCCCCAGATCGAACAGTTCATCCAGGCCATAACGCGAAAGACCAACAGTCCGCGCCGTACGAAGATGTTGGACATCGCCACTCGAGAGGCCGAGGACGCTGCCGCGCGGATCCAGGGCGGCGAACACGAGGTGGAACTGAACCCTCAGGGCGCATACATCCGGCACGTCCAACACGAAATCGCCGAGAAAAACGGCCTGGTGTCGTCAAGCAGCGGCGGAGAGCCCGCCCGCTACGTGGTGTTCTACGCCCGGTAACGTCTAGCGTTTTATCGCCGACGTGCGCTTGACGGAGAGACGGTCCTCGGCGACCCTTTGACGGGTCCGGACAAAACCGGGACCCCAATGCGTCGGGACTTGCAAGCCACGACTCCGAGATGTCATCCTGAGC
>DCWO01000131.1:33491-37699 GCA_002328865.1 Dehalococcoidia bacterium UBA2160 | reverse complement strand
GCCAGATCCTTCACCGCAGTTCAGGATGACAGATGTTGAGCCGTAACTTCGACGTCTCGACACATCGGAATCCCGGCATTTTCGGCACGTGTCAAACCACACACGATTCTAGAACACTACGCGAATCGCGGAACGAACTGACGAGTCAGGAACGCAGTGAGATCGCACAGATATGTCGAGTGAAACAGCACCCAAAGGGATATTCGTCGTCTTCGAGGGAGTCGAAGGCAGCGGCAAAACCACCCAGAGTGCGAAGCTGGCGCAAAGACTCACCGAAGCCGGGCGCGACGTCAGTCTGACTGTCGAACCGGGCGGCACGCCAACCGGAGAGCGCGTACGCGAGTGGGTCAAGACCGGCAGCGGCCTCACGCCGTTGGCCGAGTTGTTTCTCTTCAACGCTGCCAGGGCAGCTTTGGTCGAGACAGTTATTTCGCCAGCCCTCGACGGCGGTCAGGACATCGTCTGCGACCGGTACATCTACTCGACCGTTGCCTACCAGGGCTACGGACGAGGCGTCGATCGCCGCACGATCGAGACGCTGAACTCCATCGCGACAACCGGACTCGAACCCGACATCGTGGTCTTGCTCGATCTGCCGCCCGACCAGGGCTTCGGCAGGAAAGCGGGATCTGCGCTGGATCGCATCGAACTTGAGGATCAGGATTTTCACTTGAAAGTCAGGCAAGGGTATCTCGATCAGGCGCAAAATGACCCGAAACGCTGGCTCGTCCTCGACGCGACGCTCTCCGAGTCCGAACTGACGGACGCTATCTGGGACCGCGTCTCGGCGCTCCTCGCGGAGTAGCCGGTGGTGGAGCGAGAGGCATCCATGGCAACCTCTTGCCCCATCAAGTGCGAGCCCACGCGGGTCGTGCCACAACATGTCCGAGGGAACCGGCCAAGCGGCAGGGCTACGTCTCGTTGACCACGTCGACGCCCAGGTCGCGGAGCGAGGTTACCCAGCCGGCAACGGTCTCCTGGCTCGGCGGCGCTGGATCGACGCTGCCGTCCGACTCCAGGCCGAACCGAGGTCGTTTGCCGACGCCCAGACTGTGGTACGGCATGACCTCGACGCCCAACAGGTTGGAAAGGGGTTCGACGATACGGGCCACCTCGCGGAAGTGGTCCTGGCGGTCGTTCAGCCCAGGGATGATCGGCAAGCGCACGAGCACGGATGCCCCCGAGTCGTGAAGCGCGATCAGGTTGTCCAGGATGCCCTTGATCGGAACGCCGGTGTTCTTCCGGTGCATGGCGTCGTCCGTGTCCTTGACGTCGCACAGGAACAGATCGGTGTACGGGGCCACGCGGGCCAGCCTGTCAAATGTGACATGCCCGGCCGTCTCCACGGCTGTGTGCACGCCTTCCGTCTTCGCCCCTTGCAACAGCGTCACCGCGAAATCGATCTGGAGCAGCGGTTCACCGCCCGACAGTGTCATGCCGCCGCCTGAACTCTCGTAAAACAACCGGTCTCGCAACACCTGGTCGAGCACCTCATCTGCCGAGAGATCTCTCCCGACCAGTTCCAGCGCGCGCGGCGGGCACACTTCGGCGCAATTGCCGGTGGCAGTGCACCTTTCTCTGAGGTAGAAGTGAGCTTCGTGCTCGTCCATTGCGTGCGCCTGGTTGGGGCAGGCTTCGACGCACACGCCGCAAGCGATGCACTTGTCCGCGGCGAAGGACAACAGAGGCTCCGTGTGTATCCCCTCCGGGTTGTGACACCACAGACACCGTAGAGGGCACCCCTTGAGGAACACAGTCGTTCGGATGCCCGGCCCGTCATGGATGGAAAATCGTTGGATGTCGAAGACCCGGCCGGTGCGCTTCGATGCCTTCTTACTCGACCGGACGGCTGTCTCAATACGATTAGGGACCATACGTCGCGCACTCCGTAAATCTACGACCTGCAACCGGATCGGACCGAGGTCGCCACTCGCCCGCTGGGCGCGCTGAGTGTGATGAGATGGAAATCCTGCATAAAATAGCATATCCTAGCTCCGAATGGGGAGGCGGCGGCTGGGAACATAAACAATCGATGGAGACAGAGACCATGCTGACGACAACCCGACCGATGGCGGACAGCGAGCGCCTTGAGCTCGACCCGAACAGCCGCATCCATCAGTTGCGGGAGATGCACTGGCAGAAGACCCACGAAGCGGCGATGGTCCGCAAACCGGTTCTGGGCAGCGGCGAAGATACGCTGACCGGCCACGCGAAGGACTTCGCGAGCCTGCTCGAAGCCAGTGACTCGTTCATTCAACCGGGCGAGTTGATCGTCGGCGCCTGTCTGGCGACTCCCGAGGCTGCCGAACAGATCAATCTCGGAGAGTACGACCCGCACTACCCGCCGGGCCACGCCATGCTCGTGGCCAAAGGGTTGCCCGGGATGCGCGACCTAGCACGGGACAGGCTTAAGGGCGAGACCGACCCAGCCGCCCGTGACTTTCTTCGCGCGGTGGAGATCTCCTACGCCGCCGCTTGTCAGTACGTCGAGAGATTCGGCGGGCAAGCCGAGCACTTGGCCTCGGTCGAACGCGACTCGATCCGGAGATCGGAACTGGTGCGCATATCCGAGATCTGCGACGAGCTGGCGACCGGCGCACCGGCGTCCTTCCACTCCGCACTCCAACTTCTGCAGTTCGTCCGCGTCTTTGGCGGGCGCGGGTGCATCGGCCGCTTTGACCAGTGGATGTTCCCGTTCTACCGGCGAGACATCGAACAGAAACACCTTGATCGAGAACAGGCGCAGGAGCTCCTTGAGTGCCTGTTCGTCAAGCTCAACCATTTCCCGGAGGCCCGCCTGGCCGACAACGACACGTTGCGCAACATATCCCTGGCAGGTCAGACCACCGACGGTCGAGACGCCTCTAACGAGCTTACCTACATGTGCATCGAGGCATCGGGAAAGCTGATGTTGCCTGAACCCAAGATCAACGTGAGGTTCTTCCCGGACTCTCCGTCAGAACTGGTGCGCGCCTGCGGTCGAGCTCTGGCGAAAGGCGCCAACACGCTGGCGATGTTCAACGACGAGGTTGCAGTGCCATCGCTGGTGAAGCTTGGCATCTCCCTCGAGGAAGCCAGGGGCTATTGCAACGATGGCTGCTCCGAGCTGATCATGGGAGGCAAAGGCACGATCAAATTCAAGGTCCACGACGCCTTGCCTGTACTCAATGATCTCGTCTTCGATTCCGAGAGTCGACGCTACTCAACATTCGATGAAGTGATGGAGGACTACAAATCCAGACTGGCCGCGTTGATGCCGGCGGAGCTCGGCCCGGCGCGTCCGATTACCTTCCCCTTCTTCGCCGCCAGCATCGAGGATTGCCTGGAAGAGGCATCTCCGACGGCCGCTCGATACGCGATCAACGGCAGCATTCTGGCTCAGGTCGGCAATGCGGCGGACGGTCTGGCCGCCATCAAGAAGCTCATTTTCGACGACGGCGCCCTCACATGGGACGAGCTCCGCGATGCCATGAATGCCGACTTCAAGGGGCACGAGGCACTGCAACAGACGCTCAAGAATCGAACCGCCAAGTACGGCAACGACGACGATTATGTTGACGCGATAGTTACGGAGATAGCCGAGTTCTTCTGCGACGGCGTTCACGAAAAGTCAGGCAACCGCGAAGGGCCAGGCGGCAAATGGGCGCCGGGGTTCATGTCTTTTGGCATTCACCGCAAGAGCAGCACTCCTGCTTCGCCAGACGGCAGGAGCAAAGGCGAACTAACGGCCAACAGCTTCTCACCGTCCGTGGGCATGGACAGGAGCGGTCCGACGGCGGCCTTGCGATCGGTGGCCAAGGTGGACCTGACACAGGCCTCGCACGGCTCTGTGTTCGACATCGCCCTGCATTCGGCCATCGTCAAGGGCGAAGACGCTTTCGAGAAGTTCGTGGCTCTGCTGACCACCTTCCTCAAGATGCGTTCAGCGGCCACCCTCCAGGTCAATGTAATTGACCGGGACACGTTGCTCCGGGCGCGGGAGAACCCCAATTCGCCGGAGTTTCGGACGCTCATCGTTCGTGTGTGGGGCTTCTCGGCGGTCTTCGTGGATCTGCCGGAAGAACTGCAAGATCACGTAATCGCGCGCACCGAGCACGGATCGTTTATGTCCTGACTGCTCCGGACATAAGCTCAGGCCAGCGACGGGCGGCGGCTATCGACTCGCCTCCGGTCTGCGTCGGAACGGCAATTCAGACGAAGAAACCAGA
>DCWO01000131.1:20664-33170 GCA_002328865.1 Dehalococcoidia bacterium UBA2160 | reverse complement strand
CAGACCAGCCTTCGGCAAAGGGCAAAAGGCTGGTCTGTGCTTGTAACTCTGCGCTTGTAACCGGGTAGGCTTACGTGGCGGCCGATGACCACGTCGTGGCCTCGAGCGCGACATGTGAAAACACCGGTCTACGGCACTCTTTCCGCAGGTCATCGATCGCCATGGCATGCGATCGGAGGGTCGGCAGTTGCGCACAAGGCCATTCCTGACCTTCCTGGATAGGGAACCCTGATCGAAACGAAAAAAGAGGAGTTGCCAGATTGAACTGACAACTCCTCTCCCGGCAGGGCACATCAGTCTCGATGCTTGCGAAGGTTCATCACAGCGCGACGATTGGCCGCGTTTGTTGCTCGCCCTCTCGTCGGTTTCCGCAACTGCCTGTTGGTCTAGGCCATCCGACCTGACTTGAGCGCCGACGACACGGATTCCCTGTCTCGGCGCTCAACATCTGCATGTGCGACTACGCGTCTCCCCCAACGGCTGGTTGCGCCGAAGGTAACGCCGGTTCCATGTCCGCGGGTTCGGGTTGATCTTCGGGCTCGGCGTCTGCCGATGCAAATTCTGCCGCAAAAGCTCCTTTGGGCTCCTTGAGGAAGATCATGCAATAGATCACCGAGAACGCAGCGCCCGCGGCGAGGATCAAGAAGAAAGTCCGAGCCTCGACCATGGACAGGATCACAAGGTAGACCACCGCCCCAACGTTCCCGTATGCTCCGGCCATTCCGGCCACCTGGCCGGTCATGCGACGATTGACCATCGGGATGATGGCGAACGTCGCTCCCTCTGCGCCTTGGACGAACATCGATGTCACGATCGTCAACGTGACCGCCAGCCAGAGAGGCCAGGCTGCCCCGATGAAAGCCATCCCCAGGAATCCCGCGGAGATTCCCATCATGTACCCGACCATGACGCGCTTGCGATTGGCCAACGAGTCCGAGATGAATCCTCCAAGAGGACGTGCAAACAGATTCACGAATGCGAACGATGAAGCGACCAGTCCCGCCATTGAAGGGGAGAGTGCAAAGGTGCCTTCGAAGAAGGCCGGCAGCATCGACACGACAGCCAACTCGGCGCCGAAATTGGCGAAATAGGTGGCATTCAGCGCTGCGACGTTGTTGAACGAAAAACGCTCTTCGCGCGGGACCCCTTTGCGCAAGTGCGGAAGGTTGGTCTGCAGGGTCTTTGCCACATGGGCCATGTAAACTGCTGCCAAGATCACCCAGATGACCCACAACATCGATGAGGAGATGATCGGGTCGTCGCCCACTGTGATCCTCGAGACGCGCCAAGCCAACAACCCGAGCGCTCCCATCATGGGCACGGACCAGAGCAAGTACTGCACGAGGTCGAGCCGGTTGCTGAGCAACATCGGTCCTGTTTTCCCGGTTCCGACGAAGCGCTCTGTGCTGGGAACGTCGCGAACGACGAAGTAGTAGATGAATCCGTACACCAGGGTCACGACGCCGTTGGCGGCCATTGCGTAGCGCCAACCGCTCTCGTAATCTCCCAAGATGTGTAGAGCAATCCAGGGAAGGGTCATTGCCGCCGCTGCAGAGCCGAAGTTGCCCCATCCAGCATAGAAGCCCTCGGCCCGCCCGATTATCTTCGGCGGGAACCACTGCGCGACCATCCGGATGCCGATGACGAAACCGGCGCCGATGATGCTAAGCAGGAGCCGCGCGATCAGCAACTGAACGAAGCTGTTTCCGAACGCGAACGCAAATGTCGGCACGGACATTACTACCAATAGCACCGAGAAGACCCGCCGAGGGCCATATCGGTCCAGAAGGGCGCCTATGAACACGCGCGCCGGTATCGTCAACGCCACATTGCATATGGCCAATACTTTGATATGGTCTTTGGTGAGCCAGCCGCCATCCCCGCCTAGGTCTCGGAGCATCGTGGTCGCCAGTGGCGCCATGTTGAACCAGACGTAGAATGTGATGAAGAACGCGATCCACGTGAAGTGGAGAGTCCTGATCCGTTCCTGTCCGAAGTCGATGATTTCCGGTGTCTTTGAAAACATTGCCTGCCGTCCTCTGATCATTTCCGGTCAATGCGACCTGGTTCCGGTTCCTGCCTGTTGCTACTCGTTTGCCTAACTCAACCGCACCATTGAAACTCTTGTTTCCCCGGAGGAGATAAGAGGATGTCCTCCTCATGCCCCTAATCGACTCCGATTGTGCGGTCGGCCCCAGACCAAGCCGGGTACGCTGCTTCAGCGATGTGTCCCTTGGCCATCAATGACATTGCTGCCCCAGCAGGGAGCAGGCGCCACCAGATGGCGGTTGAACTGGTGCACTTTCCTATTAACTTGTATTATCGATTCCCTGAGAGACTGCTGCATCACCGAAATTGGTAGTTCTATCCCCCCCTTATTTGGTAGGTGTCCACAGCATATAATCGGCTGAAGAAATATCCGGGCGCGCCACGTTCAATTATCGTGACGTCCTCGACTCAATTCGGCGCCATGAAATGTTGAGTAGAATCTATCGAGCGTCGGGCAGATCATCCCAATTAGGAAGATATGACGGCAGATGATCGGAGAATTGAGCCTTTGGAATGAAAGAGGTTTTGCGAATAACAATTGGTTAAAGATTCGATATTATGGCAAAATACCGTGAGAACCACTGGTTCACGAACGTTATCGGACTGGAGATGACGCTGTTGTAGATGTCGATATTGAGGCCGATGTCGATCACACAATCATGTTGTTGCCAGTCAACTATTGCTAGCCGAAGGAATCGATTCATTCTTACAAGCAACTTATAAACAAACGTCCACAAAACGTTCGTATAGGATTCGACGCTTCAGAATCCGCTGGTTGGCCAGGTTAGTTGGACGAAGCTCGGACTCTTTTAGTTAACCGAACAAGCGTCGTTGAGATCGTGTATGGATGACCGAATCAAAAGACGAAATGCACGATTCCGGATCAACCGCGCTTTTTCTGTGAACGATCGCGCCTTACTTTCTACGACTCACATCGCTGCAAGCTTTCGGTCGGCACGTTGCGTCCAAACAACCGAGGCGGTCTTGGAGGACGGGCAAGCGCAACTACTCGCACGTGCTGGGCGGGAGGAAGAGGCGCCAATGACAATGGGGCCGCATTGGTGGGGATTGGGAGACAGCTCGGCGCGAACCGGACAACCTTCAGTGACGAGCTCCCCGATCACGTTGTCGATCCAGCCTCCGCTAGACCTGATCGTTGGACAGTGGCGATCTCTTTCGACCCACAACGCGATTTCCGGTTCAGGGCCACGTCAGGCGCAGGCGTGATCGCTCGTGGAGAGATACAGCGTCTCCGGAACGCGGTTCAGAACCGCATGGGATGGTGTGCTCGCGCTGGAGAGCGGTCTATCCGGTCGCGCAACTCGTTAGAGGTTATGGACGACACTGTCCACGATCATGACCACGAAGAGAAGTCCGAGGTAGGCGAGCGAGTACAGGTACGTGGCTTTGGCGCCTTGTACGTCGGGCAGTCGGAGGAGTTTGTAAGCGTAGTAGGCGAATCCCAGGCCCAAGATCACAGCCCCGCCGAGATACACGTAGCCCACATCTCGCGTCAAGAACAGCGCCAGGGTCGAAGCGATGAGCAGCCAGCTATATCGAAAAATCGCCGCTTTAGTTGCCTGGACTCCCGCGACAACCGGCAGCATAGGCACGCCCGCGTCCGCGTAGTCGTCCTTCAAGAGCAGGGCCAACGCCCAGAAGTGGGGCGGCGTCCAAAGGAACACGATGGCGAACAGGATCACGGCGGGTATGCCGATTTCCCCCGTTACAGCCGCCCATGCGACCACGGGCGGAATCGCTCCCGCCGCGCCGCCGATCACGATGTTCTGCGACGTGGTCCGCTTTAGCATTTTCGTGTAGACGAACACGTAGAATAGGGTGGCGCTTAGCGTCAGCACGGCACTGAGTGAGTTGGCGAACAGCACAAGGAGGGCGAACGCGATGACGTTCAGCAGGATGCCGAACCACATCGCGTGGCCGATTCCGACCGCGCCTCGGACCATCGGGCGGTCGAGAGTGCGCCCCATCCGTCCGTCGATGTCCCGGTCCAGGACATGGTTCAGCGCGTTGGCGCCGCCCGCCGCCAGAGAGCCGGCCGTCAGCACCACAAGCGTCAGCGCAAGGTCCGGTGCGCCTCGGGACGCCAGAAACATGCCGCTCAACGCCGTGAACGCGAGCAAGACCACAATGCGTGGCTTGGTCAGTGCAATATAGTCGCCGACCAGGCCACTGCTCGTCAAAGTCCGTGTCGCCATTCTTACTCCTCGCTACGCCCGGAAACAGGCTGAAGCAGGCATTGGTACAGGCGCAAACTGCCGCATAATGCTAATCGTCACGATGGCGGCGATCGTCCTGTCTTGAAGTTGTCGTCAGCAATCTGCCTTAATCTCAGATCCGTGCCCAATATCACAGTCTAGGAGGCCCAACCGTAGAGGCTGGGCCAACATCCAACAGAGATCGCGGCGTCGCGATTTACTCGCTTACGCTCCATACTCCTCCGAACTCTTCCTGAGATAGAAGTACCATAGGATAACCATTGACACGGAGTAGAACGCTACGAAGAAGTACAACCCGAAATCAGGCGCTCCTCTGGCCTCGATCGCTGATTTGAACACCATTGGGATGATGAACGCGCCATATGCAGCAACCGCCGACGTCCAACCGAGCACCGGGCCCCGGGTCTGGAAGGTGAACTGCTTGATTACGCCGATCATCCTGAACGTAGACCCGTTCAGCAACCCGGTGCATGTGAACATGATCAGGAACACGGCCAGGAAGTACGGGAAGCTGTCCATGTTCTCCGGGTGGGTGAACGCGGTGACGGCCAACGATGAGGCGATAAGTCCAAGACCCGCCGCGAGCGTCACTTTGGCGCCGGAGAACTTGTCCGACAGCCATCCGCCAATCGGCCTGATGAGCGACCCAAGCAACGGTCCGAGGAACGCATATTGGAGCGCAAGTCCATCAGGGGCGTCCGGCAGGTCGCCGTAGACGACTTTAATCGTCAGAGGGAATGCCGCCGAGTACCCAATGAATGAACCGAAGGCCATCGTGTAGAGCCAGGTCATCACCCAATTGTGCCGCAACTTGAATATCTTCAACTGCTCGCTTATCGGCATGCTGAACGCCCGGAGGCTGTTCATGAAGAATATCGCCGCGACCAGAACGATGACCGCAGGTATGATCCACACGAATGCGGCGTTCTGCAACCACATGTCCTTCACCGTTCCTCCCGCGGTGAAGACCCATTCTTTGTCTACGAACTTTCCTTCCTGGTACATCACGGCGCCGCCCGCCACGCCGCCAAACACCCCAGCAGTGATGATGAACCGTGTCAAGAACTGTACCGAGCTGACGCCCAGGTTTCCGAGGCCGGCGTTGAGTCCGAGTCCGAGCCCCTGCTGTTTTGTCGGGAAGAACGAGCTGATATTGGACATCGACGAAGCGAAATTGCCTCCGCCAAAACCGCACAGCGCGCCTATTATCATGAATATGCCCCAGGTCGTGTCGGGGTCCTTGAGCGCGAGGAACATCCATGTGAGTGGTATCAGCAGCGAGGATACGCTGACGACGTGGACGAGCCATCCGCCCGCCTTGCTGGGGAAGAAGGAGTGCGGTATCCGCAGCGTCGGCCCGGTCAGGCCCGGTATGGCGGCGAGCCAGAACAGCTCTCCCACGGTGAAGTTGTATCCGATGCTGTTGAGGTTCACAACGACCGCGCTCCAAAGGAGCCACGTGGCAAACGCCAAGTGGAGCGCTGGGATGGAAACGACCAGGTTCTTCCAGGCTACCTTCTTGCCTGTTCGTTCCCAGAAACTTTCGTCCTCTGGGTCCCATTCCTGGATCCAACCAGGTTTCCACCAACTCGCGATCGTTTTAGGCTCTGTGGTGCTCATTATCCTGATCCCCCGTTCGGTCGATTTGATCGATCCTATCGCTCGGCTACGTTCGTTCTTCGTTCAAGGCCACGACTCTTGGCATCTCTTCGAACCGTTCGGCCACAGCCGGCGAACTCTTGCGCATCATGCGTTGGATGACAAGGTGCATCCACACCAGAGAGATCGCCGACAATATCGCGAGGAACATCCAACTGGTTGTCCATATTCCGGTGGCCCTCAGCAAATAGCCGAATATTACCGGGCAGACGAATCCGCCCAAGCCGCCCAGGACTCCCACCATCCCGCCCACGACGCCAACATCGTCGGGGAAGTAATCCGGTATGTGCTTGTAAACCGCCGCCTTGCCTATCCCCATCGCGATGCCGGCGACAAAGACCAGGCCTGTGAATATCCACACGTTCGCCTGAAAGAAGATGTTGGTGACTCCGCGGGCAAGCAACTCTTTCTTGCTCACCTCGTCGCCCGGCTGGACCACCGGCTCGTGCCAGAAAGAGGAGGTGGGAAAAACCAGAACGCCCTCGTTCTCCCGGTCCGCCAACGCGTTGGGTTTTTTCGGATTCAGTTGGTACGAGCGTTGATCCACGACGATCTCGCTGGCCGAAACCGAGGTCACCGTCCCACTTCGTGCAGCGGTGATGCCCTCCCCGGGCGACTGAATATCCATTCGAGGAACTATCAAGAAGAGAAAGCTGATGACGCATGTCCCCAGCACCCAATACATGACCGTTCGGGCGCCCCAATTGTCCGACATCCAACCCCCGAGCGCACGGATGACGCCAGAAGGAAGACTGAAGATCGCGGCCATCAGCCCCGCTGTGGCCACCGTCATGGAATAAGTGCTGACGTAATAAGGAACGAGCCATTGGGCTAACGCGACGAATCCGCCGAAGACGAGAAAATAGTAGAGACCGAATCGCCATACCCTCAGGTTCCTGAGCGGAGCCAGTCGCTGGGTGATAGTGTGGCCCTGAATGTTTTCAACTTTCTTCGTAGTTGTTAATGCGAAGAATATGACCCCGGTGATTGCCAGCAACGCCGCGTACATCTGCGGGAGGGTCCGCCATCCGTCAAGATTGGCGCCGTCGTCTGTCAACGCCTTGAGTATTATCGGCGCCCCCATGCTGGTGAGCGCCGCTCCCGCGTTGCCGGCGCCAAAGATGCCGAGAGCTGTTCCTTGTCGCTCTCTGCTGAACCAAACGGAGGTGTAGGCGATGCCCACCGCGAATGCGGCGCCGGACAGTCCGAAGCCCAACCCTGTGAGCAGGAACCAAACGTAGCTGTCCGCGAAGCTGACCATGAACATGGGCACTGCGGCAATGAACAGAAGTGTCCCGAATACGATTCGTCCGCCGTATGCGTCGGTCAGCATTCCCACCGGCAAGCGCGCGACTGCTCCTGTGAGCACCGGGATGCCGATCAACCACCCCATCTGCGCCTTGTCCCAGTCGAACACCTGGTTGTCCACCAGGAACGTGATGAGCACTCCGTACATCATCCAGGCGGCGAAGCACACCGTAAACGCCAGTGTGTTCACCGTCAGGACGATGTATGGACGTTTCCGTTCATTCAACTTAGATCGTCACCGCGTGTCCCGACTGGGCGCCGCACAAGGCTACGACTGGGTGCGTTCCCGATTCCAGACCACGACCTGGTACGGCCGCCACAAGTAGGTGATTGGCAACGTTATCACGTGAACAAGTCTGGTGAAGGGGAACAGAGCCAAAATGACGAACCCGCCCAGCATGTGTATCTTGATCTCCCAGGGAAGCGATGTGACGAACTCCAGCTTGGGATCGAGTTTCACCAACGAAATCAACCAGGGCACTGCCGTGTGAACGTACCAGTCCGATCCCCAGCGGAATACGAGAGCGACGTAGAACCCCAAGGCCACCTGAGTGAGCAAGACCAACAGCAGCACCCAGTCCATCGTGGACGTCACCGACATTATGCGACTGACGAACAACCGTCTCACGAGGAGCAGCAGCAGCCCCAGGGACGCTGACAAGCTCAGGACCAGACCGATGACCTCAAGGGTGTAGAGGCGCGTCGGTTCTGAAATGATCGTCTTCCAGACGCCAGGGAACAGCAAGACCAAAACGTGGGCGAGCAATATGAGGATCACGCCATAGTGCCACGGCACCGATCCCCAAAACAGGGCGCGGTTCTCCAGGAATTGGGCTGAGAAGCTTGAGTAGGAGAACCGGTCGTAGACGTACCGGTATCCGCCAACCCCAATCGCGAGGGCGACCGCGACGTACGGTAGTGCCCCAAAAAGCACTAGATCAAGCATCGGAGGCGCCTCCTATCGAATCGCCGACACCCTGCTGGGCGATCATCGGAACCGTCGCCGGTTCCAACAACATCCGCAGCGCGTGCAGCGTGTCTTTGTAAACGGGCTCTACAGTAAGCGGCTGTTCGTCCTCAATCTCTTCTTCGGTCGGCTCGACGTCACGAGTCATTTTCGCAAGCGCCGGCAGCATTGCCTCGTTGACAATCACGTCGTACTGTTCCGCGTCCTGGCTGATGGAAAGGAAGCGCAGCACAGCGGAGATGCGATCCGGCAACTCGGTTCCGTCGACCTCGAAGTCGCACGTTCGGTATTGTTCCTTCAAACCCACGAGGAAAGCGCTGCGTTGGTACGTCTCCCCGAATATGTGATAGCCCACATATGGGTGGCAGACTGGGTCCAGATCGAATGTTGTGGAGTAGACCTCTTCCATCTGGCCGCTGGTGTTTTCACCCACGTACTCCTGGAACCGTCCCAGCCTTTCGGCCGCCTCGGGATTGCGGGCTGAAACCAGTACCATGCATTCGTCCACCTGCTCGCCCAACCCCTGAGTCGGATAGTCCAGGATATCGGCGAACAGATGAAGCACTCGTCTGCGTCCTGCGTCGTCGATCACTGCTACCACCTCCTCTGCGGCGCTTTCCGGAACCCGAAACCGGCCGCTGGCTTGTGTTGGCTGGGATCCAGCGTCTGCTCGATGGCGACTTCGCGGGCCATCGGCGGCACGACGAAACGCTCTTGGTACGTCGGGAGGGCGGTCAGGCGGTAGATGGCCTCGACCTCTTCCGCGGTCGTCCCGGCCTGGGCCAAAGCCTGTGCGGCTTCCGCCGCGGGAATGTCGTTGACGGTTTTTGAGCGCATGTGGATTCGCACTGCGATCAGTTTCCGGTAGACCTCTTTGACTATCTCTTCGTTGCCGGCCGAGAACAGGCTGGCCATGAACCGGATAGGAATCCGGGCTTCCTCCAACGAACTTAACAGAGGGACAAGCCCTTCCGTGTTGACGCCGGAGATTTCGTAATGCCCGTCTTTGATCCCGGCAAGAACCGGCAGCATCGGCGGCACATAGAAGAGCATCGGCATGGTCCGGAATTCGGAGTGGAGCGGGAGCGCCAAGCCCCAGGTTTTCACGAACTTGTACACCGGCGAGTCTTGGGCCGCCTTGATCATCTGGTCAGAGAGGCCGTTCGCCTTCGCCGAGGCGATGACCTCCGGGTCGAACGGATCCTGGATTATGTTTCTATGGGCGTTCACCAGATCGCGCTCCGGAACGGTTGTCGCATCTTCGATCTGGTCGGCGTCGTAGAGCAACAGCCCGAGGTATCGGATGCGGCCCACGCATGAGTGGAAGCAAGCCGGGGGCTGGCCGCTCTCGAGACGCGGGAAGCACAGGATGCACTTCTCGGATTTGCCGGTGGACCAGTTGAAATAGGTCTTTTTGTACGGGCAACCGGTGACGCACATTCTCCATGCGCGACACTTTTCTTGATTGATCAGAACTACGCCGTCCTCGCCGCGTTTGTAGACGGCGCCGGCCGGACATGCCCCGACACAACCCGCATTCAGGCAATGGTTGCAGATGCGAGGGAGGTAGAAGAACACCATTCGCTCGATTTCGTTGAGCAGGCTTCGTTCTTCATCGGTTACGTTCTCGAGGTTCGGGTCGTTGGACGCGTATACCGGCGACCCACCCAGGTCATCGTCCCAGTTGGGCCCCGACTCGATCTCCATGAACTTGCCCGTGACAAGCGAGATCGCGCGGGCAGTGGGCTGGTCATCGCCCTCGGGTGCGTTGAAGAGGTTCTGGTAGTCGTACGTCCAGGGCTCGTAGTAATCGTCCATGGTGGGCAGGTTCGGGTTGCTGAAGATATTGCCCAAAGCTCCCCATTTGCCCTGGAGCTTCAGCTTCAGCTTCTTCTTACCCTCGTCGAGCTCCCAGCCGCCCTTGTACTTGTCCTGGTTCTCCCACAGCGTGGGGTAGCCAGTGCCTGGTTTGGTCTCTACGTTGTTCCACCACTGGTACTCGGTGCCTTCGCGGTCGGTCCAGATATTCTTGCAAGCGATGCTGCACGTGTGGCAGCCGATGCACTTGTCCAAGTGGAACACCATAGAAACCTGTGATCGTATATCCATTCGCTGCTCCTTCCCTAGCTCGCAGCCATTCCCGTGCGACCGCTGGGTGGCGACGCAACCGTTCGTTTCAACAGAACAATCACCACTCCAGCTTCTCCATCTTGCGGACCACAATGTGGGTGTCGCGAGTGAAGATGCCGATGGGGCCCCAGTAGTTGAAGCCGTAGGTAAACTGAGCGTACCCACCGGCTAGCAGCACCGGGTTGATGCGGGTTCGCGTGAGGCTGTTGTGCCCGCCTGCGCGCTTTCCGCCCAGCACTTGAGACTTCGGAATGTAGACCGTGCGCTCGACAGCGTGGTAATAGAGGCACATGCCCTGTTGAACCCGTGAGCTAACCGCGGCACGGGTGACGACGACGCCGTTGTCGTTGTACATCTCCACCCAGTCGTTGTCCTTGAGGCCGATCTTGTCGGCGTCCTTGTCGTTGATCCAGCACGGGTCCATGCCACGCGACAACGTAAGCATGCGGATGTTGTCCTTGTACGTGGAGTGGATGTTCCACTTGCCGTGTGGAGTGATGTAATTGAGCACAAGGCAATTGTCGTCCACGGGACTGTTGACAATGTCACCCGTCTTATACGGATTCAGTTTTGGTTTGTACGTCGGCAGGTTTTCACCCCAGTCGAGGTACCACGGATGATCTACGTACATATGCTGACGCCCCGACAGCGTTCGCCACGGGATGAGTCGCTCAACGTTGATGCACCAGGCAGAGTATGCGCGGCCTTCATTGACCATCCCTGTCCAGCACGGGGTTATGAGAGTGCGTCGCACCTGGCGAGTCAGGTCGAGGAAGTTCATGCGAACCCCTCGGACGTCGTCCGCCAGATCGGCGAGCTGCAAGCCCGTGCGCTCTTCTTCGTGTTTGAAGGCCGCGTAGGAGACTTCGCCGTTCGTCTCCGGCGCCATGGCCAACAGCACGTTGGCCGCATCTAGCGCGTCCTCCACGCTGGGATACTTTTCGTCGCCCCACTCGACACATCGCATGTGACGAGGATCGGGTGAGCCGCCGACCGGGTTCTGCAACATTTCGTCGTACTGATCGGCGACCGGGACTAAAACACCGTTGCCGGTGACTCCGTCAGTTTTCACATTTGGCCCGAGTGAGATGAACTTGTTGTAGAGGTTCGCGTAGTCCCTCTCGACAACCGCCAGATGCGGCATCGTCTTTCCAGGAACAGGTTCGGTCTCTCCTTCGGCCCAGTCCAGGACCTGAGTCTGGGCAAGTTCGTCCGGAGTGTCGTGCGCCAACGGCGTGGCAACCAGGTCCTTCACCGGCCCGTCGAACGCCAAGCTCGACATCTCGCTTACCTTCTTCGCGAACGCCTTGAATATCTCCCAGTCGGTCTTGGACTCCCAGACCGGCGGGACAGCCTCCCCGAGAGGGTGAACGAATGAGTGAAGGTCGGTTGTATTCAGGTCGTTCTTCTCGTACCAGAAGGCCGTGGGCAGGACGATGTCCGAATACAGCGCCGAGGTGTCCATGCGGAAGTTGATGTCGACGACCAGGTCCATCTTGCCGCGAGGCGCAGGCTCGCGGAACTCGACGGTCTTTACTTTTCCTGCCGCCCTCTCTTCCGCGGTTACGTTGTCATGGGTGCCCAGGTAATGTCGCAGAAAGAACTCGGACCCTTTTGCGCTGGACTGGATGGCGTTTCCGCGCCAGATCATCCAGATCCTCGGCCAGTTCTCCGGCGCGTCGGGATCGTCGACCGCAAATCGTGTCTCTTTGTTTTTCAGTTGCTCGACGACTTTTTGGACAACTTCCTGATTGTCGGAAGCTCCAGCCGCCTCCGCGTCCGTCACCAGGTCCAACGAACTGCGATTGAACTGCGGGTAGTACGGCATCCACCCCAAGCGGACCGATTTCGCTTCTAGATCCATCGCGTGCCCTTTGGCCCATTTGGCGTCGGGCGGCACGGCGGCGTAGTCGGTGAAGTCGCCTTCGTAGCGCCACTGGTCGCTGTTGACATAGTGCCAGGTAGGTGACTGCTGCCGGCGAGGCGGCTTCACCCAGTCCAGCGCGAAGGCCAGGCTGGTCCAAGGCGCGACCAGAGTGAGTTTCTCCTGTCCGACGTAGTGGTTCATGCCTCCGCCGTTTACGCCACAGCATCCACCCAGGATCAGCGCCGTGATGGGAGCGCGGTAGGAGAGGTTGTTGTTGTACCAGTGGTTG
>DCWO01000131.1:0-20352 GCA_002328865.1 Dehalococcoidia bacterium UBA2160 | reverse complement strand
GTTGTTGTACCAGTGGTTGATGCTCGCGCCGACGATGACCATCGACTTGCCGTTTGTCGCTTCGGCGTTCCCTGCGAACTCACGAGCAAAACGAGTGATGGTGTCTCGTCCGATGCCCGTCAAATTCTCCTGCCATGCGGGAGTGTAGGGTCCGACATCGTCGTAGCTGGTCGGATATTCACCGGGAAGGCCGCGACCCACGCCGAATTGGGCCATCAGGAGATCGAACGCTGTCGCGACGACAACCGGGCCGTCGGCGGTCTGCACTCGCTTTACCGGCACGCCTCGCAACGAGATCTTGCCTTCGACGAACTCGTGGTAGTTCACCATGACGATCTCATCATTGTCTTCGAAGAACGACAAGATGGGGTCGATCGGGGTGTCGTCCAACCCGTCTTCCATCTTCAGGTTCCACTTGCCCATCTCTTCGCCCCAGCGATACCCGACGGTGCCCTTGGGCATACGCGCTTCGCCAGAGGGTTGGTCGAGCACCGTTAGTTTCCAGTCGCCGTTCTCGACGTCGCGGTAACGCTCGAACCGATTGGCGCGAAGCAACTGGCCGGCGGTGTACCCGTCGCCGTCCGGAGAGAGCTCGACGAGGAAAGGAGAGTCGGTGTACTGCTTCAGGTAGTCTATGAAGTATGGGACCTGTCGGTCGGCGTAGAACTCCTTCAAGATGACGTGGTTTACCGCCATCCACAAAGCGGTGTCCTGGCCCGCTGTGACCGGAATCCACCAGTCTGAGTATTTCGCCACCTGGCTGAAGTCGGGGGAGATTACAACGAACTTGGCTCCGGCTTGTCGGGCCTCGGATATGAAATGAACGTCGGGTGTCCGCGTCATGTTGAGGTTGGCGCCCATGGAGACGATGTACTTGGAGTTGTACCAGTCGGCGCTCTCACAGACGTCGGTCTGGTCCCCCCAAATCTCAGGGAATGCGTTCGGCAGGTCGGCGTACCAGTCGTAGAAGCTCATGTTCACGCCGCCGAAAAGCTGCAGGAAGCGCGAGCCGCCAGCGTAAGAGAGGTACGACATGGCGGGAATCGGAGCGAAGCCGAATACGCGGTCAGGGCCCCATGTCTTCGCCGTGTAGAGCAACGACGCCGTTACGAGTTCCAGAACCTCGTCCCAGTCGGACCGCCTGAAGCCGCCCTTGCCTCGAGCTCGTTGGTATCGAGACCGTTTCTGGTCGTCTTGAACGATCGCACCCCAGGCATCGACTGGGTTGGAATGCTCGGCCTTGGCTTGCCGCCACTGGTCCATGAGCGCGCCCCGCATGTACGGGTACTTGACGCGAATGGGACTGTATACATACCACGATGCCGAGATGCCCCGTTGGCATCCGCGCGGCTCGTAGGGAGGAAGACCGTCCTCGAGCAGCGGGTAGTCGGTCTGTTGCATCTCCCAGGTGATTATCCCGTCTTTAACGTAGATTTCCCAGGAGCAGCCGCCCGTGCAGTTGACGCCGTGCGTGCTGCGGACGGTCTTGTCGTGCTGCCAACGGTTTCGATAGAACTCTTCCCATCGCCGTTCCTTGGGATTGACCAGGTCTTGAATCCAGCCCATTTCTGTAAACCTCCGGGAGTATCTACTAACTACGCGATGTCTCGCCTGCCACCATGGGCCTTCGAACGTTCCCGAGACGCCTTCGCCAAACCAGTTGAACGAGGATTACTATTACCGCTACACCCGCCACCGAGAGACCGGCCAGTTGCCACACTGCCTGCGATCCCCTCGCGGTCAAACCTGCCTGTTCAATGAACGCTAGCAAGTGAACCTCTTCGTTGGGCGTCAGCGGTTTCTCGCTGAAGATGGCCGTCATCGGGGGTGTAGTCTGTGGCCAGGTAATCAGAGCGGTTCCGAGCTTGTTGTACGAGCCCGTTAGATCCGGTCCCAAAGCACCGCCTCCGAAAGCGCCGATTCCGGTGATGCTGTGGCATGCGATGCACGCAGGACCATCGTTTCGGAGGGAGGTAGTCCCGGTAAAGAGTTTCTTGCCGACTGCCGGGTCACCCTCGGGCGCTGGCGCTGCCGGGGCGGGCGCCGCTGCTGGCGCTGCGCCTCCGCTCAAGGTACCCAGGTACGCTATGAGAGACGCCACATCCGTGTCTGAGAGCCGGAGGTTGGGCATCGGCAGATTGTTGAATTGCGCCAGCAGTTCGGTGGCAATGGGATCGTTGTTGGCCAGCATCTCATCGGGAGCGGAAATCCAGTTGGCCAACCAAGCCGGGTCTCGACGTTCGGTTACGCCTGTCAAATCCGGTCCTATGGGACTGTCCGTGTGACAGGCTACGCATTGCTTTTCGAATGTCGCCTGCCCTTCGGCGGCCGTCTGAGTCGGCGGAGCCGCCTCAGAGACATTTTGGGGGACGAGGGCCCCCGCCGCCAGCAAGCAGAGCAGAACCAGGACAGCCCGACGGGCGAGCACTCCCAGTTCCGGCGTCCCAATGGACGCTGCTCGAATCCTTGAACGGCTAAATGCGGCATTTACGGTACTTAACATGATGGCGACACTCCCGCATCGGTTGGATATGGGCCGCGAACGACGGACGAACTGCGAGCCAGGGCAAGGCCGGTGGATAGCAAGCAGTGAGCCGGGCGACGGTCTGCCGTATGCTGCGCCGATGACCAGATAGCGTCAACCCCTGAGTTCACGCTGTAATCACCGACAACAACGAACGGTCCGGTAACCGCCAACGCATCGTTGATTTTCCGCGCCGGGCTCCCTTGCATCATTCTCCTTTATTGACCCATGACATACACTGAGACAACTTTAGTGACGTGATTCACAAACCAAAAACATAAAACGATCCTCGCGAGTCCCGAGAACTGACGAGGGTTCTAAAGAGGGCCGGGCAACCCCGACTCTTCAGCGATATAAGAGATCACGTCCGCCACACGCCGGAAGTACGATACTTTGTCGGCTTGGACCTGACGGACCCGCCACCGCCACTCCGGTTCGGCCTCCACTTCTCGAGATTCCAGCCAAACAGTCATCACGAACGACACCGGTTCCATCTCCTGATCCAACCGTTTCTCAGGTTCGGACTGGCCACCTGTTACATTTTTCACATTCTGGCCTTTCATTTCGCTTACACGCGGCCGCATTGTTTTCAACCGTGCGTGAAGCAATGAGAATGCCGTGGCTAGGTCGATGCTGAGTCCGGCGAGTGCATCCGCTCGTTGCTCAAGAGAACTAAAGGCTCGCCCCGAGAGGACCGGTCAATTCCTTTGGCGCCGCTAAACATGCTTGAATGCGCACACTATGCGACAAGGAATACATGGCAGAGCTTACCTGGGGCTTACAGGCAGAAGGGAGAAAAGTTGGTGTTTGAGGCGGTTTGACGCTAGGAAAGGGCTGAGTGGGGACTCAGTCGCTACGAATTCGGAGGTAAAGCCGCTGTGTCTCGGCCAGAGGATCTAAACCAAGCTCACGTCTGAGAATCGTTTGGCAAGCCCGGTACTGGCGAAGAGCTTCGTCACGCCGCCCAGCTTGCCAAAGCGCTCGCATCAGGCCGCGATGGCTCCGCTCCCGCAACGGATCGACTTTCAACGCACGCCGGTAGTAGTTGATGCTCTCTTCAAAGGAATCCTGCTTCAAGTAGTGGTCGGCGAGTTTGTTGAGCAGGGCAAGGCAGATTTCCTTGAGGTCCTCTCGTTCGGCCCAGCACCAATCCGCGTAGGGCTCCTCTTCGAGAAGGTCGCCTCGATAGAGTGCCATCGCCCGCTCGTAACTGCGAATCGCTTCATCCACGGACCCGTCCCGCTCAAGCTGGTTGCCGAGCGAGACGCTCTTTCGGAATTCTTCCACGTCCAACTCGTACGGGGCTTCGCGGTCGAGGTAGTACCGATCGCCGTCGCTGCGAATGTAAATCCATTTCTTGTTTCGAGGAGACGGCTCCACGATCTGTCTCAGGGCATGCACCAAGACGTAGAGCCGGTTTGCCGCAGCTTGAGGGTCGGCCTCCGGCCAAAGGAGTTCGGTCAGAGCATCCCGCGAGATTGGCCGCCCTTCCCTTATGAGCAGTATCTTGAGCAGAGTCAGGGCGCCACGACGGCTGAACATGTTGGGAGTGACCAGCCTGCCTTGTTGATATAGCTCGAACGTGCCAAGGCAACGAACCGAAAGCCAGGGTTGGGCGGGTCCGCCGTCCGCGGTCGACAACTCTGGCGAGTGCTCCGGTGATTCACCGGCCGCCTCCGAGACACCGAGTGCCGGCAATGCCGTCGGATATATGATCTTCGGATCGTTAGCCGCCTGTTGAATTTGCAGATTCAACCACGCCGCGTTGATGGCTCCCGCGGCCCGCTCCGCCAAACTGAGCAGGAGCGGAAGGAACTTGGTCGTGGGGGAAGGCACACCCGCCGCGTAGCCCAACTGAACGATGCCAACTTCCCGATCGGCGACGACCAGAGGGAGGCAAGTCACCATTGTCGCGCCAGTTGGCGCTTGATGGCAGTTAGGAGGCCAGAGACGTCGGGGACCATGCAGGGCAACTCCGTGTTTGCCCACCAGTGAAGGACAATTCTGCGGGTTGCCGCCAATGATGTCAGGGCACAACATTCCCGAGAGTTCGCCCTGTGTCACCC
Organism: Dehalococcoidia bacterium UBA2160; assembly: GCA_002328865.1. Classification (GTDB taxonomy): domain Bacteria; phylum Chloroflexota; class Dehalococcoidia; order Lucifugimonadales; family UBA1123; genus UBA2160. The sequence goes on along the minus strand of DCWO01000131.1, from coordinate 15,762 downwards.
GGCGCACGACGCCTTCGACGCGCCGGTCATACAACAGCAATGCCCCGCCGTCGGACTGTCCGACCGCCATCATCTGTTCAAGCACGGCACGCATGAGATCGTCGAGCGAGCTCTCGGCATCGCTCGGCGAAGCAGGCGCCACCGGTTGAATGCGGTCTCGGATCTGCGAAAGGCCCGCGCGCAGCATATTGCCCACCGGACGGCTTGCCCAGGTCATCAGCGTGAGAGCGCGTTCGAGATCCAGGTCTGTTCGGCGACTGGCCACGCTCAAGGTCCCCATGACGCCATCCGACGTCATCAGCGGCACGCAGACGTAGGAGCTGAACCCTTTCTGTTTGACGCGAGATCGAAGGTAGCGTGGATCGCCGTTGAGATGATGCGTTAGTATGGGCGCTCCATTGGCCGACACCAGCCCGGGAAAGCCTTCACCCGGGCGGAAGCGCGTGATTTCAGTGAACGCGGATTTGAACGGGCCGCTGTACCCGGAAAGCAACAAATCCCTGCCTTGGGCTTCTCCAAGGAAGAGCTCGGCAGCTTCGGCGCCGAGTTCTTCGCGAAGCCAGTCAAGGGACCGTTCGATGCTTGGTCCGAGATCGTCAGGTGACAGGAGTGTGGACAGAGCTCCGAGAGAGCTCAGGTCGCGCAACACGTCTGTGGTGGTCGATTCTTGCGGGGCGTCGGAGCCAGCGCGAGCGGGGGCGCCTCCGTTGGTGATTCGGTGACCCGACTCGTTCTCGACCAACCAGGCCGCCGCGCCGCCCGGAGGTGTTGGAATCGCGACCAGTTCGGCCGTCAACCGTCTGCGGGCGCTTGATCCGTTCGTCACGGTCATTGAGCATCGAGAGGTCAAATGCCCGGATCGCAACGCGTTGAACGGGGAGCAATCGGCGCGGCACAGAACCTTGCCGAAAGGAGATCGGCCTTGCAGAACTTCGTAGCACGATTTGCCAAGAGCAGCGTCCTCGGGCGTGCCCAACCTTTGGGAGGCCGCGTCGCTCCAACCGACGACCTGCTGTTGGTCGTCGATTACGAAGAAGGCTTCCTCCAGCGAGTTTGCCGCGCCGGGGCCGCCTTCATGTTCGCTTTTTGCGCTTGTGCTCACGAAACAACAATCCGCAGATGATGGGCACCGTCAGACCGGCTGGCGAGCGCCGAATTTACGTCTCTTTTAGGCAATCAGTATATCACAATTGTGAAAAATCGCACTTGAGGAAACACGGAAATCGAGCGCCAATCAGCATGCTCGGCGCCGTGGCCTTGTGGTGTCTGAGATCGTTGCGATCGGTCAGCGTTTAGCTCGGTCCTCCGTTTGCGCCGCGGGCGCCGACCCCTTCACGATGCCAGTCACGAATCCTGCGGCGCCGGCCAGCGCGACTGCACCGGCCGTGGCGAACGTAGCCGCCACTCCGATGACTCCCGCAAGCGGCCCGAATGCGATGGCGCCGCCGAATCCACCGACATCCCATGCTCCTTGCAACGTGGCCAGGGCCGAGCTCCGTTCGCCAGTCGGTGCGCGGTCGATGGTCAGCGATTGTATGCCGGGTTGAACTAATCCGAAGCCCCCGCCTGCCAGGAATGCCGCAGAGAGCAGCATGATTTGGTTTGTCGCCCCAGTCAGTACGAACATGCCCGTGGCGACGAACAGCATTCCGGGAACGATCACGGCTGCCCTCCCCAATCGGTCCGCGGCCGGGCCGGCTCCCACCATGAAGAATATGGAAACCAGCGACATCACTGTAAAGTACAGGCCTGGGTTACCCAGATCACGGTCTTCGGCGAGAATTGGCAGGAAGGTGCTTACGGGCGCCGTGGTGACCGTGTAACAGAGAAACACCGCGGTTGGAAACAAGGCGCTCTTGCTGAAGAACGGCGCCTTCGGCGTCGGCCCTGAGGATGGTTGGCCTCTGACCCGAAGCGCCGACAGAGCGAGGGCGAATCCGCCGCCTACGAGCGCCGCAACGCCGGTGTAGGCGAAAGCCGCCCCGAAACCGAATCGTGAGAATAGCCAAAATCCCAGGACCGGCGAGTACATCGTCGCGGTGGCAATGGCGTTGCCAATGACGGACATCGCCTCGCCGCGACGGTGCACGGGCGCGAGATTGGCCACTATCGTGGCCGTTGCCACGGGCGTCAACGCCAGCCCCATGCCCTGCACCATGCGGGCCGGGATGATGAGCCAGAAGTTGAACGCCAACATGTGCACCAGCGTTGCGATGCCGAACACCGCGGAGCCCAGGACCGCCACCCTCTTGGGGCCGAACGACTGAATCCACCGACCCGCAAAGGGCCTGACAGCCAAGCCGGTCACCCCCATGGAGCCGATCACGACGCCGACGTGCCATACGTCGCCGCCGCGGTCCACGACGAACAACGGGATCACCGTGTACAGACCGGCGAACGAGGTGAAAAGGAAGTGGGCAACTAGAAGCGTGAGTACGAAATCCGTGGTCCAGAGGCGTCCCTGGGCAGGTTCGGTTGTGGTCTGCTGTATCCTGTCGATGTTTGACCTGGTTCCCCGGCTCGGCCGTTGGGTTGAAATGCGACGACCCGTTCCTCAATCTCGGGCGGGACATGGCCGGTGTTTGATCCTGCGCTGAGGACCGCTGGCGTCAGCCTGCACCGCGCCTCATACTACATCGTTGTCACCTGCCGTTCAACACGAGCCGAAGCCGGATTTCATGCCTGTGCCGATTAACCCGTGTGCACGATGTGCATCGGCTGGTCCGGGAGCGATTTGAGCGCCGTGCGAAGGAACGATGGCCGGACGTCCAGATCGTCGAGTCCGTCCAGGGATCGCCACCCGGTGTAATGTTTCAAACCGTGTTCGTCAGACGTTTCCAATATACCCTCAAGATTAGAAAACGCTGAGACTTCTGGTAGGTTTACGAGAAAGTAAAGTCCGATTTCATGGAAGGGTTGGCCATCATACGTGAAGAAGTTTTCCACGGTCCAAAGCAATCTCTCCACCGCGACTTCAATGCCCAATTCCTCAGCCATTTCCCGCTTCGCTGCATCCGCGGCGGACTCCATGATCTCGACTCTGCCGCCTGGCAGGACCCAGAACGGGTCGAGTTCAGTGTACTGCAGCAACACCTGATCGCCGTGTGCTGCCACTCCTCCGACCCTGTAGTTGAACTTTGCTTTGTCGATCTCGAACGAAATCATCGGGAAACTCCGTCAAATCAGTTGCCAAGTACGTGCAGATGATTGATAATGTGCTCGAACAGTTTCTCGTATGTTTCTCGAAAACTAACCAACAACGGGCTAGTCTTGCAAGCCTATCGACGCTATTCTGACATAACTTCATTCATTCCGAAGGGCTCGGGGGACCACACATGCGGACAGCGGAAATGCGCAACGGCCTCATCCAAAACGGTTCGAGACGCGACACCTGGAAGTCGGACGAAGAAGCGCTGGTGAACGCTTTGGTGGGCGCGGCGTGGCGGAACGAGATGGACCAGCGATCCTGGTTAAGATCCAGCATGTCCGTCATCTGGCGCAAGGTCGCCCTCAAGAACCGGCGAGCACACTGACCGCGCTGCTCGCTTGGGCCGCATGTCGAATGATCCTGGGCGAGGCGCGACACCTGCGGCGCTAGGCTAGCGGCGTTCCATCCGAGACTGGGATCACGCCTTGTGCTCTCAGCCCTTGGATCTCCTCCGTCGAGTAGCCCAATTCGCGGAGAACGTCCTCTGTGTCGCCTCCAAACGCGGGCGAGCTTCCTGTGATCGCGGGTGTGCGGCTCAATTGCGGCGAGACGCCAGCGTGTCTGACCGCCCCAAAGGCTTCATGCTCTTCTGACACGATCAGGCCCCGACGCTCGGCATCCGCGTCACGTCGAAGTCCGGACAGCTCTCGATTCGGCGCCGCGACCACTCTATGCGCCCGCAGCCGGCTGGTCAGGTCGTCGACGGTTGCGCCTGAGAATGCGGCGGCAAGCTCCGTCTCCAACGCGTCTTCGTGGCTTGCGCGAGCCTCGTCGGTGGCGAACTCGGCCCTCCCTTTGAGATGTTTCAGTTCTGCCATGTCGGTGACTCTGTCCCAATCGCCTTCTGCGTCGGCCGACAGGAAGAACCAGCCGTCGGATGCTTGATACAGCCTCGACAGAGCGCTATAACCCCTCGCAGTGGGTCCTTCGACCTCGTTCCGATGATGCCCTTCGTGGTCGATCATGTATGCGGACGAGAACGTCGATGCCGTGAAAGCAAGCGACGTCTCGATGCGCTGGCCAACCCCGGTCCGTTCGCGCTCCAGCAGCGCCAGCATCACGCCGTATGCAGCCATGAGGCCGGTGCCGTAGTCGTTGAACGTATACGGAGGCGGCGCTGGCGTCCCGTCCCTGCCTCCGTTGCGCACCTGCATCCCGGTGGCGGCCTGGGCGTTTTGGTCGAACCCCGGCCGCATCGCCCACGGTCCTTCCTGACCGAAGGCGTTGATCGACACGTATACGATTCCGGGATTCCGTTCGCGGAGCTGCTGATAGCCCACGCCCAGCCGATCGGCCACTCCTTTACGGAACCCCTCAAGCACGACGTCCGCAGTGTCCAGCAGGCGATAGAAGGCGTCGATGCCGCCTGGCTTCGTGATGTTCAGACAGATGCTGCGCTTCGCCCTGCCGACTTCGAGCCAGGGAGTCAGACCGGGTCTGCGGTGCTCGGGGTCGATCTTGATGACGTCGGCGCCGTACTCGCCCAGCGTCCTGCCGCACGTCGGCCCGGCCAGTATGATGCACATGTCCAAGACTCTGATTCCGTCTAAGGCGCCGGGCATGGATGCTCCTTCAACCTTTTCGACGTGGCCAACAGCCAGCCGTCACGTCGCTGCTTTTGCGCGACATCATCTTAGGCGGTTCACCTCGACGAGAGCGACGCGATCACGACTTCGGTGTGCTCGCCGAGACTGGGCGCCGGTCCGCGCACCCGCCCTGGGGTCTCGCTGAGTCGCACCTGCACGCCCACCTGACGCATAGGGCCGTGCAGGGGATCGTCCAATCCGATCACAGCTTCCGATTCTCGTGCGTGGGCCGTGTCCATCCACTCTTCGATGGTTCGGCACATCGTGCAAGGCACGCCTGCCCGCTCCATCACGTCTTCCCACTCAACCGCTGTCCGCTCCTTCCAGACCGAAGCAAACCGGCCGGACCACTCCCGACGTTGTTCTGCGTCATCCCTCAGCATGGGGTTGGTGAGGGGACCGTACCAGTCCGGATGGCCGATTGCGTCGAGCAACGGACGGAGCGCTCGTTCGAACCCGGCGTTGATGTTGACCCAGCGGCCGTCTTTGCACAAATAGAACCGCTCGACAACCGGCGACAGAACCGCTGGTCCGGACGGTAGGTCCGGTCGATCCACGAGAGACGCTCCCATGGCGGTGAACATGGAATCGTAGAGCGGCACGGTCACCTTCTGGCCCTCGCCCGTGCGCGCTCGATGAAACAGCGCTGCTGTGACGGCCGGCGCGGCGACAAACGCCGCGAAGATGCTGACATAAGGCAACGCGATGAAGCTTGGTCCATCAGCTTCATCCGAGCTCCGATCGGCGTAGACTCCCGTCGACGCGCCGACAACGGTCTCCCACGCGGCCGGCGCCTCGTGATCGCTGCCGTCGATGAACGCGGGGATGAAGACGTACACGATGCCGGCATTGGTTGCGACAATGTCTTCGTACCCGATGCCGGGAGCACCTGCCCCCGACGCGCCATCGGCGATCAGCACGTCCGAGGTCCTGACCAACTCTGTGAAGAACCCGTCGTCTCCTGAGGCATGAGAGTTCAAAACGACCGACATCTTGCCTCGATTCCACACCGAAAAAGCGGGGTGGCCTCGCAACGGGTCTCCGGTCGGCGGTTCAACCTTCACGACCTCCGCGCCTTGGTCGGCCAAAAGCATGCCCAACACAGACACGGCCACGCTGGCGCCCTGCTCCAAAACGCGGCACCCCTCGAGAGCTCCTGGCAAGACTCACCTCCACCGGAGGATTCTATCACCCAATCATACGGCGGCGTCGAACACGTCGGTGTTTGTCAACTTGCATGTCGGTTTAGCCGCGGGAAACCACTTAAGAATGAATCGAGATTGATAATGGATCGCCTTGTAAAATAGGATACCATGATCGGAGCGACGAAATGGAATGATTCTTGAATTCAAGAGGAGGAGTGCGTGGCGTACATAGATCCAGTCGAAGTGTCAGGAGCAAACTACGAAGTCATGATGGAGAACGAACAGGTTCGCGTCCTGGCAATGACACTCAAAGCGGGCGAGTCAGACGTGATGCATTCGCATCCCAACGAGACCGTCTATTTCGAAACCGGCGGCAAAGTCAAGGTGCACCTTCCGGACGGCGGCGCTGCCGAGTTGGAGCCCCCGGACGGATTCGTCATGTGGCACGAAGAATGGACGCACAGAGTCGAAAACATCGGCTCTACGGATATCCGAGCGATCATCTTCGAGCCTAAGTAACAGAGCGGGGAAGCCGGCGCGAAACCGCCGTGCAGACCGGCTGCCAAAATAGCAACAAGAGGACGGGCTCTCGGGCCCGTCCTTCTCTTTTCGCGCGAATACGGTGTGACCGCCGATCAACCTCGCAGAATGCCCAAACACGCGTCGCACAACTCCTTGGGCGACATCTGGTCGTCAACGTGAATCGCCGGCAGACCCAGCGTCGCAACCGCTTCTGCCAACGTTGAGTTGTACGCGACGTTCCTTGCGACGTAAGCGCGCATCATCGCTTCCTCGTCCGAGGCGCCGGCGTGGTGGTCGGAGTCGGCCCTGATCCTGGCTTCCAAGATTCGGTCATCTCCGATTAGCCATAACGACGAGACGTTTGGCAGGCCCAGCGTGGCGACACGCTCAGGCCACAACGCCCAGCCTTCAACGACGGCAGGATGGCCCCACGCAGCATGCGCCCTCACAACAGCCTCGATCGCGGGCCACATCGCCTCGTGATACCGACGGGCGTCCGACATCAGAGCATCCAGCGGACGCGAGATGTAGTACTCGGTATGGGCCCAGCCGGCCATCGAGTGCAACGCCGAGTGGGATTCAGGTGCAGTGACCGCGCGCAACGCCTGTCCGATGTCGTCCGTCGATGCGTAGCCATAACCGAGCTCGGCGGCTATCAGGCGACCCACGGTCGACTTGCCGGAAAACGGCGCCCCGCCGAGCAGTATGACTTTGGCTGCTGGCATTCTCACTCCAGCGTGCTGGTTTCATGCGTCACTGGGCGAGAACCGCCAAACAGTTCACGACCGCGTGTTACGAGATCGGCAGGTACGCGACAAAACGGTGGAGTCGCCGTCCAACTTTCAACGGGCCGTGATCTGCGTGAGATTGCTGGTCTCCGGGATTTCGCCGAGACTCCGCGCATCTATACTCGGGCTCGGTCTCGTTGCAGAGGCAGCTTCACATCTCCATCTTCTTTTCGCCGGAGAGATATGCTTCGGGCTCCTTCTGGAACGCCCGGTTGCATCCGTTGCCGCAGAAGTAATAAGTCTCGCCGTTGTAGTCGTAGGATCCTCCGCCTGGTTTGCTGGTGTCGACGTCCATGTCGCATACGGGGTCCTTGGCGGTGGTTCCTCCACCTCTGTTAAACAGTGGCAATCTCACGCTTGTCCTCCATCTTCACGACCCGATGGGCCGCCTAATTTCGTTGCCATCGTAGAGTAGTTGAACGCATTCACCGGCTAGGCGATCGCCAACTGTTGTCTCGGCTCACACCGCCTTCGGCTTGAATCGCTTCAACCGCAGGGAATTGGACACAACGGTGACCGAACTTATCGCCATGGCACCAGCCGCAAGAATAGGGTTCAAGAAACCTGAGTCTCCCAATATCGGCTCCAGCGACGACGGCACGCCGCCTCCCGAGAACACCGGGTACAGCACGCCCGCGGCTATAGGTATCAGCGCCACGTTGTAGGCGAACGCCCAGAAGAGGTTCTGTCGAATAACGCGCATCGTCGCCCGACTCAGGCCGATCGCGGTCGACACTCCGCGCAGGTCTCCGCCCACCAGCGTGACGTCGGCAGCCTCGATGGCCACGTCGGCGCCGGTGCCGATCGCTATGCCGATGTCCGCCTGCGCCAGGGCGGGAGCGTCGTTGATGCCGTCGCCAACCATTGCGACGACCTTCCCTTCGTTCTGGATCGCCATAACCTCCTCGGCTTTGTCCGCGGGCAACACCTCGGCTACGACCCGGTCGATTCCGATCTCGCCGGCAATTGCGTTGGCGGTTCGGAAGTTGTCGCCGGTCAGCATCACGACCTCCGCGCCCATCGACCTCAGGTGGTTCACAGCAGCCACCGCCTCGGGTTTCACCGTGTCGGCGACAGCGATGACACCGCGAAGCCGGCCGTCGGTCGCCACGAACATTGCGGTCTTCCCCTGCGACGACAGATCAGCGGCAACGGCATCCATGCCATTTAGGCTCAGTCCCAGCCGCTCCATCAGTGCCAAATTGCCCATCGCCAGGCTGGATCCATTCACCTGTGCTGTGATGCCCGCTCCCGGCGCCGCGTTGAACTCGGTCGGATTATCGAGGGCTAGCCCTCGATCCTGCGCCGCCGACACTATCGCCGCGCCCAGCGAGTGCTCGGAGCCTTGCTCGGCTGAGGCGGCGAGGCGCAGCAGTTCATCGTCGTCGAAATCCGGGGCGTGTATGTCGGTTACCGAAGGAGTTCCCTTGGTCAGGGTGCCGGTCTTGTCCAGCACCACTACCTGGGTCTTGTGCGCCCTCTCGAGCGCCTCAGCTCCGCGAATCAGGATGCCGTGCTCAGCGCCCTTACCCGTGCCGACCATGATGGCCGTCGGGGTGGCGAGGCCCATGGCGCAGGGACAGGCGATGATCAGCACCGCAACTGACGCAAGGATGGCCGTCACGTAGCTAGGCGTTGGTCCGAACACGAGCCAAATTACAAAGACGAATGCCGCGGCGCCGATCACGGTCGGTACGAAATAAGAGGAGATCATGTCGGCAAGCCGTTGTATCGGCGCCTTCGATCCCTGGGCCTCTTCTACCAAACGGATGATGTTGGACAACATGGTTTCGCGGCCGACCTTGGTGGCGCGAAAGCTGAAGCTGCCGGTGGCGTTGATGGTGGCGCCGTACACTTCGCTGCCGATCCCTTTGTCGACCAAGACGCTTTCGCCTGTGAGCATCGATTCGTCCACAGCCGATATCCCGTCAACAACTTCGCCGTCCACGGGAATCTTCTCACCGGGCCGGACCAGGACGACGTCGCCGGCCACGAGGTCGTCTATCGAGACGTCAACGAACTCGTCGTCTCGGGAGACTCGGGCCGTTTTGGGCTGGAGGCCCATCAAGGCCTTAATGGCATTGGAGGCGCGACTCTTCGCCCTTGCCTCCAAGAACCTGCCAAGGAGCACTAAGCCGATGATCGCCGTCGAAGTGTCGAAATAGGTCTGGTTCGCCTGACCGTCAAAGAACGATGTTTCGCCGAACAATGTGACGATCGCGCTGTACAGGAAGGCGACTGAAGTGCCCATGGCGATCAGCGTGTTCATGTTGGACGTGCCGTGCTTCAGCGCTCCCCACGCGCTGGTGTAGAACTGTCGCGCGGCCCACACCTGGATCGGCGCCGCCAAAACGAGTAGAAGGTAGTCCATCTTGAAGGGGAGCCAGTCCATTGCCCCGGGGATAGCCATCAGAGTCATGATCATCCCCGCGACTGCCAGGCTCACGATGAACTTGGTCCGCAAAATCGCAACGCCTCTTGGAGTGGATGCCTCCTCGTCGTCGCTTATGACCGCCGAGACCGTGTACCCGGAATCCTCTATGGTGTGGCGCAGATCCGATATGCCAGTCACACCGGGGATGTATTCGATGGTCGCTTGCTCCGAATCCAGGTGGACTCCCGCCGAGGTCACTCCGTCAACGGCTGCGAGCGCCTTCTCGACAACGCTGGCGCTGGGAGCGTCCGCGATGCCTGCAATCGCCAACGTGACCGCCTCGGTTCCGACCCCGTAGCCGGCGTCTTCGAGGGCGTACATCAAGTCGTCCAAAACCGGATTGTCTTCCCCCAGCGTCACCGTCGCTTTCTCAGTCGCCAGGTTCACGTTGACCTGGGCGACCCCCGCCACTTTCACCAAAGCGTTGGTCACGTGGCCGACGCAGGCAGCACACGTCATCCCTTTCACGGGGAAGGTCATCTGCTCTTTCGTCTGGACAGTCATCGCCTACCTCTTGTCCGACAGAGAAAACAGCTCGAGGAGCTCGTCCAAAACCTGGTCTTCGCGGCCGTCCCTGACCCCGTCGATGACACACGAGTGGAGGTGGCCTTCCAGCAGCACCGACTCCAATTTCTGAATCGCCCGACGAACGGCAAAGGTCTGCTTGAGGATGTCGACGCAGTATTTGTCGTCCTCCACCATCCGGCGAACGCCGTTGAGGTGGCCGTCGATGTAGTTGAGGCGCTTGAGGGCGTCCTTCTTCGCGTCCGGCAATTGTTCGTGCTCGTGGATATGGTTTGCTGTTGCCATGGTTCGGCCGCCCCTGTCTGATTATTACCCATACCCCCTGGGAGGGGGTATGCCACCAGAGTACCGCTCATTCGGCTGGCCGTCAAGTTTAAGCGCTCGACAACATAAGTGGACGCGACCAAATTGTGCGATTCTGATCCTTCCGCAGAAAGAGAAGAATCTGCTCGCCCAGCGCACGCTCGTGCCTGCAATGTCCTCTCGATTGCATCGGGACTTCTCCTTCGGCGGAAGGATCAGCATAGCGGACCCGCTGGAGCACATCGCATTCAGAGGATGGCCGTTACTTGACGCCAGCGAGACCCTGCCGAGGTTCCACAGCAGTCTATTGCACGCCAGCCGAGATGGTCGGCGACAAGAGACCGGAATTCGCACTCCTGGGCTAAGACGAGACCTAAGCTTGCGCGCTGACTCGGCCGACGAGCATGGCGGGGTTCACTTCTGTCCCCCGCACAGCCGAAATCAGGCTGTGAGACGCCCGTGTGCCCTGTATGCGATCCTCGATGGATAGCAGTATAAGGGGTCCATTCTTAGACAAAGTGTAAAATAGATATCAAATTAGGTTTAGCACATGGCATAAAGTGGTTTAGGTAGAAGTCGTGGGGCGTAGCATCGACTAGGAATCCGTCATGATGCCTGACAGACAGCACGCGTGGGGCGGCGTTGTCAAAAACAAGGGAACAATCATAGACATGGCGTCAGCTTACTTCTATGTTAAAGATTATGTAATTCAGTAGCAAAGTTTGTGGGAGAGTCCGATGCCCAACTCCGGCATCTCGGGCAATTTCATGATTGTCTCGAAGATTACCTCCGCGGATGCCGAGTGTCGCCAAAAAGGAAGCGGCGTGGCCTGGAAGCGAAGGTATGTCCGAATTATATTGTGAACCGATTCTGCGCGGTCGACCGGAAACCGGATGAGTGCGCCGTCCAGGAGGAAGGAAGAAGGTGGTCTACAGGTTTCAGCATCTCAGAGTTCCACTCGCCCTGGTTGCGCTGGTGCTCTTGACGATCAGCCTTTGGTTGATGCTCGGAGGGTGTGGCGGCGGCGCTGAGGCGTTTTCAGCCGGCCGAGCGCCAGGCGCTGGCTGGGCCGTTCCGGTCGCCGACGATATGCCGGCCGACCAAAGCGATTGGACCGCCGCCGCACAACTCAACGCACGATGGTCAGCAGGCGATGACGCGGCTGCAGGTGTGGACGCCATGCAGTTCATCAAAGACGCGGGCCAGACCGTTTTGAGATTGAGTCGAATGGAGGTCGCTTCGTCATGGCGCCGCACTTCACACGTGTGGTCGCCAAGGGCGAATCTCCGGTCGCGGGCTGACGTGCGACGATTCGTGTTCAGCATAAACTCGGATATGAAACGAGCGATGTCGAGGCTGTGAAAGGAACTGCAACAGAGGCGCCGCGCTGCCTATCTTGTCAGTCAGCGGCTGTCATCCGCTTGGTCAACAGCGGGTTGGGTGAAAACAGATGTGACAACGAAGGCGTCTGCTGAAGCAACCGAGAGCAGCGTAGACGCATTAGGCGGACACATCGGTCGACATACGACGTATCGGAGAGTGCACCGCCGCTTATGGCGGTTGTCTGGCGAGCAGGCCGAACGCCAAGACCATCGTCTCGCTACATGGTCCTGATGACGCCAACCACACGGCCGCGCACTGAGACGTCTTTCGCAGGAACCACGATGGGCGCCATGGTCTCGTTCTCGGGTTGGAGCCGGACCATGTCTCCTTCGAGATAGAAGCGCTTGAGCGTCGTCTCCTCTTGACTGTCCACCCAGGCGGCCACCATATCCCCGTTATTGGCTTCAGAAGCCGGCTGCATGAGGACCAAGTCGCCGTCCGCCACGAGGGCGTCGATCATCGACGTTCCTTTGACGCGAAGGGCAAATACATCGGGCCCGACACCGGCCATCGACGGCGGCAGATCTATCGAATCGTAGGCGTCGTCCGCGCTGCCGGCGGCATCCGGTACGTGCATGAGTTCGCCAGCAGCGATGTTGCCCATAATCGGAACCGAGATGACGTCCGCACGGGAGCCGCGCAATCCTTCGCCTACGAGTTCAATGCCCCTTGACACCTCGCGCTCCCTTCTCAGATAGCCCCGATCCTCCAACTTGTGGAGGTTGTAGTCCACAACGGATGTCGAGCTGATGTCGCAACCGCCCTGAATGTCCCGGACGGTCGGCGGATATCTGCGTTCGTCCATGAAGTCGCGGATGTATTGAAGGATCTGTTCCTGGCGGACTGAAAGAGGCCGGTTCATGGCACATTCCTAACGCACTAATGTTCTGTTGGTCTATGCTGAAAGATATCAGACCATATGTGCTGTGTCAAGCTATTTCAGGTCGTCTGTTCGGGTCGTATCAAAGACCACGATTCCGGCAGGCCTCGCGTGTTGCTTTGAGCGACAGACGGTGGGTAAATCCCGAAGGCGCGAAGACGGCGCCGGTGTACTCTCCTGGCGGGAAGCGATCTTGCCATTTCTGCTGAGTAATCGCATCTTCCGGTTGACGATCCGGAGCGCCTCGACGGGAGCGCCGACTCGAGTGTCGCACGGGCGTCGATCACGTGCGTCTGACCGATTGACGGCGCATTTTCCCAGGTGCTAGGATGTTGGGCGGCTCAAGCGACCCCGCTACACGTCATTGAAGACACTCGCCGAAGTGAACCCAAGGAGAATACCGTTGATGAGGTCTGTTACGTTTGTATTGATGCTCGGCGTCGTGCTCGTTGCGCTCGCGGCCTGTGGCGGCGGCGACAGCGCCGACCCGACAGCCACTCCGCTTGCACCTGCTTCACCGCCCGCTCCCGGGTCCGCGGCGGCGACAGCTCCTGCGCCTGCGGCAGCGCCTGCCGCGGCCCCGACTGATGGCACTGCAGTTACTGTCGGCATGAACGACGCCGGCGGTCGCGGACCGTTCGTGTTTGAGCCCGCGGACTTCACGTTCAGCGCCGGTGAGACGGTGAACTTCAAGCTTGTCGGCGAAGCGACGTTCCACACCTTTACGGTTGATGACCTTGGGATCGATGTCGAAACGAACGCCAACGAGACGGTCGATTTCAGTTTCACGTTCGACACGCCCGGCACATACGAATTGATCTGTATTCCCCATCAGGCGCTAGGTATGGTGGGGACCATAACCATCAATTGAATTGAGTCGTTGTAACAGATAACTGGGCGTTCCCGTGTCCGGCGGGGACGCCCGTTTTCGTTTCATAAGGTAGGCGGCAAACCGATCTCACGCACCTGGTCGAGCAAAGGTCCGATCGCACTGAGAGCTGTTTTGGGCATCTCGGTGATCGCAGCGCTCGCCTTGATCGCATGCGGCAGCGCCTCCGAAGACGACCCGACGCCTGCCCCGCAACCCTCGCCGGCCATTGAGTTCCTCACCGTGACGGCCGCTCCGACAACTGACGCCGCGACCGCTCAATCCACACCGACTCATTCGCCTGCGGCGCCGTCAGCGCAGATGAACGACGCCGGTGGGATGTCGCTGACGATAACCGGCGGAATCGCCCGATACAGGGTCAACGAGCAACTTGCGCGTCGGGACCTCCCGAACGACGCGATAGGCGAAACAACAGACGTTGCTGGCTCGATCGCCTTCGATCCGGATGGTGCGATTCGGACGGCGGAGTCCGCGCTCATCATCGACTTGACGACCCTCAAAAGCGACGAATCGCGCCGCGACAGCTACGTACGCGATCGCACGATCTAGACCGCCCGTTTCCCCGATGCTGAATTCACGCTCCGAAGCACTGAAGGCCTGCCCTGGCCTCTCCCAGTCGATGGCGTGGCTACGTTCGAGCTCCTGGGCGACATGACCATGCACGGCGTTACCAGCCCCGTCACGTTCGACGTCACAGCCGAATTCGCAGGTGACCGGATCTCGGCTGACGCCAACACGGTGATCACATTCGATCAGTTCGGGATGAGCAAGCCCCGATTGTTCCTGATCGTCAGCGTGGCGGACGAGATATCGCTGGAGTTGGAGGTTCAGGCAATTGTGGCCTTCTCGCCCTGATTCGTCGCAACTCACCAATATGCAGGGGTTCGGAGAAACGCAAAGCGCTAAATGCGGTATGTTTGCGTTGACGCACCTGTCGCGAGAATCTATACTACCCAGGACTAAACTTGGGGGAGTACAATGCGCCTTTCTTGCCTGCAAGAAAATCTGAGCCAGGGCTTGTCTGTCGTGCAGCGAGCGGTCGCCACGAGGACGCCTCTGCCCATAACTCAGAACGTTCACCTATCCACGGACAATTCGCGACTGAAGCTGGCCGCCACGAACCTCGAGATCGCCATAAGCACGTGGATCGGCGCTCAGGTCGAGGAAGAGGGATCGATCACCATCCCCGCTCGGCTCCTGACGGAGTTCGTCAACTCACTGCCCCAAGAGCCGATCAACATCGCCATGGTTCAACAGCCATTGGGTTTGAAGTTGAGCTGCGCCCGGTTCGATGCTCACATCAACGGACAAGACGCCGACGACTTTCCGCCCATCCCCACCGTCGACACCGGCATCATAGGCAAGATTTCCGCCGCGGTCCTCAAAGACGCCATCACTCACGTCGCCTTCGCCGCCGCCACCGAGGATTCGCGTCCCGTCCTGACCGGCGTAAAAGTCGAGATCACCGGCGATGACTTCACGTTCGCCGCCGCGGACGGGTTTCGGCTCGCCGTCTTCGAGGGCAAACTGCTCGAACCAATATCCGAAGACATCAGCTTCCTCATGCCAGCCAGGACCTTCCTGGAAGTCAACCGTCTCATCGGCAGCCAGGACGCGACCATCGAGTTCACCGTCACCCCTTCGAAGAGCCAGGCTCTGTTCCGATTGGAGAACGTCGAGATCGTCTCCCAACTAGTTCAGGGTACGTTCCCCAACTACTCGCAGCTAATCCCGGACTCCTTCGACACCCGTGCAGTAGTGGACCAGTCGGCTTTCTTGAGCGCCACACGCACGGCGTCGATATTCGCCAGAGACGGCAGCGGCATCGTGCGTCTGAACAGCAGCCCCTCCGAAAACGGCGCCGGCGGCAAACTCTCCATCAGTTCGCGAGCGGAAGAACTCGGCGACAACGAGGGCGAGATCGACGCGGCCGTCGAAGGCCCGGAGTCGAAGATCGCTTTCAACAGCAAGTACCTCACGGAAGTCCTGGACGTGCTCGGCACAGGCGAGATCGCCCTGGAGACAACCACCCCCTCATCCCCCGGCGTCATCCGCCCTCTCACCAAAGACGGCTACGTGCACGTCGTCATGCCGATGTT
>DCWO01000153.1:45748-65276 GCA_002328865.1 Dehalococcoidia bacterium UBA2160 | reverse complement strand
CACTTTCGCTGACGGTCTACATCGTGCAGCATCGGCGCGTCGAGGTGGCACTCAACGACGGCACGCGCCACCTAGCGAGGATCGTGGCCGAGGACAGACATCTGGACATCGCGGCACTGTCCATTGATGCGCACGGGCTACCGACGGCGCCGCTCGGGGAGTCAGTCGACCTGAAGCCAGGCCACCTCGTGTTCGCAGCCGGGCATCCGTGGGGCGTCGAGGGAGCGGTGGCGGCGGGCGTCGTCATCGCCGTCAGCGAACGCCGTGCAGAATTCAACCCGACTCGGCGGGAGATGATCGCCGTCGGATTGAACCTGCGGCCCGGCAACTCCGGCGGTCCGCTTGCCGACGCTCAAGGCAGGCTTGTGGGCATCAACACTATGTTGACGGGGCCGTCTGTGGGCCTGGCTGTGCCGGTGCACGTTGTGAAGAGGTTTCTCAAGAACGCCCTGGGGTCGAGAGCCGCCTAGAGCCCGAACACTCCGAGCGCAGTCTTCCCCATGACCCATTCTCGGTCGGCGGGATTCGCCAACGCGGGGTGCTGAGCGACGCCTTGCAGCGCGTTGCGATAGCCTTCGCGTCCGCTCACGGGCGGGTAATCGGAGCCCCACATCATCCTGCGCGGACCGAAGGCGTCGTATGCCATCTCGATCAATGGAGGCGTGTGGTCGAACGCAAAGTCGGCGCCGAGCACCGACGGCCGCTGGCTGATCTCGCCCAGTCCGCCGACTTTGATATATGTGTTGGGGTATTTCGAAAGCGCAATCGCTCTCTTGAATGTGGCATACGGCGGCTGGGCGCCTTGCCTGATTCCTGCAAGGTGCTCGATGACGATCGGCATGTCAGGGAACTCGGCGACGGCCTGTTCGAATTCGTCAGATGCGAACTGGTCGACTCCCCCGAGGCTGCTGACAACCAACCCGAGGTCGGCTGCTTTGCGCCAGATCGCCAGAGGGTCTGAGCCAGGCGAACGCTCCAGCGGCGCCAGCCGAACGCCGACGGCGCCCTCGGCGGCCCACTTCTCGAGTTGGGCCGGAGCGTCGTCTTTGCCAGTGTCCACAATCACCACGACCGCGAACCTGCCCGCGAACCTCCGTGCGCACTCGAACAGATAGGCGTTGTCGTACGTGCCGCGATGTTGAATTAGCGCGGCCTTATCGACTCCGTTGGCGTTCATCTGGTTGAGCAGCATCTCCACTGGCTCGAACCAGTTGTTCCCCGCGTGGCAATGGGTGTCGGCGATGGTCATTGTGGCCTCCGGTGATCCGGTGTTGATATGGTCAGACGAGTGCCGTCGCGCTCAGTGGCGATTGAGACTGGGGCGAACGACAGGCTCGGCCGTGAACGGCCAGAGCACCGGTGGCCTCGGTCTTTAGGCAGAGACCGAGTCGGTTTGCTCGGCCGTAAACGAACATAGCGCCAGTTCCGCAACACTGGCGGCCTCGGGTTTCAGGACGAAAGGCGCGGGACTCCGCCTGTTGCTTCGTTGTACCAATCCAGTATTTGTCCGCCGGTCCAGATCAGGACGCCTTCGTGGGAAGCGATGTACTCGAAAAGCATGTCCAGGTATTTGATCCGATGGGGCGCTCCCGTTATGTACGGATGAACGGCGATTGCCATTACGCGGGCCGACGTCTCTCCCTCGCGGTAGAGCGTGTCGAACTGATCTCGACCTCTTTCGTATATTTCGGGCGAGCGATGGTGCTGCACCATGTACATCGGTATGTCGTTCATCTCGACGGTGTAGGGCAATGAAACCAGTCTGCCGTATGCGGTGTTCATCACGTACGGCTGGTCGTCGTTCACCCAGTCGCAGACGTACTCGATTCCCTCTTCCATCAAGATGTCCGGCGTGTCGTTGGTCTCCGCCAGTCCGGGGCCCATCCATCCTCTGGGAGCAGCTCCGGTGAAGCTCTCGATCATGGATATCGTCCGGCGGATGACAGAGCGTTCGTCGTTCTCCAAAGGCAGCGGGCGCTGGACGAACCCGTGCCCCATTATTTCCCAATTCGCGTCGACCATGGCCTGTGCAACCTCAGGATACGCGTCGCACACCGATGCGTTGAGGCTTATGGTCGCCTTGATCCCGCGTCGGTCGAGAACCTCTTTGATCCGCCAAAACCCGACCCGCATGCCGTAGTCGTGCCAGCTATAGTTCGGCACGTCCGGTATTAGGCTAACCCCTTGGGGCGCCGGAAGCACCGATCTAGCCACGGGCGATCCGAAGACCCACTCCTCGACGTTCAGGACGAACCAGACCACGATTCGGGAGTCGTTCGGCAGTGTCAGGACGGGACGGTTCATCGGTGACGAGTACTGGGCGCGTGGATTGCTCATGCTGTCTAGTCCTTTGCGTTGCTTAGCTCAGCACTGCGACGGCTTCGATCTCGATGTCCAATCCAGGCAGGGCGAGGGCTGTGATCCCAACCAGTGAATTGGCGGGGTCTTCGCCATGGAAGTATCCGTCATAGACGGCGATCTGCTCTTCGGAAACAAGATACCAGTCGCTAATTTTCGTGACGAAAGTCGTGCACTTTACGATGTCGGTGGCCTCGCCGCCTTCAGCTTGAACG
This sequence comes from Dehalococcoidia bacterium UBA2160, assembly GCA_002328865.1. Taxonomy (GTDB): domain Bacteria; phylum Chloroflexota; class Dehalococcoidia; order Lucifugimonadales; family UBA1123; genus UBA2160. The sequence continues at coordinate 62,703 of DCWO01000153.1, read as the reverse complement.
ATGCGCACCACTCTTTCGAGGGTGACTTTGAGCTGTTCAAGGGCGCTGCCGCCTTCGGCTGGTGTGCCACGAGCGGTGCATCCGGAAATGTACAGTACGTCTCCTGCCCTGACCGCTCTGGCATAGGTCGGCCCGGCGGGAGCGATGTCGGCATGCGGTCTCCTGATCTTCTCCATCGGTCTCCTCGCAGGTCATCCGGGTTTTGTCGCGACTACCGCGAACATCAACGGTATGTCGGGTTGTCCGGACGGCATCCGCCAGTAGCCGTCGTCGGATTGCATCATAAACGGGAGCTGCCGGTACACGCTGTGGTTGAACTCGCGAAACGTCTCGATGCGCAAACCCGCCTTCAGAAGCGAGTCCAGGATCATCGACATGCTGTGGCTCCATTCGTAGGTGGCCGTGTCCACGGTCGCGCTGCGGTCAGCATACGAACCTTGGTCGTCCGGCTCGAACCTCAGCGGCGCTTCGTGGTCAAAGTACGGGTAGGCGAACTTCAGCTCCGACAGGTCCGAGGCGTCGTCAAACATCTGCGAGAAAGGGTGGAACTCGACCATATGGAAGGCCCCGCCAGGCTTCAGGAAGCGTGCCACCACTTTCGCCCAACTCGGCATATCCGGCAGGTGGACCAGGACGCCGTACGACGTGAACACGATGTCGAATTCCTGATCGAGCGCGCTCGGTAGGTCGTAGATGTTCGACTCGATGAACCTGGCGTCGATGCCAAGCTCCTCGGCTACACGCGTGGCCTGCTCAATCGCCTTCGAGGAAAAATCCATCCCGGTGACCCGAGCGCCGAGTCTGGCCCAGGACAGCGTGTCCATCCCGAAATGGCACTGCAGATGGAGCAGCGAGCGTCCATTGACGTCGCCTAGCTGTTCGAGCTCAACGGACTTCAGGCTTGTTCCGCCTGTTTTGAATCGATCCAGATCGTAGAAATCCGATCGCGCATGGATGGGCACAAGTTCGTCCCAGTGAGCCCGATTCACGACCATGAACTCCTCGGTCATCTTGTCGTCACCCCGATTCCGTCGCCGCGGTGGACGTCTGGCGTTCGGTCCACCACTCCCGAACGGGTCTCGCGGCGGCCTCTCCCGCCGTGTGCTCCACGGCGTCGATGAACTCTTCCACAGCCCTGGCGCCGGCGTCGTTGGCAAGTCCTTCCACGAACACCAGCCGTTCGTTCGTTCGACCGGGCAGCCACTCGACATAGTACGGCGACACGCGGATTCGGTTGCGCCGGAGTCCGCGCTCGAACAGGATCTGCTCCAAAGCGATCCTGATGGTGCGCTCGTCGGTCCAACTCGCCCGATACAGAACCGTTCCGTTGGCGCTGAGTATGTACGTCATGTTGGGGAGCGCGCCGAACGCTCTGTGCATCGTGCCTTCAATGTCGTCTACAAGCATCGGCCGTTTGATGTCCCATCGCCGGACCATGTCGCGGGCGTGACCCACTTTGTGCTCAATGGACGTGTGGGCTGGCCGTTCGTCGCTAGGGTGAGCCTCGCGGGTGTACACGAAGACAAAGCTGATCCCGTGCTCCTTGAATTCTTCGGCCATGGGCTCCAGGACCGGCGCCGCCAGTCCGCAGTACGGTCAGGTGATGGATCCGAATTCGATCAAGACCGGGCCGTTCTTCCAGTAGTCCGAAAGCCGAACGCTCTCGCCGGTGGCCACATCGATCAGAACGCCGTCCGGCGCCTTGGCGCCAGTCTTCAGCACATCCGGGAAAGCCGTAAACTCGTCATCTGTCATGTCCAGGGGAAAGATTTCGTAGTTGTATGCACTCGTCATGGCTACTCCTCCACCGCTGCCTCGTCTACCGACATTACGCTTTGTATAGAAACTTCGAATCACGGGGTGCGTCAAGTACTGTGAAGGGCCTATCCTTCGACGGGATCCTGCACTGTCGGGAACTATCGAAGGACTGCGGTCCGCCCTCAAGTTTGATTCACTCGCGTGTCGTGAGTTCGCGTCGACCTTACGAAGTGACGACGTTCTGCGGGGCGCCTGACAGGTAGGCCAGAATGTTGTCGACCGCTCCTTCGTTCAGCGCTTCGATCCCCTCCGGGGTCATGTCGGCCATGTGTGGGGTCAACACCACCTGGTCGCACGTGAGCAACGGATTGTCCGGCGAGATCGGCTCGACGTCGAAGACGTCGACGGCCGCGCCAGCCAAGCCACCGGCGTTCAGAGCGCTGACCAAGGCGTCGGTGTCCACGATGTCGCCGCGAGCGCCGTTTACCAGGATGGCTTCTTCCTTCATCAGACCGAGTTCTCGCTGGCCGATCATGCCTCTTGTCTCGTCGCTGGACGCGACGTTCAGGCTGACTACGTCGGAGCGACTGAGCAACTCGTCCAACTCGACGTACTCGACTCCCAGGCGCCGACCCCGTTCGTCGGACGGGTTAAATGTCCACGCGATCACGTTCATGCCGAACGCGTTGGCGAGCCGCGCTATTTCAGCGCCCACGTTGCCCGTGCCGATGATGCCCAGCGTCTTGCCCTGGAGGTAGATGTTGATGACCCGACCCCATCGACCTGCCTTCAGCTCTGTGGTCTGGTAGGCCGCCCTCTTCGCGACGGCAAACATGAGGCCGAACATGTGCTCGGCAACCGACGGAGCTGTGCGTCCCGGTTGGTTGCTGACAACGATGCCCAACTCCGATGCGGCAGCCAGGTCGATCATGTCGGTCCCGATCGAGCAGGTGGTTATCATCCGCAGTTTTGGCAGCGCTCGCAGTGCTTCGCCTGGCCAGTCGATCGCGCCTCGGGTGTTGACGATGATATCGGCGTTCGAGACTCGCTCGATCTTCTCCTCGTACGACGCGGGCCTGTCGGTGTGCATGACCAAATCGCCATGGGGCGCCAGGCGGTCGGCGTGCGCCGATCCTTGTAGCTGAGGTGGGTCGTCTCCAGGGACTACGAACGTGAGTCGTTCAGCGTTGCTCATGTGTCACTTCGATCTCCGATTTGGGTTCAAACACGTTGGGTTTGGCGGTACACGAACACTAATGCTGCGGTCATGCAAAGTCAAGCTGATTCGAGACAGCCCGGACAGGCCGCGCGCGCCTTTACGCCTCCCGAAGGCGATGCCCTCTTGCCGTCGATATCGCTCGAACGGGTGTTGCCTTATGCCACCCCTTGTTCTACAGTGAACAACATGATCTGGTTGCGCCGGATAATCACCATCCCCTTCGGTTTGTTCCTGTTTGTGTTCTTGTTGGCGGCAATTGTGCTGTTAGAGGTCAACGACACATTCCTGGACCCTGACTACTATCGCGACACGCTTCGAGACGCCGACATCTACCGGTGGGCGCTGAACGATCTGGCGACGGTGGCCTTCGACGAAGCCAGGGAGTATCCGCCTGCCGAGATCGACCCCGACCTGGACGAGAACCCGTTGGTGACTTCCGGCCTGTCGACGGAGGATTTCGTGGTCGCGCTCAACCAGGCTTTGCCCCACGAGTGGGTCCAGGAGCTTGTCGAGCAGGTTCTCGACGAGCCGGGCAATTACCTTACCGGTGAGTACGACGACTTCGCCGTTACGCTTCAGGCGGGCGATCGGGTTCTGTTGATGGTGGACCAGGCGAAAGATCTGATGCGGCGAGCCGACGCCTACAACCTGCTTTTCGAACAGATTGTGACACCCACGGTCGAGGAGGCTGTCCGCGACGAATTGCCCCTGGGGATCGACCTGACAGCCGATCGAGCTGTCGCTTCCGCACGGAAGATTGTTCCGGCGGAGTGGGTCCAAGCGAACGTGGAGAACGTTCTCGATACGCTTACCCCGTACGCCGTGGGCGAAGTCGATCAATTCGAGATAAGGCTGGATTTCGAGAACCAGGTCGATGTCGCGTTGGTCGAGATCAAGGACATCGTCGGAGACAGCGACATCTACGATCTCGTGTACGAGGAAGTAATGGACCCGATACTGGCCAACACGCTTGGGCAGGCGGTCGATCTTCCTCATGGTGTCAGCGTCACCGAGGCCGAGATTACGTCCGCACTCCGAGCGGTCGCGCCGCGTGAGTGGGTGCGCGATCAGGCCGATTTGGTCATCGATTCAGTCGGCGACTATGTGACGATGAAGACAGACGAACTGCGCGTCGACATCGACTTGCGTGACAACAAGAATCGCGCGCGTGAGGTTCTCGTCGAAATAGCCCGCGACAAGTTTGCACAGGTCATCGACGACCTTCCCGAATGCACTTCTTCGCAAATCACGCGCATCGTGACTGTCGGGATCGACTCTCTGCCGGAGTGCATGCCCTCGGACGCCAGGGTCGAGCAACTGGTCCTGGCCGCCGTCGATTCTCTGACGGGTGAGGTCGAGAGAGCCGTCGACACGATGGTCCTTAGCAGCGTGCCAAACACCCTGACTTACACTCAAGCAGACCTCGAGAATGCACTCGCAAAGGCTGGCGCCGCGGACAACTACGACCTGCTGGAAGACGTTCGCGAGATCATCGGCGTCGGGTGGACGTACGACGACACTGACCTGAAAGCCGATCTAGCCGAATTCATCGATCCCGAGGCCGCCGACCGCCTCGACGACATCCGGGGATTTCTTTCGGATGGATGGACGTACACCGATCAGGACCTTCGCGACCTGATTGTCGACGAAGAAGGATTGCAGACGCTAGACGACTACGACACCTCGCGGGAGTGGTTCCAACGGGCAAGATCATGGCGCTTGGTCGTGTACCTCCCCGTAGCCATTTTGATGCTGATTATCGCGTTCCTTGGCGGACGGACATGGGGCAGCCGGATCGGGTGGGCGGCAGCTTATCTGGTCGTCTCGTCGGCGATCATATTCTTCGTGTTCGGGCCGGTGTTCGGCGCGTTCTCCGAGGCTGGCGTGGCGGACGTGCCAAACTTTGACGATCTCCGCGCTGAAGCCCTCGAAGAAATCGAAGTGGCCGACAACTTCAGCCGCACGCAGTTGATGGCCTCCAACAAGCTCATCGACATTCTAGAGACCGTCGTGAACGGCTTCGCATCCGGCGTGGCCGGGAAAGCGTTCTTCCTGGGCATCGTCGGCCTGATCATCCTCGGGGTGGCAATTTCCTGGCAGACCCTCATCGGGTTCGCGCGTCAGTGGGGATTGCTCGATTGACGAGCTTCCGCCGAAACTAGGCCACCTCAAGCGGTCCAGATCTCCTTGAACATAAACCATCATGCCGTCGCCATCGCGGATTGCTGGCCGCGTTGACGCGACGATCATCGCCCATCGACCGGCGGCAGCGCGTTCGCAAGGCCGCGCAACACCAGGATAGGAGCTCCCCCATGGCCAGAATCACGCAGATCACCGAAAGAGAACAGGTCGCTGAAGAACATCAGACGATCTTCGATTCGATCGCAGAAAGCAGAGGGAGGGTCAGCGGTCCGTTCAGCGTGCTACTCAACAGCCCTGAGATCGCAGGGCGAGCTGCCCACTTGGGCGCTTACATCAGGTTCGACTCGACGCTGGAGCCGCAGCAGCGAGAACTCGCCATCATCACCGCCGCAAGGATGGCCGATTGCCAGTACGAATGGTCCGCACACGCTCCCATGGCAGAGCGTGCCGGCGTTCGCGACGAGGCGATCGACGCGGTCGTGAACAAAGCTCCGGTGGGGGGTCTCACCGAGGAGGAGGCGCTGATCATCACCTACGCCCGCGAGTTGCTCGGCGCCAATCGTGTCTCGGAACAGACCTTCTATGACGCGAGGACGATGTTCGGGGACCAGGGCGTCACCGAGCTCACGGCCACGCTGGGCTACTACACGATGTTGGCCTGCGCCCTGAACGCGTTTGAAGTCGAGCCTCCCGACGGAACGCCTCGCCTGCGGTAAGCGCGCGCCTCTAACGAACTCGCGACATGACTTTCTCGGCGAATCCGTCCATCGTCCGGTGGATGAAATCGACGTCTGCCGTGCTGACGGAAAAGACCAGTTCGTTCACGCCTTGGGCTTCGTACTGTTCGACGGTCCGGACTAGCTCGTCCGGCGTGCCCGACATCGGCGAGTCGACGCCGTCGCTCCCATCTCCGATCAGACGCAACTCCAGCCTGATCGACAGGTCCAGCGCCGACCCATCGCGGCCGGCCGCGTTGGCCATGTCACGAATCGGCTGCATCTGAACCCCGGCTTGCACCGGGGTGAGGCCCATGGGGTGCCAGCCGTCACCCAGCCGAGCGGCACGTCGATGCGCCGCTCGGCTGTGTCCCCCGACCAGAATCGGCGGGCCGGGCTGCTGCACCGGCTTTGGCGAGAACTTCACTCCTGAGAACGAGAAGAATTCACCGTCGTACGCCGGGTCGAGCGAGGTCCACAGCTCGCGCATGACCGCGATGCCTTCGTTCGTGTAACGGCCTCGGTTGTGAAAGTCGCGGGCCAGCGCGTCGGACTCATGCTTTAGGTTGCCGACGCCAATGCCCAGGTTCACACGGCCGTGAGACATGACGTCCAGCGTCGCGATCGTCTTCGCCAGGACGAGAGGGTTGAGGTACGGCAGCACGATCACCGTCGTGCCCAATCTCACGCGCTCCGTCACGGCAGCCACCCAGGTCAAGAGCGTCAGCGCGTCGTAATACGGAGCGTCGCCGAGCCGATCCAAAATATACCCGGCATGCAAGACGTGGTGGTTGACCCAGACGGAATCGTAGCCGGTTTCTTCGGCTTTCCGGGCCACGCCGACCACGTCCTGCGGGTCTCCAAGTCCATAGTTGTGCGGGACGATGAAACCGAATCTCACGACGCCTCCTTGCTACTCGCCCGCCAGAATTCCGTCGAGCTGCGACATGTCCTCCGCGGATAGGCTCCAGTCGGCGGCGGCAGCGTTGGCTTCTATCTGCGCGGATTTGGTGGCGCCCGCGATGACCGAGCTCACCGACGGTTTGGCTAGCAGCCAGGCGAAAGCCAGTTCTAGGACGGTGCGGCCTCTTTCTTGTGCGAACGCTTCGAGGCTTTCCAGTATGTCGAAGTTGGCGTCGGTGAACATCCCTCTGTCGCGGCCGGCCAGCCTTGTCCCTTCAGGCGCAGGTTGCCCTCGCCGGTACTTGCCGGTGAGGAAGCCGCTCTCCAGTGGGAAGAACGGCAGTATCCCGACGCCGTACTCGTCGCAGAACGGCACCAATTCGCGTTCGGGCGCGCGGTACATCATCGAATACCTGGGCTGGTCGCTCACGAACTTTGTCAGGCCCAGTCCCTCGGCGGTCCAATACGCCTCACATGCCTGCCAGGCGGCGAAGTTGGAACTGCCGATGTATCTGACCTTGCCCGACTTGACGAGGTCGTCCAACGCCCGCATCGTCTCTTCGATCGGAGTGTTGGGGTCGGGCCTGTGTATCTGGTACAGGTCGATGTAGTCGGTCTCCAGGCGTCGCAGGCTGTTTTCGACTTCCGACATGATGTGCGCGCGAGAGTTGCCGGCGTTGTTGGGGCCGTCGGCCATGCGGCTCGAGACTTTCGTGGCGATGATCGCCTCGTGCCTCCGTCCCTTCAGCGCCCTGCCAATAAACTCTTCGGAGACGCCGGCGGTGTAGCTGTTGGAGGTGTCGATCATGTTGATCCCAAGGTCCAACGCGCGGTTGACGACGACGGCGCATGCTTCAGGCTCGTACATGCTGCCGAACATCCCGCCAAAATTGTTTGTTCCGAGCCCGATGGCCGAGACTTCGAGTCCGGAGTTTCCGAGGCGCCGATATTCCATTTGCGATCTCCAGTTTCTTACAGCGTTACTGTTCGCGCCACCAACAGGCCATCCTCGCGAGTTACGCGGATGGCGAAGGGATGCGAGTCGATCTCCAGGGCCAACCTCCGATCCTCAGGGTGGAAGTGAGGTTTGGATGGGTCCGAGTACTTCTGTGCTTCCTGTCCGGCCAATACGAGGCTTCTTACGGCGTCGTGGTCGGGTTCTCTGCCTTGAAAAAGATTGCGGAGAAACAACGCGCACTGCTCGTCTTCGTCCGCACGCACCTTGCCTTCGGCGCCCATGGCTACGATGCTGACTACGCCAGGGTCGCGCCGCTTGACGGCCGCCACGGTCGCCGATGCTATGGCAAACGAGCCCGCGTATATCTCGTCGGCGTTCGATGCGGCCGCCATGCCGACGGTCCCTGCGCGCGTCGACTGGATCAGCGTTTTGCCTTGTACGTCGGCGCCGGACATTTCGTTCGGCGAATTGCCGTGATCGAATCCCTCCGGCCGGATGCCGGCGACTTCGCCCACGCACAGGTCTCCCATTCCGCGCTCTCGGAGTTCGAGGGCTTCGGAGACTTCAGCGACCAAAACGATCCGGTCCGCGCCCCTCGAGAAGGCGACTGCGGCCGTCGTGAACGCCCTGAACACGTCTATGATGATGGCCGTGCCGGTGGCTTCCTGGGCACCCTGCAACAGGCTCCCGATCTGAATCTCCATTAGCCCTTCCCTGAACTGTTTCCGTTCTTGCGATTGTCGTGTTGGAGGCGCCCTGCCCTCCCTCGACCCCGGTTGCGTCGGAGTTCCGTCCGAAGGATGCCGGGGTGTGCGATCTCTGGCAGCGTCCGACTTCAGGGGATCGCCTGTCTGGCCGGCCCTGAGTTCAGGATCTTGCCGCATCTCCCATGAAGAAGCGTTGAGGAGGCGCGGGGTCCCTGAGACCTGACTTACGCTGCAGAAGTGGGGTGACTCGAACCAGGTCGGAGATGAAATCGATCGCCGTGCCGGTTACCCGATGCCTCAGCATCACGTTCACATAGGTTTGGTCGCCCCAGAGTATCCGTTGCGCGAGACTCCAAAACAGGGATGAATGCCGCTCCGCCCAAAGGTAGAGTCCGGGGGTCAGGTGAAAGAGGTCGTGGAACCTGCGCGATACATTTAGCTCCGGCAACAGCGTGACTGCCATCTCGCGCTTATACCCAGTCAGGTCTGGCGCCTCGCTCGCGACATACCGAGCAATGTGTTTGGCCGCGACTCCGCCGCTCAAGACGGCCGAGTAGATGCCTTCATCAGTCATCGGATCCACGAGGCCGGCGGCGTCTCCGACCAGTAGCGTGTTCCCATCGACCAACGGCGAATCAGGTTTGCGGATGGTCAGGTGGTGGCCGCGTATCTTGGACAGGTCCGAGGATTTGAATCCGTAGAACTCGGCCAATTGCGCAAGATGATCGCGTAGCGTCGGCCCGAGGTAGCGCCACCCTCCGACGCCAACGTTGACATGGTCTGATTTCGGAAACATCCAGCCGTATCCTCCGGAAAGGGAGCCAATGTCCAGACCAAATCGGGTTTGCCATTCATTTGGGACGCCGTCAACCGGGGTGATGTCGCCCTCGACGGCCACTTGCTTCCACAATTTCGGGGCGACGCCCGCCATGGCCGCAGTGCTGCCGTTGGCCCCGTCGGCGGCTACCAGAACGCTGCCTCGGAACGTATCGTCCTCCGTCCGGACCTCGACGCCGGTCGCGGCTCGCGACACTTCACGGACGACTGCCTTTTCGCGAAACGTCACCCCCGCTTCCAGCGCCTTTTCGATCAAAAACGCGTCGAAATCGATGCGCCGGGTCATGCTCACCAGCGCTCTGTTGGATCGCCGCTCGAAGCTGTTCGCTTGTCTGTAGCTGAACAGAACGTCGCTCACGACCCGCTCGACCACGGGTTCGATGCTGAACGGCAACAAACCCGCCGTCCGGACCGTTACTCCGCCGCCGCACGGCTTGTCGCGCGGAAACTCCGCTTTGTCCAAAACCAAAGACGACAGCCCAAGCGCTGCACATTCCCGTGCGGTTGTACTTCCCGCGGGGCCGCCCCCGACGATGACCACGTCATATTTCATTCGATCGGTGTTGTCTCCCTAGTTGTCGTTGGCAGTCGGAATCCGTGCCACTGACTGTGTGACGTCTCCGGCCACGACACGGTCTTGGTCATGCTCAAGGCGATCGACGTCTCGCAGCTCGGGGGGCAAGACGAAACTCACGTCCTCCTCCGCGCCCTCGATGGTCACCACTTCAGTCGTTCCCAGCGCCTCGATCACCGCCCGAACCAGACTCTCCGGCGTCGACGCGCCCGACGTTATGCCGACGTTTTCCACGCCTTCGAGCCAGCTCGGATCCAGCTCGTCCGGGCCGTTGATCAGATGCGCGTCGACGCCGTAGGCCTCGGCGACCTCCCGGAGTCTGTTGCAATTGGAACTGTTCGGCGCCCCGATCACCAACACCAATTCGACCATTCCCGATAGTTGTTTCACCGTTGCCTGCCGGTTCGTTGTTGCGTAGCAGAGATCGTTTCGCACGATCACGTCCTCGAATCGATCCTTAATCCTCTCGATCGCGCGCTGGGTGTCGTCAACGGATAAAGTCGTCTGGGTGAGCACGGTCACCGGGGTGTCGTCGGGCCAATCCGGTCCAGTGGATCCCTCACGGTTGTCAAGCAGGTCCATTTCGGACTGACCCATGGTGCCAATGACTTCCTGGTGCCCTCGATGCCCGACGAGGACCAACTTGCGACCGTCACGAGCATATTTCCGAGCTTCGTTGTGGACCTTGGTGACGAGCGGGCAGGTCGCATCGACAACGTTCAGTCCGCGTTCAGCAGCTCGTTCGAAATCCTCAGGAGGCGATCCATGGGCCGAGAAGACCACGGTCGATCCCGCGGGGATGTTCTCCACGTCATCGACAGTGATGGCGCCTTTGTCTTCGAGGGATTTGACGACGTACGGGTTGTGCACGATCTGATGCTTTACGTACACGGGATGCGGGTATCGTTGCAAGGCGAGTTCGACCACGTCGACCGCTCTCACCACGCCCGCGCAGAAGCCTCGGGGCTTGCCTAGATATACCTTCATCGCGCCCGTTCCTTCACGACCGAGTTTCCATCGAGAATGTTAACACATCCGCCGCTCTGGACAATGCTAGCCGGGCGTTGTATCCTGCCTGTTCTAAGCACGAACAGGGGTATCAGACATGAAGCTAGCCCAGAGAATGAGCAGGCTTGGAACCGAGACAGCGTTCGAGGTTCTGGCCAAGGCCCGCAGGCTCGAAGCAGAGGGGATGAACGTAATCCACCTCGAGATCGGCGAGCCGGACTTCGAATCGCCCGAGAACGTGGTCAACGCCGGTTCCGATGCGATCGTGAACGGGTACACGCACTACGGACCCTCGCCTGGCTTCCCCGAACTACGTGACCGCATCGCGGAGGAGATATCTTCAACACGCGGACTGTCCGTGACCAGCGACAACGTAGTCGTGACCCCGGGCGGCAAACCGATCATGTTCTTCGCGATTCTGGCCCTCGTGGATCAAGGCGACGAGGTGCTCTATCCCAATCCCGGGTTCCCCATCTACGAGTCGATGATCGAATTCGTGGGCGGCGTCCCGGTACCCATGCAGCTTCATGAGTCCAGCGCGTTCAACGTCGACGTTGACGAGATCGCGGCACAGATCACAGACCGAACCAAGTTAATGATCGTCAACTCGCCCAACAATCCGTGCGGCAGCGTCATTCCGGTCGAAGACTTGGAGCGCCTGGCGAATCTCGCGAAAGAGCACGACATCGTGGTCTTGTCGGACGAGATCTACAACCGCTTCCTCTATGAGGGAGAGCACCACTCCATCGCGGCCTTTCCGGGCATGCGCGACCGCACCATCATCCTCGACGGTTTCTCGAAGAGCTACGCGATGACCGGGTGGAGGATCGGCTACGGGGTCATGCCCCAAGAGCTTGTCGAACCGATCTCCAGATTGGCCACCAACAGCGTGTCATGCACCGCGAGCTTTACTCAGATTGCCGCACTGGAAGCCCTATCCGGACCGCAGGAAAGCTCCTACAGCATGGTCGAGGAGTTTAAGAAGCGCCGCGACATCATCGTAGGCGGCCTCAACGACATACCCGGGATTCGTTGTCCCGTTCCCCTCGGCGCCTTCTACGTCTTCCCAAGCATCGAAGACACAGGCATGTCAAGCCAGCACTTCGCCGACTCGCTGCTGTCGGAGGCCGGGGTCGCTAGCCTGGCCGGAGAGTCTTTTGGTCGCTTCGGCAACGGTTACATCAGATTCTCGTTCGCCAACTCAACGGAGAATCTCGAGAGCGCGTTGGAACGCATCCGCAAGTTCGTGCGCTCCCGGTAGGCCTAGCGTGCAGCCCGCTGTTGCGGGCGGCCAAGACTGATCGCCTTTGCGAGGTGTCCCCAGGGCGAATTCTCCACGCGCGCGATATCTATCGATCACGCCGGCAAGGAACCTCACAATGACGTCTCCATCCACGCCCAGGGATTCGCATCCATTCTTCATGCACGACGCGATCTTGAAGCAGCCCGATGCCATCGCTCGAATGCTGGACGAAGAAAAGCGCTCAATCGGTCGCGCCGCCCTCCTCGTCGGGGAAGCTGAGAGAATCCACATCGTAGGCATAGGCACGTCGTGGCACGCAGCGTTGGTTGGCGAATACCTGCTGCGGACCGTCGCCTCGCGGGAGGATGTCCGTGCATGGAACTCCTTCGAGTTCGTCACTGCTCCGCCGTCACTTGACCGTCAAGACGCTGTCATCGTAATGAGCCATCGCGGGACGAAGACGTACTCCGCCGATGCACTGGACCTGGCCCGCGCCCACGGAGCACGAACAGCGGTCGTCACAGGCATTGGGTCCGCCGTAGACGCGGGGATGGCCCATGTCGTGGTTCAGACATCTTACTCGGACCCATCCTCCGCGTTCACTGTCAGCCACACTGGCGCAATGACCGCTCTCGCGATGCTGAGCGCGGAGCTGGCAGGCGCCGGAGTCGTCGCCGAAAAGTTTCGGGGCGAGCTCCAGCGATTGCCTGAGCTGGTGTCGGGGGCGCTGGCGCAAGAGCCCGCGGTGCGAGAGTGGGCCGCGGCGACGCGTGACACCGAGCGGCACTATTTCACCGGCTGGGGCCCCAATGCGTCGACCGCGTACGAGGCAGCTCTCAAGATGAAAGAGGCGAACTACACGACCACGGAGGGCCTGCACCTGGAGCAATACCTCCACGGTCCGTTTGTCTCCACTGACGAAGGTTGTCAGGTCACCTTTGTAGCGCCTCCGATTGCCGGCGCCGACAGGGTGCTCGACGTGCTGGCCGCCGCGAACGCCGTCAACGCGAGGACGGCCGCGATCGTTCAGTCGGGTGATCGGCGCCGCGTGGCCGCCGCGGACACCGTCATTGAAGTCCCAGCGGTTTCAGAGGCCCTGTCGCCGATACCATATCTGGTCCCTCTCCAGCTATACACGTATTGGCTCGCCGTCGAGTTGGGGTGCAATCCGGACGTCTTCCGTCTCAACGACCCGAAGCACCTGTCCGCGCGCAACCATTACCAGCTATAATTCGCCAAGATCAATACCCTCGTCGAACACTGGGCGACAGCGACCGTTCACGCGTTCGGCGAAGCTTCCGCCGAGTCAGTGATTGGAGCCGGATTGTCTGTGCGTAAGTTCAGGATTGCGATGGCCCAACTCAACCTGGCCGTTGGCGATCTGACGGGCAATACACAGAAGATCATCGACCACATCGACAAGGCTCGTGGACTCAAGGCGGACCTCGTGGCGTTTCCCGAGCTGGCGATACCCGGATACCCGCCGGAAGACCTAATATTCCGCTCGCAGTTCGTTCGGCAGAACCGCGAGAGCCTGGACGAGGTGGTCGCGGCCTCGGACGGCATCTGCGTGGTCGTCGGTTTCATCGATTCGGGTGGCGACGACAACTACAATGCCGCCGCCGTGTCCGCCGACGGCCAGCTCGCCGGGGTCTACCACAAGATATTTCTGCCCACCTACGGCGTCTTCGACGAAGACCGTTATTTTCGCACTGGCGCTGCATGCCCCGTGTTCGTGGTCAACGGCGTCGCTGTCGGCGTCAACGTGTGCGAAGACATCTGGTATGCCGATGGACCGACCTCTGTCCAAAGCGCGGCGGGCGCCGAGGTGATCGTTAATATCAACGGATCGCCATATCATGCGGGCAAACGGACTGAACGGGAGAATATGCTTTCGGACCGCGCTTCCGAGAACGGCGTGTTCGTGACGTACGTGAACCTTGTCGGCGGCCAAGACGAACTCGTGTTTGACGGCGGGTCCATGGCCTTCGACCCGGCTGGTGACCTCATCGCGTCCGCGGACCAGTTCGAAGAACAGATGTTGGTCGTCGATCTGGAGCTCACCGATGCGAGCGCGCCACGGCCGATCGCGCGAAGGTCGGACGCCGCAAGTCACGTTGGACAGCCACGTACGGTGAACGTGTCCGGGTACACCTCTGTTTCAGGCAAACCGCCGGTCCCGCGACAATTGGCCCAACCCCTCGACGAGGAGGCCGAAGTTTATGGCGCCCTGGTGCTGGGGACGCGCGACTACGTCCGCAAGTGTGGGTTCGAAAGAGTGCTCGTGGCCCTCTCGGGCGGCATTGACTCGAGCCTTGTCGCCGCGATCGCCGTGGACGCCCTCGGAAGCGACAACGTGGTGGGCGTCGCCATGCCGTCGCGCTACTCCTCCGACGGGAGCGTGTCCGATGCTGTCGCACTGGCGAACAACCTCGGCATCGAGCTTTGGACGGCGCCGATCGAAGCCGCGTTTCAGGCGTATCTGGACACGCTCTCGCCGCAGTTCGAGGGCACAGAGTGGGGCGTCGCCGAGGAGAACATCCAGTCCCGCATTCGCGGCAATCTGATCATGGCGTTGTCGAACAAGTTCGGCTCGATGGTCTTGACTACGGGCAACAAGAGCGAGATGGCGACCGGTTACGCGACGATCTACGGCGACATGTCCGGCGGGTTCGCCGTGATCAAAGACGTGCCGAAGGTGCTCTGCTACCGGCTGGCCGAACACCGCAACCGACAAGGCGACGGAGAGGTCATCCCACCCTCTGTGATCGAAAAGCCGCCCAGCGCTGAGCTACGGCCCGACCAGTTCGATGAGGACAGCCTTCCGGCCTACGAGATTCTCGACCCGATCCTGAAGGCGTACGTCGAGGACGACGTGGGCTTCGACGATATCGTCGGCATGGGGTTCGACGCCGACACGGTCAAGCAGGTCGTGGCGCTCGTTGACCGCAGCGAGTACAAGCGCCGGCAGGCGGCGCCGGGGATCAAGATCACGCCGAGGAATTTCGGGCGCGACCGTCGTATGCCGATCGCGAACCGGTTTCGGCCGTATTGAGGGCGAGCGGGACCAATCTTCGTAGGGGAGGGTTTCAAACCCTCCCGCCTGGTTCCGAGGCCACAACTGTTTGCCGCAAGGATACGCATTGCTCACCGGCATTCTCGTGCCTGTTATCCACGCTATGTGCCGGGAGGGTTTGAAACCCTCCCCTACGATCTATCGTGCACAGCGCCCCTAGCGCTCTCCGGCCCAGCCGCGGACGATGGCGTCGCTCATTTTCGCCACACGGGCCATCTGTTTGACGTCGTGCACTCTCACAATGTCGGCGCCGTTGGCGATGGATAGGGCGACGGTCGCGGCGTCGCCCTCGACTCGGTCGCCGACGGGCAATTCTAAGACGTAGCCGATGGTCGATTTGCGCGACATCCCGATCAGGATCGGCTGACCCAGCGTTCGAAACTCGTCCAGTCGACGAAGAATCTCGAGGTTGTGTTGCGCAGTCTTACCGAACCCCATGCCCGGGTCGATGATGATGTTCTCGCGCTCGACGCCAGCAGCTACGGCGGATTCGGTGATGCGCCGGAGCTCGTCGACAACGTCAGGCACGACGTCCCTGTAACGTGTGTGATCCTGATTGTGCATCAGCACCACGGGTACGCCAGAGTCCGCCGCGACGCGGGCCATGTCCGGATCGCGCCGAAATCCCCAGATGTCGTTGATGAAGCTAGCCCCGGCTTCGAGCGCCATCTCGGCAACGCGGGCTTTGTAAGTGTCCACGCTGATCGGGATGTCCACCGCCTGTGCCAGTGCTCGAATAACTGGCAGCACACGCGCCAGTTCCTCTTCCACGGTAATCGGAGCTGCGTCCGCATACAGGCCCGGCGGCCGGGTGGACTCGCCGCCGACGTCTACGATATCGGCGCCGTGCGCTTGCATGCGCACGGCCAGATCGACGGCCGCGTCGACGTCGGATCCGATGCCGTCACCGGAGAACGAGTCGGGCGTGACGTTGACCACGCCCATCACGAAGGTTTTGGCGCCCCATTCAAAGGCGGTCTTGCCGATTGTCGTGGCCGGAATGTCCCGGCGCTCTGGCCTCATTCTGCTCCCTTGCTCCGATAGCGGAATGACTGTACACTTTGATTTGAATTATCCCACCTCAAGGCAGCCGATTCAAAGATGATCCTCAGGCGTAAGGTCGAAACCAAGCGCGAAGAACTGGCCCGCAAACGTGAAACCTCTCTCCAGGGCGGCGGTCAACGCAGGATTGACGCTCAACACAAGCGAGGCAAGCTGACGGCCAGGGAGCGCATCGATCTATTGCTTGACGACAACACCTTCGAGGAGATCGACAGCTTCGTCCTCCACCGCTCGGTCGAGTTCGGCCTGGAGAAACAGAAGTTCCTCGGCGACGCGGCTGTAACCGGGCACGGCAAGATACACGGACGGACAGCGTTCGTCTTCGCTCAGGACTTCACCGTGTTGGGCGGATCGTTGTCCGAGGCCGCCGCACAGAAAATCTGCAAGGTGATGGACCTGGCGATGAGCGCTGGGGCGCCTGTCATTGGCCTGATCGACTCAGGCGGAGCTCGCATCCAGGAAGGCGTGGACAGCCTGGCCGGGTACAGCTCGATATTTCACCGAAACGTCTGGGCATCCGGCGTGGTGCCGCAGATCTCGGTGATTCTCGGCCCTGCCGCGGGCGGCGCGACGTACTCCCCCGCCCTGACCGACTTCATCTTCATGGTTCGAGGCGTCGGACAGATGTACATTACCGGCCCGGACGTGATTAGGGCCGTCACCGGCGAGGATGTCTCCCACGAGGACCTGGGCGGCGCCGAACCGCATTCGACACTCAGCGGCGTGTCGCACTTCTCCTTCGAAGACGAACA
>DCWO01000153.1:19225-45346 GCA_002328865.1 Dehalococcoidia bacterium UBA2160 | reverse complement strand
CAGACGCCGACAGACGATCCGAACCGCAGGGACGAAGAGCTCGGAGACATCGTCCCCGAAAACCCCAACCAGCCGTATGACATGATGGGGGTAATCTCGCGGGTCGTCGACAACGGCGACTTCATGCAGGTTCATGAACGGTACGCCCGCAACATCATCGTCGGGTTCGCCAGATTCGACGGCCGCGTAGTCGGCATAGTCGCTCAACAACCGGAATACCTCGCGGGCGTATTGGACATCAATTCGGCCGTTAAATCCGCCAGGTTCGTCAGGTTCTGCGATTCGTTCAACATTCCCGTGGTGACATTCGTCGACACCGCCGGCTTCATGCCGGGGTTGGCGCAGGAGCACGGCGGGATCATTCGAAACGGCGCCAAGCTGATCTTCGCCTACGCGGAGGCAACGGTGCCGAAGATCAGCGTCCTGACACGCAAGGCTTACGGCGGCGCCTACATCGTCATGAGCAGCAAGAACTTGACCAGCGACGTGAACTTCGCTTGGCCCACGGGCGTCATCGCAGTCATGGGCGCAGACGGCGCGGTCAACATCATCCATCGCGGCGAGATCGGATCGGCCGATGATCCTGAAGGGACACGAGCGCGTCTCATCAGCGAATACGAAGAGCAGCTCATGAACCCGTACATCGCGGCTGGCCGAGGGATGATCGACGACGTCATCGACCCTGTAGACACCCGCCCGAAGATCATCCGCGCCCTAGAAATGTTGGAGAACAAACGCGAGTCGTTGCCGCACAAAAAGCATGGAAGCGTGCCTTTGTGAGGGTCTTCGCCCGAGGCGGCGACTCGGAATCGGACCCGACTGTCGCGGCGGCCGCGATCGCGGCCATCGAGGCGTTCATGGAGCAGGAAACGGCTCAAGCGCCATCGCGCAGGACTAACGAGATTAGCGCATGGCGAAGAGTTGTGCGGTCCGGTCAGCCGCAGTTCACGTTCGGCGCCAACAGATCGTGGCGCGGCATCAATTGACACTCCGGATTCGGGAACGAAACAGATGACAGCCAATCCGATCAAGATTACCGACACGACCTTTCGGGACGCCCATCAGAGCCTGATGGCCACCCGGCTGCGCATCGAGGACATGGAGCCCCTGGCGGCCAAGATCGACGCGATTGGTTTCCATTCCGCGGAGGTATGGGGCGGCGCGACATTCGATTCGGCCACCCGATTCCTCGCTGAAGACCCCTGGGATCGTCTCCGAACGTTCAACCGGTTGATGCCGAACACACCCCTGATGATGTTGCTCAGAGGGCAATCGCTGGTCGGCTACAGGACTTACGCCGACGATGTCGTGGACTCTTTCGTCGAACGCTCGGCGGAGAACGGCATCGACATCTTCCGGGTGTTCGACGCCCTCAACCACGAGCCGAACCTGCAGCGCGCAGCTGCCGCCGTAAAACGCAGCGGCAAGCATCTTCAGATGGCGATCTGCTACTCGCTGACCGCTGAAGGCAGGCTCGGCGGGCCGATCTACAATCTGGACTACTACGTCGATCGCGCGAAACGGTTCGTCGACCTTGGCGCCGACAGCATCTGCCTCAAAGACATGGGCGGCCTCATGGCTCCTTACGACGCCCACGAGTTGATAACTGCACTCAAAGAATTCCTCGACGTGCCGATTCAGCTTCACACGCACTACACCAGCGGGATGGCTTCGATGACGGCCCTCAAGGCCGTCGAAGCGGGCATCGACGTCATCGACACGTGCCTGTCGCCGCTGGCGCTGAGGACATCGCAGCCGGCGATCGAACCGCTGGTCGTGACGTTGGGCAACACCGAGCGAGACCCAGGTCTCGACCTGGCCTCGCTGCTGGAAATCAGCGACGAGCTGGAGACGATTCTGCCCAGGTACCGGGCACAGCTTCAAACGCCCAAGGCCGCGGTGATCGACGCCAACGTACTCTCGCACCAGATTCCGGGCGGCATGGCCTCCAATCTGGTGTCGCAGCTTCGTGAGGCCGGCGCACTGGACCGGTTGAACGATGTGCTGACCGAGATCCCGCGCACGCGGGCCGAGCTCGGTTTTCCGCCGCTGGTGACGCCAATGAGCCAGATGGTCGGCTCACAGGCCGTCAGCAACGTCTTGTTCGGACGCTACTCGATGCTGTCCGAGCCGGTCAAAGACTACATTCGCGGCGCCTTTGGCGAGGCGCCGTCGGAGATCAACGCGGCGCTCCGAAGCAAGATCGCAGAGGAGGACGGCGGTTCCATCATCATGGCCCCGACCCGGCCGGCCGACGCACTGGCCCCGGAACTGGGCGAGGCGCGAGATGCCGTCGCCGAGATATCCGAGGACATCGACGATGTCCTCATCTACGCACTGTATCCACAGACCGGTCTGCGCTTCTTGAAGATCAAGCATGGCCTGGAGCCACTTCCCGACGAAATGAAATCCAAGACCCTGGAGCAAGTGGAACTAGAGACCGTCGCTGCGGCGCAATCGTCCTCCGGCGCAGCGGCCGAGGCGCCGTTGCCTTCAGCGAGGGCGAGGCGATTCAACGTCTACGTCGGCGATCAGTTCTTCGAGGTGGATGTCGATCCTGTAGAAGTCAACGTGCCCGGGCGCCAGCCCGGAACCTCAGTTGCCCCGCCCGCGACATCGGTTGCTCCGGCGCCTCCGAGCGCCGCGCCCGCTGCCGTTGACGGCGAAACATCGTTGCTGGCCCCGATGCCCGGCATCATCGTCAAGTACTCGGTTGAGGTTGGGCAGCAGGTCGCAGCCGGCGAACCCGTTGTGGTGCTCGAAGCAATGAAGATGCAAAACGTCCTCCCCGCCCCGGTTGGCGGGATAGTCAAAGCGCTGGGCGTATCGCCCGGCGCCCAGGTCGACAAAGACGACGTCCTGGCAACAATCGCATCGTAGGTAGATGCCTCTGAGTTGAGGCAGTGTCGAAAGGAGCAAATCTTGGTAGATGAACAGGCGATCGGCGCCGCAAAAGAGCACTTCGGAACCGTCGTTCGAGAGCAGCTCGAGCGCGTCGAACGATTGAAGAACGAACCCGACTGGGTTAACTACTCATCGGTCTCCCCCATCATTATCGGGATGCTGGGCGGCGACGGCATCGGCCCCATGATCAGCAACGAGACGCAGAAAGTGCTCGAACATCTCCTGCGCGACGACGTCTCATCCGGGAAGATCGACTTCCGAGTGCTCGACGGCCTCACAATCGAAAACCGTGCCGAGAAAATGCAGTCGATTCCGGACGACGTGCTCGTAGAGATTAAGAAGTGTCATGTGACTCTCAAGGGCCCGACGCACACCCCGGAACAAGGCGACGGGTGGCCCAACATCGAAAGCGCCAACGTGAGGATGCGCAAGGAGTTGGACCTTTTCGCCAACGTCCGCCCGGTCAGGATTCCCGCGGAGGGCATCGACTGGACGTTCTTCCGCGAGAACACGGAAGACCTGTACGCGGTTGGCAGTCAGGGACTCAACGTCACCGGCGATCTGGCGGTGGACTTCCGAGTCATCACCAGTCAGGGGTCGCGACGCATCATCGACGCCGCGTTCGCTCACGCTAAGCGCACAGGCAAGTCGAAGGTAACGATTGTGACCAAGGCCAACGTGGTCAAGACGACCGACGGCAAGTTCTTGGACATCGCCCGCGAAGTCTCCGAAAACTATCCGGGCATCGACTGGGACGGCTGGTACATCGACATCATGACAGCCAAGCTGTTGGACACCAAACGCCGGAATGAGTTCGAGGTGCTGGCGCTGCCAAACCTTTACGGCGACATCCTGACGGACGAAGCCGCCGAGCTCCAGGGCGGGGTCGGAACCGCGGGCAGCGCCAACATCGGCAAGGTGTATGCCATGTTCGAAGCGATCCACGGCAGCGCTCCAAGGATGGTTCAGGAAAATCGTGACCAGTACGCCGACCCAAGCTCTTTGCTGCGCGCAGGCGCCATGATGCTCGAGCACATCGGGTACGAAGACCTCGGCGCAAAGCTTCACAAGGCCATCGACATCTGCGGTCAATACGAGCGCAAGATCGTCACGACCGGCCGCAACACGGGCGCGACAGGCGAAGAGTTCGGCCAATACATCATGGACACAGTCGTCGACTCCAAGATCGAAGAGCGGTGGCAGGAGTACGTCGACACCATCGGTTAGCGCGTCAATGACCTGAGTCAGTCATCGAAAGAGATCGAAATCGAAGCATGATGCACAACTGGCCCGCGACGCAAACGCGGGCCAGCTTTGCGTAAATCACACACAAGCGAGGTGACACAGCCATGAGGAACAAAGTCACAGTTGTCGGCGCTGGAAACGTGGGCGCCACCGCGGCGCAGCGGATATTCGACCAAGGCTACGCGGACGTCGTGCTGGTGGACATCGTCGAGGGCCTTCCCCAAGGCAAGGCGCTGGACATGCAAGAGTCCGGACCAGTCGTAGCATCCGACGCCAAGGTGATCGGCACGAACGGGTACGAAGAGACAGCTAACTCAGATGTCGTCGTCATCACATCGGGCATAGCCCGCCGTCCGGGCATGAGCCGCGACGACCTGCTGCTGACGAACATGAAGATAATCTCCAGCGTCGTCCAGGAGGTGGCTCCGCAATCACCGGACGGTATACTGCTGATCGTAACCAACCCGTTGGACGCCATGGCCCAACAGGCGTTCAAAGTCAGCGGCTTTCCGAAGAACCGTGTGGTCGGCATGGCCGGCATCCTGGACACCGCGCGTTTCCGGACGTTCCTCGCCGAGGAGCTCAACGTTTCTGTCGAGTCCATCGAGGCATACGTGCTGGGCGGCCACGGCGACACGATGGTTCCCGTCGTCGGCAGCACGACCGTGGGCGGCACGCCCATCTCGAAACTGCTTTCGGCTGAGCGATTGGACTCCATCGTCAAGAGGACACAGGACGGCGGAGCCGAGATCGTCAACCTGCTTAAGACCGGCAGCGCCTACTACGCGCCGTCGGCCGCGATTGCGCAGATGGTCGAGGCCATTCTCCTCGACAAGAAGCAGATCCTCCCCTGCACCGCCTACCTGGAGGGCGAGTACGGCGTCGACGGCCTATTCGTTGGCGTGCCGATCAAACTCGGCGCGGGCGGCGTCGAAGAAGTGATCGAATTCGATCTGAACGCGTCTGAAGCTGAAGCGCTCAGGAACTCCGCCGCGTCCGTGCAGGAGCTGGTCGATGTCATGGCGAACGCGGGCTAGATATCCGCAATCGCAAAGAAAGAGCCCCCTTTGTCGGGGGCTCTTTCTTTCAATCCAGTATCCGCGCACGGACAGACAACGGTCAAACTGAATTGACCTCTCCGAAAGGGAAACCGCATTGACGGACAACAAAGAAACAGGAACGCGACTGCCCGATCCGCCGGGATTTCCGGTGGAGTGGGAATCCCCGGATGAGACGCTGCTGCTCTGGGAATGGGACAACGTCCACAGCCCGCTTCCTGCAACGCCGATGAGACTCTCCGCCACCGCTCGAATCATGGCGGACGGTCCGGCTCGTGCATCACGAGACCTGAAACGAACGGGGCGGTCGCAGAGCAAACGGATCAACGGTTACTCGTACTCAGCGGGCATGCCCGACGAGACGTCCGAATATGAACGCGAACAACAGCGGGTGGCGCTTAACGACGCGATCCAGAACACGAAACGCCGATGGGACAGCGAGTTCTTGCCGAAGTTGGAGGCAGACCTGGCCTATATGAGCGGCGTCGATCTGAAAGGCGCCACACCGGACGAACTTCTGTCATGGCTGGACGAGTTCGTGGAGCTGAGCGGGTACCATTGGTACGTCCATTTTTTGGTAGTGGCGCCGCTTCACGAGGCGGTCAACCAGTTGGTTGGGCTCTGCCGTGAGGCGTTCGGCGACGGATCGGAAACCGACGCCTATACGCTGATCCAGGGGTTGCCCAACAAGAACATCGAAACCAACCGTGAGTTGGAGGTTCTGGCAGGCAAGGCTCGCGGCAATTCAGTCGTGAACCGCATCTTCGCCGACGTCGTGGACGCTGACGAGATTCTGAGCCAACTCAGGAGCGCCGAAGAGGCCAAATCGTTCGTTGCCGACCTGGATGAATACCTGCGAGTGTATGGTTTGAAGCCCACCGGCTTCGATTACCTGTTCCCGACGTGGATCGAAGACCCAACGTTCGTGATCTTGAACATCAAGAGCTATCTTCAAGGATCGTTCCCTGACGTCATGGCATCTAGCGCCGGCAAGGCGTCCCAGGCTAACGTGGCCATGGCAAAAGCCCTCGACCAAATCAGCGACGAAGACCTCAAAGCCCGATTCACGCTTGCGTTGGGCCACGCTAGGGATTTGTGGCCGCTCAAAGAAGACCACGCCTTCTACATCGATCAGGGTTCCACGGCGTGTATGCGACGGTTGATCGCCGAAGTGGGGCGCAGGTTGGCCGACAACGAGATCCTGCAGACAGCGACCGATGTGTTCTACATCGACTGGGAGGAGATGGTCGAGGCTCGCAAAGACCGCCCTCAACGCGACTTGATGCAACGGGTGCGGGATCGCAAAGAACTCCGCCAGCGACAACTCCGAATGAACCCGCCGCCGAAATTGGGCACGTTGCCGTCGATATCCGAGACCGACCGGACTCACGACCCCGCCCGTACGTCTGAACCGGACCCAACGGTGAAGGTGTTGCGAGGGGTCGGCTGCTCGCCTGGGTCGGCCACCGGACCCGCCAGAGTCGTAAAGTCTCCAGACGAATTCGCCAAGATCAAACCCGGCGACGTGCTGGTGTGCACGTCGACCAATCCGACGTGGACGCCGCTGTTCGGGACGGTCGCGGCGATCGTAACCGACTCGGGAGGCGTGTTGTCCCACACCGCCATCGTCGCCAGAGAGTACGGACTGCCGGCCGTCGTGGGCGTCGTCTACGGCACTCATCTCATCACCGACGGCCAACTCATTACCGTCGACGGCGACACAGGGACCGTGTTCCTGGCGTAGACGCGATCAGTCCGCGGTGACTGCACTCGTCGCCGTTTCCTCGACCTCGACGCGAACGTCCGGAAGCCAGCTCAGAACGCTTGGCAAGTACCAGTTCAGGTTTCCCAGCAGCCGCATGCCCGCGGGCACCAGGATCGAGCGGATGATCGTTGCGTCCAGGAAGACTGCTACGCCCAGCCCGAACCCGACCTGCTGGAACATCACCATGTCCCCCATGGCGAAACCGCCGAACACGGCGACCATGATCAACGCCGCCCCGGTGATTATCTTGCCCGTGGACCGCAGCCCGTACGCCACCGATCCGGCGTTGTCCTGCGTCTGATCGTACCGCTCGCGGATGCGGCTCAGCAGGAACACGTGGTAGTCCATCGACAACCCGAACAGGACCGAGAACAGAAACAGCGGAATCCAGGCGTCTATCACGTCCGACTGGTAGAAGCCCAGGAAATCGGCCGCAAATCCTTTCTGGAACACCAGCACCAACAAACCGTAAGCAGCCCCGACCGACAACAGGTTCATCAGGATGGCCTTGATCGGGATCACGATCGACCTGAACACCACGGTCAACAGGATGAAGCTCAATCCCAGGACGATGCCGAACACGATGGGCGTGAACCTGTCGGTGATGTCATAGAAGTCCACATTGAACGCTGGCGCCCCAGTAGCGTAGACTCGGGCATCCACGCCGGCGAAGGCAGCGGAGGCGTAGATGTCTCGCACATTCCGCACCGCTGTGGTTGCGTCATCGCTCGCCGACTCGCCGGATACCGGGACCGAGACGAGGGCCAAGTCGCCGGCTTCATTCGCCTGGTACGCGGGGGCGCCCATGAACAACGGATCGGTTGCCAACGAAGCGTTCAGGGACTCAACTGCACTCTGAACCGCCGGTGAGTTGACGTCGCCATCCACCACGATCTCAAGAGGCGACACGACGCCGAAGGAAAACTCTTCGTCCAGTATCAAGAAGGCTTCTTTTGTCGCCAGGCCATCGGGCATGGACGATATCCCATTGAACCCGGTGTCAAGCTGGAATACGGGTACGGCCGCGGCCCCGAGCAACCCTACGGACAGCAAGAGGCTCACCACGGGATGCGCCATCACCAGCGCGGTGATCCAGTTCCAGAACCCGCCCTGGGTTTCGTCGCTGTGCGACTCCATCAAATTCCGACCGACAATCGGGACACGCCACGAATTCACCCGGTCGCCCATTAGTCCTAGAGCCGCCGGGAGCAGCGTTAGAGAGGCGGCCACGGACATGATGACGACGAGAATCGCGCCTGTCGCCAAACTCTGGAAGATGTTCGTCGGTATGATCAGCATCCCGATCAGCGCCAAGACCACGGTCATGCCGCTGAAGAACACCGCCCTGCTGGCGGTCGAACCGGACCAGGAGATCGCGTCCAGTTTCTCGTATCCCCGCGCTCGCTCCTCGCGGTATCTGTAGACGATGAAGAGCGTGTAGTCGATGCCGACCGCCAGCCCTATCATGAAGATCATGTTTACGACGAAGAACGAGAGTTGGAATAGCTGGCCAATCAGTGCCGAAAGCGCAATCGCTATGACGATCGCGATGAGCGCGGCGAATATCGGCGTCACCGCGGCCACCACGGCGCCGAACACTATCAGCAGAATCACGAGGGCGATGGGTATTCCGAACACCTCGACGTTGAACATGTCCTTCTCGGCGATTTCGTTGGACTCGAACGAGATCGAAGCCTCGCCCGCGATGAGAACCTGGAAGCCTTCTGCGCGGTCGGCCTCGCGAACGAGTTCCATGATCTGCTCGACGTTGGTCACGGCGTCGTCGAACGTCCCGGATAAAATGAACGGCATGATCGTGGTGTGGCGGTCGGCCGAGACCATCGACGGATCCTGAGTGAGATAGTAGTTCACGCCGCCTTCAATAATGTCAGCGCCAAGCCCGGAAATCGTGCCGAACACCTCGTCAACCTTGGCTATGAACTCGGGCTCATCCACGGTCAGCGTTTCGGACCTCACGACGACGATCTCGTTGACCCTCCTCGGACCGCGTAGTCGCTCTTCAAGGAGCTCGTCGCCCTTCTTGGAGTCGGGCATGTTCGTGTATGAAAACTCGGTGGTCAGAGCGTCGCCAAGCAGCGTAGCGTTTACAACAACCGCCGCGACCAGCAGAACCACCCAGAGCACGATCGTCCGCCAAGGGTGATTCGCGCTCATGTTCGCCAACGCCTGTGTAGAGAGATTCATACTGTTCCCCTTAATCCAATGATTCCATGCTTGGCATCTTGCCGTCACGATCGTATGTCGAACCGGCAATTCCTATGGTCCGGTGTCAGCCATTCATGCCCCCGAACAGGCGGCTAGGTGAACACCGCACCCGCCGTCACCTGTTTCATCGCCGCAACATACCGGCTCACGTCCGTGTCTGGGTCCATGCTTTGTTGCAACACCAATCCGTCGCGCAGCGCCATCAGGACTCTGGCCACGTACTCCGCGTCTGCCACACCCGATACGTCGCCGTTGCGCTGTCCACGCTCGACGATCGACTGGAGGCCAGCCAACACTTGGCTTCTGGGGCCCATCGCAGCTTGCAGCACATCGGGGTTTCGGAGCGTCTCGGACCAGAGTTGAACCTCGAGCCTGGTCGCGGATTGCTCCTCGGGTGACGCGATGCCCATGATGAAGACTTCCGCCAGTTTTTCGATCGCCTCGCGAGCCGTGCCCAACATTTGAGCGCCGTCGAAGACCTCGCCGATTTCGGTCTGACCGTGAGTGCAGCACTCGGCGATCATGGAATCCTTGCTTTCGAAATAGTTGTAGATGGCGCCCGCACTGAGATTCGCCTCTTCGCAGATGTCGTTGATCGTGGTTTGGTGGAAGCCGTTGCGGGAGAAGCACGCAAGGGCCGCATCGAGAATCTGACGACGCCGCGCCTCAACGTGTTCCTCGGTGACTTTCGGCATGCAGTGCTCCTGTCGGATACAAAACGAATGCTCATTCTCTAAAGTGAATGATCGTTTTATAACATGGACTGGTGAGTCGTGTCAACCATGCGATCGTTCTCGAACTGGACGATTGCGTGTCGAGTTCCGGTTTGGAATTCTGTCGCGATCAGGACCAGTATCCGGGTGATGGTAGGATAGGCGCGAATCGTTTGGTCACGCTCGTTTTATAGGCCTCCTCGCCAAAGAACCCCGCTGCTGCACAACGGTGATCTCGACCGCCGGAATTCGACCAGTCATTGCCGTTATGAACGCGCGCGCGGAAGGGTCGGCTCGCCGCGTACGGGTCCTCCTGCGTGGCCCCAGATCCTTCTCCTTCTGCGGAAGGATCTGGATGACAAAGTGAGGTCGCGAGGGTTCGTGTGACGTGGGCATCCGATGGAGAATGCGGCGCCAGAACGGAGAGACTTGAGGTGGTCGGTGGACATGAGACACGACCTGTACGCAATCGGCCCCCGCCTTGACTACGGGGGCCGATTACCGGCACGTGGACTGAAGGCGGCGGACTACGTCGAGACCGCGACCTCTGTCAGGAAATTCTTGGTCGAGACGATGTGTTTGTTGAGGCGCATCGCCTTGGGGTCGATTCCCATCGCGAGGCCGATGAGTTGGGGCAGGTGGAGGATCGGCATGTCGATGGCGATCGGGCTGTTGCCGGACGCCGCTGACGGTTGGAACCCGTCAAGGTTCAGATGGCACAGCGGGCATGGGGTCACCATGGCGTCGGCGCCACGACCTTTGGCGTCCAGAGTATGAGTCGCAACCATCTTAAGGGCGTTCGGATTGTTGATCGTGGTGATCGGAAATCCGCAGCAGAGCGTCTTGCCGGGGAAATCGACGACTTCGGCGCCCACCGCCTCAATGAGCGTTTCGAGCGCGTCTTCCCGTTCGGGGTGGTCGTCGAAGCCAAGGGTCGTTGTCGGCCGAACGAGGTAGCATCCGTAGAACGGCGCCATCTTCAGGTTCGACAGGGGTTGGGTGACGAGCGACTTGAGCTTGTCGACGCCTACATCTTCCAGGATCGCCCATAGGAGGTGCTTCGGTTCGGACGTTCCGCTGTAGGAGAGACCTTCCTCTTCCAAGTCTTCGTTGATCGACGCACGATATTCGTCGTCTTGCAGCCGCACGTTTGCCTGGGACATGACTCCCTGGCAAGTGCTGCACAGCGTCAGGATGGGCAATCCCGCGCGCTCGGCCATGGCGAAGGTCCGGGCGTTCAGCGTGTCGGCGAGCCGCAGGTTCTTCTCTTGGAGCACTCCCGCGCCGGTGCAGGACGCGCCTTCCAGCGCCGCGAGGTCAAGCTGGATGTCCAATCGCCGGCAAACCTCTAGTGTTGCGACGTATAGTTCGGGGGTGGCGCCCCGTGCGACGCATCCGGCGTACAGTGCATATCTCATCGCTTGTTCTCTACCTTCTTGAAGATGCGGCGCACGTTCTCGACGCCCGGGATGGCCTTGTGCATCAGCGGAGGCCGTTTCCCGGCGAGTTGTGCTCGAATGCCTATGGGCACCAGCTTGATCATTTCACGGACGTTGAACAAGCCGTGGCTCTTGATCGTAAGTTTGGTCTCGTCGAGCCTGCCGCTGTGTTCGATGATGTCGGAGAACGCGGTGGCGTGCCGGGCGCCGGTGGTGTTCGTGAAGCCTGCCTCCATGGCCTGGTCCCTGAGCGCCATGATGCGACCCATCGGGTCGACGCTCTTCGGGCAAGCCTGGACGCACTGCATGCAGCGGGTGCAATCCCACATGCCGCCGGGCTCGTTCAGCGCCGTCAATCGCTGGGTGTTGGCGTCGTCTCTCGGGTCGGCTACGAAACGGTACGCCTTGGTCAGCGCCGCCGGACCCAGGAAGCTGGGGTCCACGGCAAGCACGGTGCAGTCCGAAACGCATGCGCCGCTCATGATGCAGGACACGACGCCTGCAAGGTGCACCATGTCCTCGTCGGGAGCGACGTACTCGCCCTGGGGCTCCGGTCCCTCTGGTTGAATCCAGGGATCGACAGCCCGAACTTTTTCCCAGAAGGTCCCGAAATCAACCACCAGGTCTTTGATGACCTGCATGTTTCCGGCAGGTTCCACCACGATGGGGCCGCCGTCTTTGGGCATCGCGTCGGTCAGCTTCGTGTTGCACGCCAAGCCCGCCTGTCCATTGACTCGCACCGCGCAAGAGCCGCAGATCGCGCTACGACAGGAACACCTAAGGGCGAGCGATCCGTCGATGTCTTCGCGAATGTGGATCAGACCGTCCAACAGCGTGCTGGCCTCGGTCATATCCAGGTCGTATTCCTGGAGTCTTGCCACAGGCCTTTCGCTATCGGGATCGAAGCGCCTTACGCTGATCTTGACTTCCATTCGTACCGTCCTTGTTTTTCATGTATCCGCCGAACATCCGGAGCGTTCGACGACCCTTCGACAGGCTCAGGGCGAACGGGGCGGTGGGTTGTGCCGTTCGTGGTGAGTTCGTCGAACCACAGTCCGTTTCAGCGAGATCCGGGATTGACGCAACAGACTCGCCGGACATGACACTAGTAGCTGCGCACCTCGGGCTGCCATTCGGTGATGACCACCGGCAGGTAGTCGATCTGCGGACCATCGTCCGTTTTCTTCACGAGGACATGCTTCAGCCAGTTTTCGTCATCTCTGTCCGGATGATCGGTCCGGGTATGGGCGCCTCGGCTCTCGGTTCGCTCAAGACCGCTCAAAGCGATGGTCTCGGCGCTGTCCACCATGAATTCCAGCTCCAAGGTGAAGATCAGGTTGGTGTTGAACGTCTTGCCCTTGTCCGCGACGTAGACTGATCGGTAACGTTCCCGGACCTCTCTGATCTTTTCGACCGCTTCTTCCATACCCGCTTGGTGGCGGTACACGGCCAGGTTCTTGTCCATGCTTTGACCCAGGTCGTGGCGCAAAGCGCCGAACATCTCACCGCCGTCCTCCGGGTTGTCCAGCAAACCTTGTAGACGATTGCGGTCTTCGTCGGCGCTGGCGTCGGACAAGTTCGCGTGGGACACGCTCTTCACAGCGTCAGCCGCGTGCACACCCGACCGACGACCGAACACCAACGTATCCAGCAACGAGTTCGCGCCCAGCCGGTTGCCGCCATGCACGCTCACACAAGCCACTTCGCCTGCCGCATACAAGCCCGGGACGGGCGTCAGGCCATCGACATCTGCCTTGATTCCGCCCATCGCGTAGTGCATGCCCGGCTGGATAGGAATCGGCTCTGTGAATATATCGACGTTGGCGAAGTCCTTGGCGATCTCGGCGATCTGCGACAGCCGCTCGCGGATCATCCGCTCGCCCAGGTGGCGGCAGTCCAAAAGCACACAGCCGTCGATGCCCCTACCCTCGTCGATCTCGGTCTGCTCCGACCGTGACACGACATCGCGGGAGGCGAGTTCCATCATGTTGGGAGCATAGGTCTTCATGAACCTGTCGCCCTCTGAGTTCAACAGATAAGCGCCGTCCCCGCGAGCTCCCTCGGTAATGAGCACGCCGCTTCCCTTCAAAGTCGTTGGGTGATACTGGACCATCTCCATGTCCATCACCGGCGCGCCGATTTGGTACGCCAAACCGGTGCCGTCGCCGGTGCAGATCAGGGCGTTGGTCGACGGCTCGAACACGCGTCCCAGTCCGCCCGCCGCCATGATGACGGCTTTGGCGCGGATAACGTGTATCTCACCGGAGCGGATCTCCATGACCACCGCGCCGACACACTTGCCGTCTTCGACGATCAACCGAAGCACAAACCACTCTTCGTAGATCCGCACGCCCTCTTTCATGATCTGTTCGTAGAGAACGTGAAGGAGCGCTTGCCCGGTGAAGTCGGCAACGAAGAACGTTCTTGCTTGCCTTTGACCGCCGAATGCGCGCGTGCCCAGCTTGCCCTCTTCGTCACGGTTGAAGGTTACGCCGTAATGCTCCATGGCGATGACCTCGTCACCGGCTTCGCGGCACATGACCTCGATCGCATCCTGGTCGCCCAGGAAGTCGCTGCCCTTGACCGTGTCGTAGGCGTGATCGTGCCAGTCATCGCCCCGGTCGGAAAGAGCCGCGTTAATGCCGCCCTGAGCGGCGTTGGAGTGGCTACGGACAGGATGGACCTTGGTGACCACCGCGACATCGGCCCCAGCTTGTCGGGCCGACAACGCAGCGCGCATTCCGGCGAGTCCCGCCCCGATTATTAGAACGTCATGGTCGAACATGCAAAGCTACCTCTTGCTCCAACGATTCACGACTGAAGATAGCACAGCGATGCTGGGTAGTCCAGCGACGAAAGGTCGATTCACGAAGGCTCTGGACGTCCCTTCGGTGGCCCCACGTGCATGTCGGATAACTGCCGCTCCGGCAGATGTTCGGTTCGGCTTCAACCGAGGCGGCGTCGACCCGTGATTCGGAGCAGAAAACAGGGCGTGATGCGCCAACGTGAGAAGATTGTGAGAAGTTGAAGGTTTGTCGGTATTCGCCGGTTGAGAGAGCTTCGACCCGATGTCGCCTGACGGGCAACGACTGGGTCTGGCGCCATGAACAAGCTCGAAAGTTAGAGACACGGGCGCGCGTGTCGCCATCGAATTCCGGTGCGGCGCCTTCGGCGACTGGATTCGATCAGGCGCCGGATTCGCCACCGCCCGAGCTGCGCGCTTGCGGTGGTCAGGCTTGGCCAGAGGGCGGCGCCTTTGGCTTCCGGCGGAAGACGTGGCTGCGAGCCGCCCTGGCTTCAGCGGCGGTCTTGATGAGTTCCATGTGACGCGCAGCGACCCTGTTGAACATCGGCCGGGTGTAGAGCACCGTGCCGAACCAACCAAAGAATGGGATCCGGCTCCAGATTATCTCTCCGTGATGGGTCAGGAGTGTTTGGCCGTCCCGGTCGTCGAGAATGAACTCGTCGCATGCGTAGTTGAGGGGGCCGCTCAGGTGGTTGAACGTAATCCGCTGCGGAGCATCCAGCGTCACTTTCTCCACCGACGTGTACGTGATGAATCCAACGCGGCTCTTGAACTCGACGATCTGAGAATCGTCGTCTCGAGAGATCACCTTCGACGACTCGTTTGTGTCTCCAGGCATGGGACCCGCATCGAAAGCGGTCATCATCTGGAAGACGAGCTCGCGAGGCGCGTCGATCAGGATATCGTGGGTTCCGAGCTGCACTGGTTTGGCCATCGTATTGCCCCTCATGTCGGTGGTCGCTTGTCTGTCTATTCAGATGAGCAATCGGCCGGTAGGATTCAAGCGGCTGCGTCGCAGCGGCCACGTGACTGAGGATGGAGGGACGGGCTCGGCCTGAATATCTAGACCGATGGCGATACTACACGCGCAGTCGATGCGCCTGCCGGCTACGAAAGCCTTCGCCGGATCCGCTCATCCGGCCCGAAGTGCGAACTAACCGAGGTCTGCGGTCTTGGCGGCCTCGACGAATGCCCTGATCTTCGAAGCGTCTTTGGCGCCGTCCGTCTCGACGCCGCTGGACACGTCCACGCCCCAGGGCCGCGCGATGGAGATCGCGTCGCTCACGTTTTCGGGGTCGAGTCCGCCCGCGAGGAGGATGTCGTAGTCCCGAGCGACTTGCTCGGCGATCGTCCAGTCGAAGCTCTTTCCAGTGCCGCCCAGTGCGCCTGCCTGGTGTTTATCCAAGAGGACGATGTGGCCTCCCGACACTGCTTCGCCGACAGCCGTCAGCACTTTGGCGAGGGCTTCCTGTCGTTCGATATCATCGCGCACTCTGATCTGACGAATCACCGTGGCGTCGACATCGCCCCAATATTCTAACGGTTCGTCGCCGCAGAGTTGGGCGTAGTCCATTCCGCACTGGCGCACCACACGATTGACGAACTCCAGCGGCTGGTTTGCGAACAGGCCGACCAGCCCCGGACCACCAACGCCGTGACGATCACGGTAAGCCGAGATGACATCGAATGCCGCGGCCTCGGTCAACTGCCGGCGCACGCCTTCGACGAAGTTGAAACCCAGCAGATCGGCCCCGGATTCTGCGGCGATCAAGGCGTGCTCCGTGTCGCGCAGTCCACATATCTTCACAATGATCATGCTAGCTCCCGAAGCTTCGCCCCGACGTCGGGCGCCGTCACAAAGGCTTCGCCGATCAGTGCGGCGTGCGCGCCCGCGTGTTGCACTCGTTGGATGTGCTCGGGAGTGCTGATGCCGCTTTCGCTGACCACGATCTTCCCGGCGGGGACACTGCCGGCGAGGCGGTCCGTGACCTCCAGATCGGTCACGAACGTTTTAAGGTTACGGTTGTTGATCCCGATTATCTCGGCGCCCGCGTCGAGGGCAATTTCGAGCTCGGATTCGTCGTGCACCTCCACCAGCGGCTGCATCCAGAAGCTTCCGGCCAGTTCGAAGAGCTCCTTGAGCAGCGACGACGTCAGCATGGCGACGATCAGCAGGATCGCGTCGGCGCCGTAGGCTCGCGCTTCGTACACTTGGTACGGATCGAATATGAACTCTTTCCGCAGCACTGGAACGGCGTCTTCATGAACTGCGGCCGTCACCGCGCCTAGATGATCGATGCTCCCTTGGAAATGGTCGGCGTTCGTAACGACCGATATAGCAGCAGCGCCGTTTTCCGCGTAGGTGGACGCCAGATCGACGGCGTCGAAGTCCTCGCGCAGCAGACCGCGCGACGGTGACGCTTTCTTGACTTCGGCAATGATCCTGATACGCCCGCCCATCAACGAACCGGCGAAATTCAGGGGCGGCATCTGGTCGTCGATGCGCGCCTGAAGCTCGGAGATCGGCGCCTCGGTCTTGAGCCGCTCAACTTCTTGTCGCTTGAGGTCCACGATCTGCCTGAGAATGTCTGGCGTCTCACGGGCTGCCATTCGATATCCTTCCCAAAACCTCGATGAATTCCGTGCTCGTGAGCGCGGGCAGCGACGCCGCCTTGAGGTACTCGTCGAACTCATGTAATTCAGTCGTACCGGAGAGAACGGCTACAAAGGGAATGCTGGCTGCCTGGGCCGCCTGGGCGTCCGGCAGGCTGTCTCCGACGTACACCGCCTGGTCGGCATCCGCTCCGAGCGAGGCCAAAGCCGCGTGAATGGGATCGGGATATGGTTTGTGGCGCACCACGTCGTCACCCCCAATGATCGTGTCAAACGAAGACAAGAGACCGTCGCGTTCCAGAATCGCCTCGATCCTTCTTCGGTACTTGGTGGATACGATCCCCAGCCTCATTCCGAGGCTCTTCAGTCCATCTACGACTTCGGGGACATCGTCGTACACCTCGGTGCCCTGCACCATCACAATGTCCGCGCGTTTTTCGAACAGGTCGAGAAACTCCTTGGCCCTGGGCCGATGTTCCGGGCCCGCCAATTCGACCAACGTCTCCGAAAGATGCAACCCGATCGTGCGCATCACAGCGTCGGTGGGCGCTTCCGGCAAGCCCAGACCTCTGAGCGCAAAGTTCACGCATTCGACCACGGGCACGGACGAATCCGCCAGCGTGAAATCGAAGTCGAACAGGATCGCGCTGATCGGCAAGAAGCCGTTGCGCCGGTTGCTATTCAAGCGATTGGCTCAGCGAAGCCAGCTTTTCCAGTCCGCGGGCGGCATCGCCGTTGTCGATGGACTGGGCAGCGATCTGTACGCCGTCGGTCAATGTTTGGGCCGTCCCGGCAGCCAGGAGCGCCGCCGCCGCGTTCATCAGCACGACGTCTCGAGTTGGGCCGGGCTGGCCGCCGAGGACGGCTCTGGCGATCTCCGCGCTCTGCTCAGCGGTTGCCGCCTGCAACGCACTTCCGTCGGCCCTGCCCAAACCCATGGTCTCGGGGGTCACCTCGTATGTGCTCACCTCGTCGCCCAGCAACTCCCAGACCTGTGACGGGCCCGATAGGGTAAGCTCGTCCAGGCCGTCGGCGCCGTGAACGACCAGGGCGTGCTCGCTGCCCAGGGCGCCCAGAACGCGGGCCATCCGCTCGGCGACCATCGGGTCGGCTACACCGATCACCTGGCGCCGGGCGTTCGCTGGGTTCGTCAACGGGCCGAGTATGTTGAACACGGTGCGGATGCCGATCTCGCGCCTCGGCCCTGCGGCGAACCGCATGGACGGATGGTACCGTTGTGCGAACATGAAGCCGAAACCGGCCTCGTCCAGGCAACGGGCGACGCCTTCCGGGCTCAAGTCGATCTTGACGCCGAGTTCCTCGAGTACGTCAGCGCTGCCGGTCGCGCCGGACATGGCCCGGTTGCCGTGCTTGGCGACCTTCACCCCAGCGCCCGCCACAACCAACGCGGCGGTGGTCGAGATGTTGAAGCTGCCCGACCCGTCGCCGCCGGTACCGCAGGTGTCGACGACCAGCCCGTCAACGTCGACGTGCAGCGACTTCTCGCGCATCACGCGAGCCATGCCCGCGATCTCGTCGACGGTCTCGCCTTTGATCCGAAGGGCCGTCACGAAGGCGCCGAACTGGGCAGGGGTTGCGTCCCCGCTCATGATCTCGTTCATGGCGGAGGCGGCCTCCTCGAGCGACAGTGAATTGCCGTCGATCACGGCTTCGATTGCTTCGCGAATCATCGTTTCCTCCGATTTTGCCCGTCGTCTGGCTTCAATTGGCGTTGGATCGCCTTGAGGGTTCGACCATCCCCCCGCCCCCCTCCCTGGCAGGAAGGAAGGAAAATGAGGAGCTGAGGGACACCCGCGTCCCGACTCGTCGGGAACGTTAAAGGGGCGCTGCTGCTCCACACATCCTAAATCTCCGGCGGTGCATCAAGCGTCCAGGAAGTTCTGCAACAAGTCCTTGCCTACTTTGGTCATTATCGATTCCGGGTGGAACTGTATCCCTTCGACGGGGTATTCCTTGTGGCGGACTCCCATCGTGATGCCGTTGTCCGTCCACGCCGTGATCTCGAGCTCGGAGGGCAGGTCATCGGATTCCACGGCCAGCGAGTGGTATCGGATAGCGTCGAAGGGATTCGGGAGTCCTTTGAACAGCCTTCGGCCATCGTGGTGTATCTGCGACATCTTACCGTGCATGATCTCCCCGGCGCCCGAGACCGTGCCGCCGTAGGCGTACCCAACGCACTGGTGGCCTAAGCATACGCCCATCACCGGCGTCTTCGGGCCGAAGTGCCGGATCACGTCGTTGGAGATGCCTGCTTTGTCCGGCGTTCGCGGACCTGGCGAAATGACGATCTTACTTGGCGCCATGTCTTCGATCTCTTCCAGCGACGTCTTGTCGTTGCGTCGAACCTCCATGTCAGCGCCAAGCTCGCACAGGTATTGGTAGAGGTTGTAAGTAAAGCTATCATAGTTGTCGATCAGCAGAATCATTTCGTTGCTCCTGGTGTGGCGAGGATGATTGCCTTGGTCTTCAATCCGTTCGTTCTTACCTTGAGATTGGTGCCATCCTTCGACAAGCTCAGAGCCTGCCGAAGGGACGAACGGTCTCATATGTCTGATTTGGTAAACCGATGACTCTCACTCCATCGCCTGTTCGGCCTGGTCGATCGCCCGGAGCGTCGCGGTTACTTTGTGAATGGTCTCCATGTACTCGTTCTCGGCAGTGCTGTCGTAGACGATGCCGCCGCCCGCTTGAGCGTATGCGTAGCCGTCTTTGACTATCAGCGTCCGGATGGCAATCGCGGTGTCCATGTTGCCCGCGAAGTCGAAGTATCCGACCGCGCCCGCGTAGACGCCTCGCTTGTCCGGTTCCAACTCGGCTACGATCTCCATCGCCCTGATCTTCGGCGCTCCGGACACGGTGCCGGCGGGGAAGCATGACCTGAGCGCATCGTAGTTCGAGTAGCCGTCCTGCAATTCGCCGGTCACGTGCGACACCAGGTGGATCACATGGGAGTATCGTTCGATATCCATGATCTGTGAGACGTTCACGGTGCCCGGCTTGCTGACGCGGCCGACGTCGTTCCGGCCCAAGTCCAGAAGCATGATGTGCTCAGCCTGCTCCTTCTCGTCGGTCCGCAGCTCCTCTTCGAGAGCCAGGTCTTCCGCCTCGTCTTTGCCCCGTCTCCGAGTTCCGGCGATTGGGTGGACAGCGACCTTGCCGTTTTCAACCTGGACCAGCATCTCGGGCGACGCGCCGACGACCTGGAAGCCGTCCAGTTCGAGGTAGTACATGTACGGCGACGGATTGATTGCCCTGAGTTCGCGATAAATCTGGAACGGGTGCGCATCGGTGCGGCGGCCCATCCTCTGACCCACGACCGTCTGGATAACGTCTCCGTCGATGATGTACTCACGGGTCTTAGCGACCATGTCGTTGTAGTATTCGGACGTCATGTTCATCTCGGTTTCGGCGCCCTTCACGCCCGCGCCTGTTGACGCTTTCGGCATTTGCAACGGTCCTTCAAGGCGGGCCACGATCTCGTCGATGCGCTCGACGGCCGCCGCGTAGGCCGCATCGACGTCGCCGTCGAGGAACGCGTGGCTGACGACCCTGATGCGGTGACGCAGGTGATCGAACACGACGAACGTGCTGGTCAGCATGAAGATCGATTCCGGCACGCCAGTGGGGTCATGGTCAGGCGTCGGCAGACGTTCAAAGTAGCGCACCGCGTCGTACGAGACGTAGCCGACCGCGCCGCCGTTGAAGCGCTCGGAGTCCGGGAATTCGGCCAGACGGTATTTGGACAGCTCCTCTTCGATCGGGATCAGCGGGTCCACGGCGCCGTACTCTTCGCCCTCGCCGGTCTTGAAGACCTTCGTGGGTTCGGTGCCAATGAAGCTGTACCTGCCGATGTGTTCGCCGCCCTCCACGCTCTCCAACAGGAACGAGTACGGGGGCTTGGCGACCTTCAGGTACGCCGAGACGGGGGTCTCCAGGTCCGCTGTCACTTCGCGATGGATCGGAACCAGATTGGCTGATCCGGCGGACTGCTTTACTTGCTCAAGT
Organism: Dehalococcoidia bacterium UBA2160; assembly: GCA_002328865.1. GTDB lineage: Bacteria > Chloroflexota > Dehalococcoidia > Lucifugimonadales > UBA1123 > UBA2160. The sequence continues at coordinate 24,551 of DCWO01000153.1, read as the reverse complement.
GTCGGGTAGTACATCGTTTCACCTCGTAGACGACCGGGTCCGGTCAGGCAGCGCAAATCCGACGGCGCGCTTCATCTCTTCGAGCTTGGGCTCGGAGATTGAGCGCGCGTGGTCCGCGCCGACCGCCAACAGCCGGTCTAGTTCAGTAATGTCGTCGATCAGTTCGTTATAGCGGTTTCGGATCGGGGCCAGTTCTTCGATGACGGCCTCGGCCACTCGCTTCTTGAGATCGCCGTAGCCGCGAGCATCCGTGAAATCGGTTTCCACGTCGCCTTCGGACTTGCCGGTGATCACTCTGTAGATCTCGAGCAGGTTGTTGACTCCTGCCTTCTCCGGATCGTTCGAGAACCGTATCTCGTTCCCGCTGTCCGTCACCGCTCTCATGATTGAGCGCTGTATCTCCTTCGGGTCGTCCAGAATCCGAACGGCGTGGCCGCGGATGTGAGAATAGCTCTTGGACATCTTGGCCACCGGGTCGTTGAGTCCCATCACCCTCGCACCCACTTCTTGTATTACGGGCTCCGGGACGACGAATATGTCGCCGAAGATGTTGTTGAACCTCTGGGCGATGTCGCGGGCCAACTCGACGTGCTGTTTCTGATCGTCGCCGACTGGCACCTCGTGAGCGCTGTAGAGCAGGATGTCGCCCGCCATCAGCACCGGATAGTCGAGCAGTCCCGTCGAGACGCTGCCACGGCCCGCGGATTTGTCTTTGAACTGGGTCATGCGCTCGAGCCAACCCAACGGCGTGAAGCAGTTGAGAATCCAGCACGCCTCCGCGTGAGCGGAGACCTGACTCTGCACGAACAGGGTGCTCTTTTCCGGGTTGATGCCGCATGCGAACAGCACGGCCGCCAACTCGCGAGTCTGGCGCACCAACTCAGCCGGGTCGTGATCGACCGTAATGGCGTGCATGTCGACGACGCAGAAGAAGTTCTCTTTCTCGTCCTGTCGATCAACCCAGCCCTTGAATGCGCCCAGGTAGTTGCCCAGTTGCGGGTCTCCGGTCGGTTGAACGCCGCTGAACACCCTGCGTTGGGCGACGTTGGGGCCCGATGTCTGTTCAGTCGTTGTCGTAGTCTGCATCTATCTCACTCGCTCGCTCGTAGGTTCTCTGGCCGAACACGGTTGCTCTATCGAACAACGTGCGCCCGGCTCGACGTTTGATGAATGCAAAAGAACCACAATCGGTTGCTGATGTTGACCATCGAGCTATTGCCTCCATTCAGTCGGATCGCGTCAAACACAAAAAACCCGTCCCACAAGGGACGGGTCAAACCGTTGTGCCACCCTATTTCACCGCATTTAGCGGCCTCTTGTAAGGCACGGATGAGATCGCATGGACTCATCGATGCCCTGGGCTTCGGTAACGGTGCCCTCTCCGGCCAAGCCTACAATCCGCGTGAAGCGGGTTTTCGGTTGGCGGCTCCCAGGTCCATTCGGCCCTTGCGCGAGCACCGGCTCTCACCTAACCCGGTTCTCTGAGCTCCGCTTGGGGCGTACTAGTCCTGCTCTCAGCCATTCATATGTCGTTGCGTTAGTATATGTACGCGATTCGCGTATTGTCAAACATGGGGACACTTTCACATGTGATGGCTTCGGCCTGAGTTGGGTCGCGATGACGTGTTGTGTCGCTTGGGCGTGAACGCCCAGAGCACCGGCTGCCTCAAGCCGAGGTCCGCGTGCCAATCTCCCGGTCGCCCGCGCTAGCCAGCCAATCTCACTGCCAATCCCGTCATGGCTTTCGCATAGCTGGCGACACTGGAAACGTCCACGGAGTCGGGCCAGCGGTCGGTTTGCTGATGGAACGTCGCGTGTCCACACGCCAAGGATACGTAGCGGCCACCACGCAGGTGGATGTTTCGACCCTCGCCGCCGGGCACATAATCGTGGGGGAAAAGTTGTGGCAAGACGGGAATCTCGGGTTCCAGAAACTCGACAGTCAGTCTTTGCAGTTCATCGTCTGAGGTAAACAGACGCGATACGGGCTTCTCGGCAGCTCCGATCGAGGCGCCGAAGTGCATCCAGGTCGATGCTTCCGTGGCGAGACCAGGGTTGCGATCCAGATACGCCTCCAGCCCCAGGTGGCCCAGCTCGTGGCCGCTGGTTGCGACGAAGCGGACGTCTCGAGCGGGTTGTGCTGCGCAAATCGCTCGAATTGCCTCCAGCCAACAGACGATGCCTCCGCCCCTCTCCGCGGCGATGAACCACCAACCGCTCCGCGGAGTCATGACCACCAACGGCGGTAAGTCGCGGTCTCGCCCCGGGATCACGGCCGCCACGTTGGCAGCCTCGGCGGGCTCTCTTTCAGCGTTGGCGACGACGGTCGCCATGGTCCCTGCTTCGGCCTCTTCTTTCAGTTGTGCCCGTTCCGATGGGTCAACCTGCAAAATGGGAATGCCTAAAGGCTCGGCAAAGCTTGGCGCGTTGCGTGGCGCTAAACCCGGTCCGCCTCCGTTGCTGGTCGTCACGAAAACCAGCGCCCGATACTTGTCCGAGCGCCGAGCATCTTCCAGGATTTCAAGGGACCCGGCGTCTAAACCGTCGATCAGAAGTATGTCCAGGTTTCCGTTCCCGGCGCCGAGTCGGCCCTGCACGCCATCAGCGCTCGTGAACGCCCCGTCGAACAACGGTAAGCCCTCGATCCGCCGATCGCCGACTTCGACGTAACTCGGCTCCGGAACGACTCGATCCAGATCGAACATCTCCAGGCTCGGTTCCGCTCCGCATTCTCGAACGAGTTCGGCCAACCAATGGGCAGACTCGAGATCGACGTCGGTTCCGGTGCGGTGCCAGCCTTGGATATCGTATTCGCTGATGGTGCGGGCTATGCGGTCTTCGATGGTGCTCATCCGGCTCCTGCTATTTTTCAAACGACAGGGCTTATGATCATGTGTCATGGGGGGCGCTGCCCGATTATCGCAGATTCCTTTCGCGGTGTGATCGCATATATAATGTCAATATGTCATAATGACTTATTGACAACTCGGAGGTTTGAAGCGTGACGACTAATTTGAGCGTGGCAGAGGCCAAGAAGCGATTCTCCGAGATCATGGGGCGAGTCGTTTACGGAGGCGAGAGATTCATCATCGAGAAGCGCGGCACGCCTGCCGTCGCGGTAATATCGCTTGAGGACTTGGCGCGGCTCGAGGACCCTCGTGCTCCTCGGAAAGGGATTGCCGCGATAGCTGGAGGAATGGCCGACTTTCCGGAGTTCGGCGAAATCATGGACGCCGTATATCGGGAACGGCAGCTTGACAAAGGTCGGAAGATAGACCTTGACGCTGATGTACCTGTTCGATACCGACACGCTTAGCCAGATCATGCGGCGGAACCCGCCGCGGAGATTGTTGGCCAGGTTGGACCTAACCCCGCGCGAATACCAGTTCACTTCGGCGATCAACGTCGGAGAGTTGCTCTTCGGCGCCTACCGGAGCCCCAACCGGAATGCTTTCCTGCAACAAGTGGAGTCGTTGATCTTTCCGAGTTTTGAGGTTTTGCCGTTCGAATTGCGGGCTGCGGATGTTTATGCAAGAGTTCGTGCGACCTTGGAGCGCGAAGGGCGACCCCTAGCCGACGCCGATTTACGCATCGCAGCAGTCGCGATAGTCAACGACCTAACCCTGGTCACAGGCAACGTCCGGCACTTCACCCGAATACCGGATCTTCGGATCGAGAATTGGATCAAGTCCTACTCATAGATCGGGGGACGAGACACTGACGAATTAGCTGTTCACCACGGTGAGGATCGCCTTTCGGAGGGCGGCAATCTCCAGTGGCTTGCTCAAGCAGAAGTCCACTCCCGCGGGACGCTCCCCCGAGTCCACCATCATATTGCCAAAACCGGTCACCATAATGATTGGAACCTCACTTTTGGCGCGTATCGCGGCGACCAACTGATCCCCACCCAGATTCGGCATTCCTCTGTCCGCTACAACCAGATCAAACTTGCCTTCGCCGAATTTCTTCAGAGCTTCGCGCCCGTCCACTGCGGATTCCACGCTATGTCCGTCTCTCGTCAGAAAGTCTTTGATCAGCAGTCGCACCGCGGGGTCGTCATCGGCGACGAGTACGCGAAGAGAACGTGCGACCACCCTGTCGTCGGTTCGGTTCGTCGTTGTCGACTGTTCCATTTGCACGGGTAAGCGGATCGTAATTGTTGTCCCTCGGCCGAGTCCGCTGTGGATGTCGATGCGGCCCTCGTGGCGTTGGACGATACCGTACACCATCGCAAGACCCAAACCCGTGCCACTCTCCGCTTTAGTCGTGAAGAAAGGCTCCAAGGCTCGCCTTCTGATTTCCTCGGTCATCCCGGTTCCTGTATCGCTGACGGACATCGCTACCTGGTCCCCAAGCGCAATGGTTGACAGCGAAAGCGTTCCGCCGTTGGGCATGGCGTCAACACTGTTGAAGACCAGATTGGTCAAAGCAGTTCGCAAGTTCGATACATCGCCTTGAATCAGTGGGAGGTTGTCTGCGAGTTGCACCTGAAATTCTATGTTGCTGCCCTTAGCTTGCGCCACGTCTTTCCACCTGGGTTGTGTCATCGATATGACTTCCCTGACGATCTGGTTCAGGTCAACCTGCGACACGATTGCGTCTTCTCGGTGCCGGTAGAATTCCCTCAGTCGGTCCACCACTGCCGCGGCGTCCGCAGCAGAAGTATTGATCGAGCGCAAATAGTCGCTACTCTTTTCTCTATCGTCCAGTGTGTCGGGGTATTGGAGCAACAAATCGCTGTATCCCAAAATGGGCGCGAGTGCGTTATTGGAATCGTGCGCTATGCCGCTCGCCATTGTGCCCAATGCACGCAGGCGTTCTTGCTGCACAACTTGATGCTGGGTTTGCTGCAGTTCCAAAAGCGCCTCCTCAAGGCGATTGTTGGAATCTCTCACGGCTCTTTCGGCTGCTATTCGATCGGTGATGTCCACTCCGACGCAGATGATGCCCTCTGCGCTCCCGTCGATATCTGTGACGGGCGTGAAACGAGTTTCGAACGCCAGTCCCTCAGTATCTAGTGTCAAGGCGAACGTCTCGCCGGTAAGTGCTCGGCGATTGTCACGCAACACCTCGGGTGAATCGCCATACACCTCACTTATGGACTTGCCCACCAAGTCTCCAGGCTGCAAACCTAGCGCCTCGAGCCCTTTGCCCTCTGACAGCGTAATGACACCGTCTCGATCCAACGAATAAAGCAAAACCGGAGCTCCGGTGACCACGGTGTGCAGACGTTCAGCACCCTCCTGCAACTTTCGTTGTTGATCCAACAGGCGGTCGCGTCCACGCGCTATGACTTTGTCCGCCCTGGAGACGACAAGGAACAGAA
>DCWO01000153.1:0-18897 GCA_002328865.1 Dehalococcoidia bacterium UBA2160 | reverse complement strand
GAACAGAAAGGCGCCCATGCTCAAAGATCCGGCCAGAGCGAACCTTAGCGAATTCTGTCTGGTCGTAGCAAGATCATCCGTAACATCCTGATACATCTCCAACACGCCGATCACGTTGCCTTCCTGGGCCGCGCTCAGGGTAGCGTTTCTGATCGGAGAATATGTCGCGATGAGATCGAGGCGCGGTTCAGGATGCGCCGATCACCAAACAGGAGCGGCGAACGTCAGACCAATGCCAGCGGACGTTGTTAATTCCATTGTAACCATGAACGCTTATCTGCAAACTTGGCAGTTAAACGTCCACAGACTCTTGAATCGGCCCGTTTCGTGGTTGGCGACTTAGTCTCGACTGTACGGGCCGTCAGTCAGTCTACGATTATTGTTGCGCCTAGGGGGACGTGCATGGCTTTGCTCATGGCCGACGCTCGCTTGGTTTCGACCACACCGGTGCGTCAACTGGCTTGGGTCCAGCAGGAAATCCCCCTATCCAGGCTCGCAACCGAACTTCGGAGTGAGGATCGGATCGCAGACGGAACCTCGTCTTGTTCCCGCCAATCTGCGTCAGTGGTGGAACAGCCTGACTCCGTTGAAGACCATCGCCATCCCGTACTGATCGCAGGCGGTGATTACATCAGCGTCTCGCAGTGAATTGCCGGCCTGCACGACGTACTTCACGCCGGTTTTCGCTGCCCGGTCGATGTTGTCTCGGAACGGGATGAAGGCGTCTGATCCGAGGGTGACGCCGGTGAGCTCCCCGATCCACTCGCGTTTCGCCTCTGACGACAACCTCGAGGGCGGCGACGTGAACGTCGATCCCATCGCCGTCTCCTCTTCGTCCGTGAGATCGTCGCTGAGGAACTGATCGATGGCGTTGTCTCGGTCGGGACGGCCCGTGCCTCTCGGAAATTCCAGCGACATCACGTTCGGGTGCTGACGAAGCCACCATGTCTCGGCCTTGCTTGCCGCCAGGCGGGTGCAGTGAATCCGGGACTGCTGGCCGGCGCCCATGCCTATGATCTGGCCATCGATCGCGAGGCACACCGAGTTGGACTGGGTGTACTTCAGCGCCACCATCGATACAAGCATGTCAATCTTGGCCGAATCTGGCAGAACTTGTGTGGCGGTCACGACGTTGGCAAGATCGTCCATGCTGGGGATGCGCGAGTCGCGCTGCTGCTCCATCCGCATGCCAAAGACATCCCTCGATTCGACCTCGGCGGGCTCGAAATCGGGGTCGGCTTCGATGATCAGGTACCGACCGCCCTTCTTGCCGCTGAGAATCTCCAGCGCCTCCGGTTCGTAGCCGGGTGCGATGACGGCGTCCGAAACCTCACGACGCAGGACACGTGCCGTCGAAACGTCAACAGTGTCGCTCAGCGCGGCGAAGTCGCCGTACGCTGACACTCGGTCGGCGCCTCTTGCACGAACATACGCGGTGGCCAACGGCGACAGCTCTTGGCTGCCGACGAACCAAGCTTTGCGCAGTGTGTCGCTCAGCGGACTGGCCACCGCCGCGCCGACGGGGCTGACGTGCTTGAAGCACGACGCCGAGGGCAGTCCGACCGCTCGCTTGAGCTCGATAGCCAGTTGCCAGGAATTCAGGGCGTCCAGCAGGTTGATGAACCCCGGCGCTCCGTTCAGAACCTTGATGGGCAGATCGCCCTCGCTCGAGGACAGGGCGGCGGCACCCTGATGGGGGTTCATGCCGTATCGCAAATGCAGGGTTTCTGGGCTCATTTGGCGAACCTTCCTTGCTTGATTACGGCGCTTCGCGTTACAGATTCTGGCCGAAAGTGGCGTGGGTCGAAAGCTAACCCCGGATCACTGGAATTATACGGGGCCGGCCGCCGAGATAGCCATATGCGGTCGTCTCGACATTCCGGTTGACGGCTCAATGCGGCTGTTCTACACTCGGCTCGACCCACCGAAAACGGTAGCAAAACTTGCCAGCCAGCAGCCATCAAAAGCTTTGGAGAGTGAGTCATGAGTGCACAACAAGCTCTGAATACAAACGTGCTCGTCGTCGGCTCAGGCGCCGTTGGCGTCGCCGCCAGCATCGAGGCGCGCGAGGCCGGCGCCAGCGTCCTGGTCATCGAGCAAGCTGACCACCTGGGAGGCGCGGCCGCGATTTCCGGCGGCGGATGCTGCCTGGCTGACACGCCGCTACAAAGGCAGAACGGCATCGAGGACTCGACCGACCTGGCGTTCGACGATTGGATTCGATTCGGCGGAGGGTCCGCGGACGAAGTGTGGGCGCGGTTCTACCTCGAACGGAGCTCGGAAGACCTGTTCGAATGGGCCGCCGCCAGAGGAGTCAACTGGCTCGGCGTCAACGGGAACGAAGGCAACACCGTCGCCCGATGGCATCGACCGGAAGGCGGCGGCGGCGGAATATGGCACGCTCTGCACGATACCGCCGTCGAGCGAGGCGTCGACACGTGGATGACCTCAACGGGCGCCAACGAGCTCATCGTCGACGACGGAAGGGTCGTCGGGGTCCGAGCCGGGCGCGGAGACTCGGGCGGCACGATCGACATAATGGCCGACGCCGTCGTCATGGGCACGGGCGGATTCGCATCGAATCTGGACATGCTCCACGAACACCGGCCCGATCTCAAACAGCACCGAATTCTCGAGGGATCTCACGTCGGGGCACAGGGAAACGGTCATCGCATTCTAGACAAGATGGGCAGCATCACCACGCATATGGACGAGGTCTGGTTCTACGTATTCGCGATCCCGGACCACAAGGACTCCAAGGGCAGGCGAGGACTGGTGGTTCGAGGGGTCCCTGACGGAATATGGGTTAACGCCCAGGGGGTGAGGTTCCACAACGAAGACCTGACCGGCGGGGCATCGGGCGCGCCGGCTGTGATGTCCCAGGACCCGGCGTTCTGCTGGTCGATCCTAGACAGCACGATGACCGACGGCATATCCGTGAGCGATCCTCAGTACTATGTGCCCGGTACGTCCCGCAACGACCCGGAGAAGGTCGCCAAGCTGATCGAAGAATCTCCCAGCATCGTTTCCGCCGACACACTTGAAGGGCTAGCAGACCAGATCGGCGTCCCTCCAGGGGCTTTCATCGAGTCAGTCAGCCGATACAACTCGGGGGTCGATCAGGGATTGGAGACGGACCCCGATTTCGGGCGGTCGCTGGCAAATCGACGGATGATCGAACGCCCGCCGTACTTCGCCCTGAACTTCGTGCCGCTTGCGCGCAAGAGTTTCGGCGGGATCAAGACCAATCTCCGATGTCAGCCGTTGGACAAGCACTATCGACCCATACCCGGCGTGTACGCTGCGGGCGAACTCGCGGGCATGGCGGGCGGCCACATAAATGGAAAGAACGGCCTCGAAGGCACGATGCTAGGTCCGTCGCTGTTCAGCGGCAGAGTCGCCGGAGCATGGGCGGCGAAAGAGGCGGGATTCGGAGACGGCTTCACGGAGGTCGCCGACCGCGACTAGGCGGGATGTCAACAATCCGATGACCAGGCTCGCATACATCATCGATCTAGTCCCAACCTGCTTGGGCACAGGATACTACTCGGGCGAGATTTGTCTCCCTGCGGGCCTCAGATCCTTCACTCCGTTCAGGTTGACAGGTTGGCGTCTGCCGCGAGATTTCGATAATCGATGACGGCTGGCGGAAACACACGATCAACTCAATGTTTCTCTCCATCCGACTCAAGCAAACCGGCAAGGAGTGTGAGTCATGGCGGATTGGCCTATTATCACGAAGATTCAACTGACCCGATACAGCGTCCCCGTGAAGGACCTGGCGAGCGATCTGGCATTTTCCGCGGGTCAGTTCTACGAACCCGGAAGCGTCTCTTATCGGAACGTAATGAGGATACAGGTCCACACCAATGAGGGCATCACCGGCGAGCACGTCAGCGGCGCGCCCGCGATCGTCGAACAGATCCGGATGTTCTCGCCGTTCCTGATCGGCAAGAACGCGCTCGAAAGGGAGCTTTTCTACAACCAGGCGAAGATGATCCTGCGCAAGAACGACCGCATGGGGATAGGGCCCGTCGACGTCGCCCTCTGGGACCTTGCGGGCAAGATCCACAACGCTCCCGTCTATCGCCTTCTGGGCGGCTACAGGGACAAGCTGCCGACGTACGCCAGCACGTATCACGCCGACCGCCAGCCCGACGGGCTGAGCTCGCCGGAAGGATTCGCCGACTTCGCGGAGCAGTGCCTCGACCTGGGCTATCCTGGATTCAAGATCCACTCATGGGGCGCCGCGCCGATACAGTTGGAGATCGACACAGTGCACGCCGTCGGCAAGAGGGTGGGCGGGAAGATGGCGCTCATGATCGATCCTTGCTGCGCCTACAACACCTATGGCGAGTCGTTGCAGGTCGGCCTAGCGTGCGACGACGAAGGTTATTACTGGTACGAGGACCCGCTGAAGGACGGGGGTGTATCGTTCAGCGCGTACCGCAGGCTGCGGCAGTCGCTGAAAACGCCAATCCTCCAAGGGGAGCACCTGCATCTGGTGGAGGCGCACACAGACATGGCGATTGCCGACGCGACCGACTTTTGGCGGGCCGACCCCGACTACGACGGCGGGATCACCGGCGTGATGAAGATCGCCCACGCGGCGGAAGGCCTCGGGATGGACATCGAACTGCACGGCGCGGGACCGGCGCAACGCCACTGCATGGCCGCGATTCGTAACTCCAACTTCTACGAGATGACGCTCGTGCATCCGAAGGTGCACACCGCGAAGTGCATTCCCCAACTCAACGGGTACGAGGATCGGCTGGACTCGATCGACAAGGACGGTTGCGTTCCGGTGCCGCAGGAGCCCGGTCTAGGGGTCCAGTTCGATTGGCCGACCGTGGAGAGGTACAGGGCCGACGAGGTGGTGATCGAGTAGAGCCGGCAACAGTCATCAGTGGGAAGCTTCAAGGCGCCCGGATCCCGGCGCCTACGTCGTCGAGATGACTCATCTGAGTCAAGGATGTACGCGGTGGTTCGACAGGCTCACCACGAACGGATTGTTTGACCGCTCACCACGAACAGATAAACCCATCACTCACTTCAGACAGAAATACCTGCCGCATAACACGAAGTGGGAGTCCTCGCGCATTGCGCGGGGTATTCAGCGTTAATCGATCTATCTCCGACGCCTTTTCCGACGCAGCATGAACAGGCCGATGATCACGGCGACTGCCAGTATCTTGACGATGCGCTGTCGTTCGTCGAGGGAGACGTATCTCGTCTCGCCCGCGGTGATCTCGATGAAGCCCATCGGCGTGATTTCGACGCCGCCTCCGCCTCCACCGCCGAATCCTTCTTTGTCAGCCGAATCTTCGGATTCTTCGCTCACCCCTTCGCCTCCGCCGGCGCCGAAGCCGTACCGGACTTTGGCAACGGAGATGATTGTCTTTCCTTCAGCCTCCACTGGGTCACCGTAGACCGTCGCGGCCGACGCCGATGTGTGGAGCCGGTCCGCGATGGAGTCCAACAGATGGCGCACGGTCGTCAATCGCCCTCTCCCGTGGCGTCTTCGCCGACGCTTGTGGCATCATTCGGACCCTGCCGGAACATGTGCTTGACGCGATCCAGAATTCTGTGGCCAACGTCGTACTTGGACATCAGCGGCACCACCTCGATGCCGCCCTCGCGGTCGAATAGCATCACGCGATTCGTGTCCGTGGCGAACCCGCTGTCTGTGGCGGTGACGTCATTCGCCGCGATCAAGTCCAAGCCCTTGGACACCAATTTCGTCTGGGCGTTCGCGATCAGATCTTCGGTTTCGGCCGCAAAGCCGACTTTTACCAGCTTGTCGGAAGGGAGCCCGGCGATGATGTCCGGGTTCTTGGTGAACTCGAGGGTCCACTCGTTAGAGGCGCTCTTTTTGATCTTCTGATCCGCCGTCTCGACCGGACGCCAGTCCGACACGGCAGCGGCCATGACCACCACGTCCGCGTCGTCTATCTCGGCCGTAATTGCCTTCTGCATGTCCAGGGCGGATTGCACTTTGACGACGCGCACTCCGATCGGGTCGGGAAGCGCGGTGGGCGCGGTCACCAGCACGGCGTCACCGCCCCTGTCTCTGGCGGCCTCGGCTATGGCGTATCCCATCTTGCCCGACGAGTTGTTGGTAACCACTCGAACTGGGTCGATGGCTTCCTGAGTCCCGCCTGCGCTCACGACGACTTTCCTGCCCGCCATGTCGCCGGTTTTCCCGAGAGCCAGCGTTATCCAGCCCATCAACTCCGCGGTCTCGACCATCCGGCCTTTACCGACCAATCCTGATGCCAGCCTGCCCGTCGCCGGTCCCACGATTGTTACGCCTCGCCGTTGGAGGGTCCGAACGTTTTCTTGGGTGGCCAGGTTGCCGTACATGTGAGCGTCCATCGCGGGCGCCACCAAAACCGGGGCGCCGGTGGCCAGGATCGTCGCAGTGAGAGCGTCGTCCGCCAGTCCGTGGGCGAGCTTCGCGATGGTGTGAGCGGTGGCGGGAGCGACGACGATCAGATCGACGCGTTCGGCAACAGCCACATGGTCGATGCTCAACTCTGATTTCGGGTCGAACATGTCCTCCGACACCGGACGATGCGTGATCGAACTGAACGCCAGGGCGGTAATGAACTCTCGAGCCCCTCGCGTAAGGATCACGTCCACGCTCGCGCCGGATTGCGTGAGCTTGCTTGCCAGGTCGATGGCCTTGTAGCAGGCGATGCTGCCGGTCACGCCCAGGCCTATGAATTTGTCTTTGAGGATGTCTGTCATAAAATAGACCTGGTGTCAGTCGCTGTTCATTGAATGGATGAGCCTGAGCCCGGTCAGCGTCAGGTTTGGGTCGACGGTGTCGAAAACATCGACCTCTTTTGCCACGATTCGCGCGAGACCGCCCGTGGCAACGACATTGGAACCGCCTCCCAACTCTTTGTCAAACCTGGCGACCATGCCAACGACCAAATCAGCATAACCCAGCACCAAACCTGACTGAAGAGAATGGACGGTGTTCTTGCCGATAGCCGCCGGCGGACTCGTCAGCTCAACGCGACGGAGTTGCGCGGTGGTGTGGAACAATGAGTCGGCCGCGATCTGGATGCCGGGCGCGATGGCGCCGCCCAGATAGTCGCCATCCGCCGTAACAGCGTCAAACACGGTTGCGGTGCCGATGTCGACCACGATCGCGGGCCCGCCGTGGAGCGCCAGGGCTGCCGCGGCGTCGACGATCCTGTCTGCGCCCACGTCTCTCGGCGAGTCGTACTTGACTCTCACGCCGGTCCTAGTCCCGGCCACGACCTCCAGAGGGGCAACTCCGAAATAGTCTTTGCACAACTCGATGAAACTGGGCGTGAGGGGAGGCACAACGCTGCACAAGGCAACTGCGTCAACAGCGTCCGCGGCCAATCCTTTGAGCGGCAAGAGCTGGCTGACCGCCAGCGCGTACTCATCGGGCATCCTTCCCGTGTCGGTGGTCAATCGGAAGGTCGCCCGGAGCTCTTCGCCCTCGAAAGCACCAATGGTCACATTTGTGTTGCCGATGTCGATCGCCAGCAGCATGAAGCGTTGTCCCGCGAAGTCTGTTTTACCGACGGATGATCGCGTTGCCCTCGCGCCGCCAACGAGATCGCAGATATTCGCTCCCAGCGAGCACTCGATCCAGGGTCGGGTATCCGGTTGCCTTCAAGTTTTCCGCGCTGAGCGCACGCGCCACGTCGGACGCAGCGGCCTGTGCGGAGATTTTCCGCTTTCCGCGCTCGTTCCACGCCACGTTTACGTCCCGGTCCCAACTCGATGAGCGGTGACCGTTAGTGTCCGGTTCGTTGACCGGCGCCTGGCTAGCGGGAAGTTGCCTGGCTGGAGATTGCCTGACGGGGAGTTGGTTCTCCGGAGGCTGGGCGCCCGGGGCTTGGCGGGCCGGAGGCTGAGTAGCTGGGGCCTGGCGGGCCTGAGGTTGGTTTGCCTGAGGCCGGCTGACCGGATCCTGATTCGACGTCAGTTGCACCATGATGTCGCCGGCGTCCCTAGACCTGGACACTTGCACTTCTGAAAGCGACTCGAGGTATCGTGTGAACGTCGAAAATCCTCTGGCTTTGAAATTGAAGCCGGGGTCGATGCGAAGCATGATCTGGTGCAGCTTGGAGCCAGGGACCTGCCCTCGTCCGTCATGAGACGACTCGAGCGCACGTGCCACCAGCGACCCGGAGTTCGCCCCCGAAGTGCTGCGGCTCTGTCGAACCTTGCGCCTTTGCTCTTGTTGAATCGCGTCGTCCAGATAGATGTAGCGGTCGCACGACTTCACCAACGTCGGCGACGTGAAATCCCTGCGTCCCGCGCCCACCACCAATTTCCCCGCCCCTCTAAGCTTGTTGACCAGGGGCACGAAATCGCTGTCGGACGAGGCGATCACAAAGGTGTCAATCTGGGCGTTGTAGAGAAGGTCCACGGCGTCGATCACCAAACAGATGTCGCTTGAGTTCTTGCCGGACTTGGTGTTGTGGAAGTAATGCATGGGCTGTATCCCATGCTCTAGGAGCTGGTCGCGCTTGCTGCGGTGAGCGGACCAGTCGGCATAGGCGCGTTTGACGATTACCCGCCCCATGTCCGAAAGCTGATCGAACAGGTATTGGTTGTAATCCAAACCCACGTTCTCATGGTCGATCAAGACCGCGATCGTCGGCTCGGAAAGTCTCTGCTCGGTGTTCAGTGTTGTCATAGGTTGCTAACCACCTCGTTATTCCCGCCCATTATATCACCGCTGCGCGAGCCGGACGGAAATCAGTCTGGGAAGCAGGCCTGATTCCTGTAATTCTGTCCCGCTCGTCGAGTCCGGCGTCAATGTCGACGCGGACGGCGATATGGTGCACAATATCACGTAAGAACGACACAGAATGGAGGGCTCACTGCATGGCTAACGCCAACGACCCAATCGTTGTGGCCAAACATGTTCACAAGACATACGACAGCGGCAAGGGCGTCGTCGTACGCGCGCTCCGGGGCGTCGAGTTGATTGTGCAACGGGCCGAGGTTGTCGGCATCATGGGTCCGAGCGGTTGCGGAAAAACCACGCTGCTAAACTGCCTGTCGGGAATCGACAGCGTTAACGAAGGCGACATCGTCATCGACGGCGTACACCTCGAGGGCATGGACGACGACTCACGCACTGACCATCGCGCTCGGGAGATGGGCTTTATATTCCAGCTCTACAATCTGTTGCCGGTGCTGAGCTCGGTTGAGAACGTCGAACTGCCCATGTTGGTTTCCGGTGTAGGCTCCGGGGAGGCCAGGCTTCGAGCCATGGACGCCCTCGACCTTGTTGGATTACAAGACTGGGCCGCCCACAGGCCCGCGGAGCTCTCGGGCGGCCAGCGCCAGCGCGTCACGGTCGCAAGAGCCCTGGTCAACGACCCGTCGATCGTATGGGCGGACGAGCCGACCGGCGACCTGGATTCCGAGACAGCCCAAGAGATTATGGACTTGATCCTGAGGCTCAACAGGCAAAATCGCCAGACGTTCATCATCGTCACCCACGCACAGGAGATCGGGGACCAATGTCACCGCATCGTCCGAATGCGCGACGGGTTGATCGTCGATGACGGATCAAACAGATGAGCCTCATCAAGCCGCAAACCCACCAACGAATCACACGCTCCGGACTGACCGCTTTGGACCGAGATTTGGCGTCGCCCGGCTTAACCCTGTACGCGCCGATGTTCGGCGACGGCCAGGTGTTTCTGCTCGACGTTGAAGGCGTCGAGGTCCATCGCTGGGATCTGCCCTACCCGCCCGGACTCTACGGCTACCTCCTGCCCAGCGGCAATCTGTTCTACATGGGCAAGGTCAAAGACGACACCTGGGACCGGTTTCCGCAGTGGAAACGATTCAAGGGCGGAGTCATGATGGAGGTCGATTGGAACGGAAACGTTCTGTGGGAGCACCGCGATCCGGATCATCACCACGATGCGCGGCGAACCGCCTCGGGAGGCGCTGTCTACTTGGCCGCGGAGCGAGTTCCGAAACACACGGCAGAACGGGTTCAAGGCGGCGCCTTGGACAGCGACCAGGACGACATGTGGGCCGACATCGTCGTTGAAGTCGATTCGAACGGCGATCGCATCTGGGAGTGGCACGCCCACGAGCACATGGACTTCGAGACCGACGTCATCACGTTCAACGACCCGCGGGACGAGTGGAGTCACGCAAACACGGTCGTGCCGCTAGACGACAAACGCGTGATGGTGAGTTTCCGCAACACGTCGACCGTTGGGATCATCGACCGAGACAGCGGAGATTTCGTGTGGAAGCTGGGCTACGACGTTCTGGCGCAGCAGCACGATCCGTCGATACTCGACAACGACAACGTGCTCATCTTCGACAATGGCGCGCACCGCAAGAACGACGCACGCACGGCCTCTCGCGTCATCGAGGTGAATCCGGAAACGAACGAGATTGTCTGGGAGTATCGAGACCAGCCGGTGTTCAACTTCTACAGCCCGTACATCTCGGGCGCGCGAAGGCTGCCAAACGGGAACACGCTGATAACGGAGGGCAACTTCGGCCGGATGTTCCAGATCACGCCGGACGGATAAGTCGTGTGGGAGTACATCAACCCCTACTATCCCAAGGATTCGGATGGGGCGCAGAACAACGCGGTGTTCAGAGCGAATCACTATATGCCGGAGGACATGCCCGGACTCAAGATGTGATTGAGGCGCTCGTGCGACGAGCCTAAATGAAACCGCGAATCTCGGCGACGTGAGCCACGCGCTCGACTGCGATTAGGAACGCCGCCTCCCTGTGGGTAACGTTGTCGCGTGCAACCCTGTCCCGCACGGATTGGTACGCCCGCGTCATGATCTTGTTTAGCTCTGCGTTGACGCGGCCCATGTCCCATTGATGCTGGTACAGGTTTTGGGTCCACTCGAAATATGACACGACGACGCCCCCGGCGTTTACGAGCACGTCGGGTATGACCTTGATTCCCCTGTCGTTGAGGATGTCGTCCGCCTCGGGCGTTACTGGGTGGTTGGCGGCTTCGACCACGACCATCGCCTTCACCCTCGACGCGTTCTCGCCATGGATCGTGCGATCGATAGCGGCTGGGACCAGAATCTCGCAGTCCAACTCGATCAGTTCCTCGTTGGTGATGCGCTCTGTTCCCGGAAAACCGACGACTGTGCCCGACTCGGCCTGGTAACGGACCAGTTCCGTAATGTCGATGCCGCGATCGTTGTGGATCCCGCCTTGGACATCGCTTACTGCGGTGACCAGACATCCCAGATCGCCAGCAATGCGCGCCGTCCAGGACCCAACCTGGCCAAAGCCTTGGATCGCGATCCGAGCCCCGGCTGGGTCCATGCCCAGATCGTTGGCCGCCTCCCGCGTAACGTAGACCGCGCCCCGGCCAGTGGCCGAGTCCCGGCCTACCGACCCACCGAGTTCCACGGGCTTTCCGGTCACGATGCCAGGCGTGTGCCCATGTATCTGGCTAAAGGCGTCCATCATCCAGGCCATGGTTTGCGAGCTGGTTCCCAGGTCAGGAGCCGGGATGTCTCGGTTGACTCCCAGCAGGTGCTCGATGTTCACCGTGAACCGCCTGGTCAGGCGGTTGAGCTCGCCCTCGCTGAGGCGCCGCGGATCGCACTGTATCCCGCCTTTTGCGCCGCCAAAGGGTATTTCTACCAGCGCAGTTTTCCAGGTCATCAGCGAACTCAGCGCCCGAATCTCATCTTGATTGGCATCCGGGTGATATCGTATGCCGCCTTTGTATGGACCGCGGGCTGCATTGTGCTGGATTCTGTATCCGGCGAATACTTGTATCGTTCCGTCGTCCATGCGGACCGGGATCGACACCTGGAGCTCCCGCCACGGCCTGCGCAGCATCTCGCGTTGTCCGTCGCCGAAGCCGAGCCTTTCAGCCGCGCGATCGAAGAAGACGTTCACTTCGTCAAAGGCCGAGACAACACCATGATTCGTCGTCATCCGGAAATACCCTCCGTGCCGCGTTCAAGATCGCCGTAGAAACTTTCGCCCCAATGCGACGACGAGTTGCTCACTACGACGTCCATCATGGACCGCCACCGCTCGACGCGCTCGGGTTTAGGCATCTGCAACGCCATGTACAAGGCTTCCGACGTGCCGTCGATGTCGTACGGGTTCACCACGACTGCATCGCCCATCTCAACAGCAGCCCCCGAGAAACGGGAAAGAAGCAGAACTCCGGGATCGTCTCCCTGTGCGGCGACAAACTCTTTGGCTATCAGGTTCATTCCGTCTCGCAACGGTGTAACCATGCCTACGTCTGCGTCGTGATAGAACCTGGCAAGGTCGCGCTGGGGGAAATAGCGATAGAGGTATCTGATCGGCGCCCACCCCATCTCCGAGAATTTGCCGTTGATCTGCCCGACCAACATCTCGACGTCCTCTCGTTCTTTCACGTACTCGGGAACGCGAGTCCTGGAGGGCGCGGATATCTGAACGAACGTCACCTTTCCGCGCATGGAGGGTCGGCGCTCAAGCATCCGGTCAAGCGCTCGAAGCCGCAAGGGGATGCCTTTGGTGTAGTCCAGCCTGTCCACACCGACGATGATCTTGTTATCCGGGTCGGGAGGCAGCGAGAGCACGTCCGATAGGCTTGGAACCGAAAGTCTCGCCGGCTCTCGGAACTCATCAGGCTCGATGCCTATGGGATAGACGCCAATGCGGCTTGTTCGGCCGTCGTAAGTGAAGTTGCGCCCGTCCCAAGCGCCGTCGGTCTCCGCCGCCAGCGCGTTGACGAGGTTTCTGCGATAACTTTCAGTGTGAAGACCGACCAGATCGTACTGCAAGAGCCCTTGGAGGATCTCAGGGCCCCATGGAAGGATGTCGAATGCCTCTGTCGGCGGAAACGGCACGTGCAGGAAATACCCGAGTTTCCCCTTCCACCCTGCCTGACGCAGGAAGTGTCCGACCAGGAATAGTTGATAGTCGTGGACCCATACCGCGTCGTCGGGTTTGAGCAGCGGAAAGAGCGTCTCGGCAAATCTGCGGTTAATTCTCTGGTAGGCGCGATACGATTCGCGGCGTATCGAAACCCGTTCGAGAAAACAATGAAGCAAGGGCCAGAGGGTGCGGTTGGCGAAACCGGTGTAGTAGAGGTTGAGTTCGTCTTCCGAAAGATCGATAGTGGCCAAGTCCACCGGCCCGTGGGAGAAGGTGGCGCCCGGAGCGCCTGGCCTGCCGCGGCTTGTGCCGCGGCCGCTCCATCCCAGCCACAGGCCTCGTTGCCGAAGCATCATGGATTTGACCGCGCTCACCAACCCACCGACTGCGACCGAGCCTTGTTCGAGGTGGGTCAATTCGTCAGCCGATGGAACCCTGTTGGTGACCACCACGAGGCGACTCATGACAATGACGATGATACGTGGGGCGCAGACAGCCGTCAAACGGGGACGCCGCCGGACCGTGGGCGAAACACGGTGCTATGTGACTTGTTGAAGCCGAATCTGGCCCGTGCTATACTGCTCCGGTAGTCGATACCGAAGAAAAGGGCGCTTCTTATTGAACACATTGAATTCCCACAAATCCCTCACGGGAATGTGTTGTACCATGGCTCCGAAGGTCGACGCAAGGCGCGCAAGCTAACGGGCCGATGACGGCGTCCCGCCTGTCGGATCTTCATCCGGCGATCTCAGGGACTGCGCATTCACAAGGCTCCCCTGCCCGCGCCTGGCGTAGGATGGCGGAGCTATTTTGTTTCCCCTGAACCCGCGAGACTAATCGCGCATCTTAATGATGGATATTCGTTTCACACAGGACCTTGGAGGACGCTAGATGACGACGACGACGCAAACAAGCCCGCTGACTCCCTACCAGGTGCGTAGGTACAGCAGGCACATCATCATGCCCCAGGTGGGAAGCATCGGGCAGCGAAAGCTGATTGACGCCAAAGTCCTGATCATCGGCGCCGGCGGCCTCGGCTCGCCCATTGCAATCTACCTCACGTTGGCAGGCGTCGGCACCATAGGGATCGTCGATTTCGACACGGTCGACGTCACGAACCTTCAGCGCCAGATCCTCCACTTCAACGACGACATCGACAAGCCCAAGGTCGTGTCGGCAGTTGAGACTCTGAAAGCGTACAACCCCGACACCGTGGTCATCACCCACGAAGAGCCGCTGACTTCGGACAACGCTGTCGAGGTCATGAAAGATTACGACATCGTCGTCAACGGCGCCGACAATTTCGCCGCCCGCTACCTGGTCAACGACGCTGCATACTTGAGCGACAAACCTCTCGTAGACGGCAGCATCCTGCTTTTCGACGGCATGGCCACCGTGTTCAAGCCAGGCGAGGGCTGCTACCGCTGCCTGTTCCCAACGCCTCCACCTCCGGGTGAGGTTCCGAGTTGCGCCGAGGCTGGCGTCCTGGGGATGCTGCCGGGCATGGTCGGAACGATACAGGCCACCGAGACGGTGAAGCTT
This sequence comes from Dehalococcoidia bacterium UBA2160, assembly GCA_002328865.1. GTDB lineage: Bacteria > Chloroflexota > Dehalococcoidia > Lucifugimonadales > UBA1123 > UBA2160. The sequence goes on along the minus strand of DCWO01000153.1, from coordinate 4,461 downwards.
ATTCTCGGCGCCGGCGAGTCGCTCTCGGGCCGGCTGTTGCTCATCGACGCCCTGGACATGGACTTCCGGACGGTCAAGCTGCGGCGAAACCCGGAATGCCCGCTGTGCGGCGACGAGCCCACGGTCACTGAGTTGATCGATTACGAGCAATTCTGCGGCATGCCCGTTATCGGGGACTAGCGCCGGTTCGCAGATCGTTGCACCGACGTGTTCCATAGATCGAAAATCGAAAATCGCTCCGGACGACGCACCCCGCGGTCCGGAGCGATTTTCCTTGAGAGCGCCAATGAATTACGAACATTGCAGGCTCGACCGTCGACCGTGTCTTTCGGGCGGTCTCTGATGGCTGGTTGACATGCCAAGAGCGCCGAGGAGAGTCGCAGGTTCGCATCGAGGCGCCGCCCATCCGGAATCGATTGTCGAAACCGGTTGGGTCGCGGATCACCTCGACGATGCCGATGTGAGAACCGTCGAGGTGGGCGTGGACACCGCCGCCTACGACCGTGGACACATTCCCGGCGCGGTCGGCTGGAATTGGACCACTCAACTTAACGACCAATTGACCCGAAACATACTCTCCAGAGAACAGATGCAGCGGCTTCTGGGCGAATCCGGGATTAGCCGGGGCACGACCGTGGTCCTCTACGGCGACAACAGCAACTGGTTCGCGGCCTATGCTTTCTGGCAGATGCGCATCTACGGGCATCGAAGGCTGGCGATCATGAACGGCGGCCGCGAGAAGTGGATCGCTGAGGGCAGGCCGTTCTCCACGGAAACGCCCGTGGTCGATCGCCGCGTATATCGCGCATCCGCGGCCGACACGTCGATCCGCGCCACCCGGGACTACGTGATGGACCTAGCGACGACGCAAAACAACATTGCGCTGGTCGATGTCCGCTCTCGGGACGAATTCGACGGCGCGTTTTTGGCGCCGCCTGGCCTGCCGCAGGAAGGTTCTCAGCGCGGAGGGCACATCCCTGGCGCCGCCAACGTCACTTGGTCGTTGGCGATCAATGAAGTCGACGGCGCGTTCAAATCCGTCGAGGAACTCCGGGAGATCTACGAACGCGAGGGCATCGGCGCCGGCAGGGAGATCGTTACGTACTGTCGCATCGGGGAGCGCTCGGCTCACACGTGGTTTGTCCTGACGGAGATCCTCGGATACCCGAAGGTGCGGAACTACGACGGGTCGTGGACTGAGTACGGGTCGATCATTGGGGCGTCGATCGAGAAGTAGGCGGCGAGTCGCTAAACGAAGTTGCTCCGATCCACTGTGGCGCCTCCCTGGATCACGTCCACGATGTTTCGGAGGTCGCCGATGTTGTGCGTTGGATCGCCGTCAACGACCAGCAGGTCGGCCTGTTTGCCCGGTTCCAGGCTGCCGACGGTGTCGTCCGCCCAGCAGGAACGCGCGGAGTCGCTGGTGGCCGCCACGATGGCTTCCATCGGCGACATTCCGCCGATCACGGCCGCCTCGATCTCGCTTTGGAAGTTTCCCATCTTGTAGTTGCCCCACGCCGAGTCCGAGCCGCAAACCATGGTCACGCCGGCGCTCCGCATTCGTGCGAAGTCGTCCAGCCGAACCTCGTGCTCGGACCGCATCGTGCCAAGTTGAGCTTCCTCGGCATCGGTCAAGCCGACTTCTTCTTGTTTGGTTTCGAGCAACTCGATGCGGACCCTGGCGCCGTTCAGAGTCGGGTTGACGAAGACGCCCTGCTCGGCGATGCGTTCGGCGATCTCGGGCCTGTATCGGTTGGCGCCGTCGGGTCCTTTGTGGATGCCGTGGATGATTGTGTCGACGCCTGCGTCCAGAGCGTTCGCCATGCCCTGGGATGACGCGCAATGGGCCGCGGCATGCTTGCCGAACTTGTGTACCTCGTCACAGATAGCCTGGAGCTCTTCGACGGTGAACGACGGCCGAAGCGGAAACGAGGTCCTCGTGCTGCCGCCGGTGGCTGTGATTTTGATGTAGTCGGCCCCTTCTTTGATGAGTTGCCTAACCGCGGCCCGGCACTCCACCGATCCCGTGGCCTGGACACCGAAATAGCTCAGATGCCCGCCCACGATCGCCATGGGCCTGCCAGCCAGAATGAGCCGCGGCGCAGGCGTGATCCCCATCTCCACCGCCTGACGCAGAGCGAACGTGGTCCGGTTCTTGGCGCCGCAGTCGCGGATCGTGGTCACGCCGGAGTAGAGGTGCGCCCTCGCGTTTTGGGCGGCCTGAACGGTGAGGACCTCGTCGGGGAGCAGCGTGAGTTCGTCCCCGGCCCTGCCGTCCCCGATGCCGATCAGATGGACGTGGCAGTCCACCAACCCTGGCAGGATCGTCCTGTCGCCATAGTCCACCTCCTCGACGGACGCGCCTTCAGGGGCTGACACGGTCTCCTCCGTGCCGACCTGTCTGATTCGGTCGCCCTCCAGCAGCACCGCGGCTCGCTCTGAGACAGGGTTTCCGAGGCCGTCCACGAGGCGAGCTGCTTTGAGGAGGCGAAAGGTTTGGTGACTAGAGGTCATCTCTGTGATGCTCCTTCGGACTGGACGCTATGGCCGGCTGTGAGAGTGCGGAGGCAGGCCAGAATCGCGAGGTGTTTCCCTGCGATGCCTCAGATACTTCGCTTCTATCAGGATGACAATCTGTTCAGGGCGCCAGGGTTTGGCAATTCGCATACGCTAGGCAGGCTGCTGACGAACGCTTTGCAGCGATTCGGCCGAGCCGCGCTCGATGCGGTTTCCCGCTCTGAATACGTCGCGAACGTTCCACAGTGCGTCGATGTCAGTGGACGGGTCGCCGTCGATAACGATGATGTCGGCCTCTTTGCCAGGTTCCAAGGTCCCGACGATCGCGTCGATGCCCAGGGCTTTGGCTGCTTCGACGGTGACGGAGAGCACGCCTTGCATAGGCGTATATCCGGCTTGGACGAGCAGTTCGGTCTCGTAGACGGTGTTCCCAAGCTTGTAATCTCCCCACGACGAATCAGAGCCAGTGATGACCTTCAAGCCCATGTCGATCATCCTGCGGCAGTCCTCCAACCGCTGCTCCAAGTTGCGGAGGCCGATGTCCATCGCAGCCTGCTGGTCTCGGGTCAGATTGCCCTGAGTTTCAGCGCTGCGTTTGATCGCCCATACGCTGGATCGAGCCACGTGTATCGTCGGGTTGACGAACGCGCCCTGCTCGCCGATGCGCTCAGCGATGTCCTGACGGAAGTTGTCGGACCCGTCGGCGTCTCGGTAGGTGCAGTGGATAATCATGTCGACGCCCGCGTCCAGGGAGTTCGTTATGCCTTCCGACGAAAGGCAGTGGGTGGCGGTCAATTTGCCGAACTTTTTCGCCTCGTCGGTCGCGGCTCGAAGCTCCTCCACGTCGAACGAAGGGCGCAACGGGAAGGATGTGCGAGTGCTCCCCCCTGTGGCGGTGATCTTGATGTAGTCGGCACCTTCCTTGATGAGCTGGCGGGTCAAGGCTCGCACCTCGACGGGGCCCGTGACCTCGCCGCCGAAATACCCCATGTGGCCGCCGACGATCGCGACCGGCCTGCCGCACAGCACCATCCTCGGACCGATTGCCAGACCTTGATTGACAGCGTCTCGGAGGCGGAACATCGTCAGGTTCTTGGGCCCGTTTTCGCGGATGGACGTAACGCCTGAGAACAGACTCGCCCGGGCGTTTCTCGCCGATTGCAGCGTCAGGACTTCGTCTGGCAGCGTGGCTAGGTCGTCGCCGGATCGACCGTCGCCTATGCCGTTGTGGTGCGTGTGGCAGTCGATCATGCCCGGCATCACGGTCATGCCCGGATAGTCGAACTCCTCGACCGGGGCGCCTTCGGGCGCGGCAACTTCGGTCGCGGGCCCGACGGCGATGATCTCGGTGCCTTGAAGCAGGACGGCGCCATGTTGGATCGGCGGACCGCCGCGAGCGTCGATCAAGCGGCCAGCCGTGATCAACTTAAAGTCTTCTGGATTTGGCATGGCTTTCCTCGGTAGGGCAGCGTTTAGTAGGTGTGCGGGGTTTGCGGCCAGGCATCCGTGCACCGTCGGCGGTCATCGCCGAAATCGATTGACGACTACATGTTGCTCGGATCAGTTGCAATTAGTGCGGCTGGCATGACTTCCACCGGTTGACACATTATCATGCGACTACATGCGAGTCCATGTCCAGTTGAGCGTTATTCCGATCGAAGCGTTTCAAGGGAATCCGCCCGCCAAAATGCGCGGGCAAACCCCCTGGTGAAGATCTACAGCGCACGGAGGTTTAACATGGGGTCTCAAGAATGGATAATGGGCATGATGGTGGGGAGAAAGAGCCCTGAAGCAGCCTGGGAGATGATGGCCGATATGACGCCGATCATGACGGAGAAGCTGGGGCCCGACGGAATGCGAACCATGATGGGCGAGATGATGCCTAAGATGATGGAACAGATGGGTCCCGAGGGCATGAGCGGCATGATGGGCGAGATGATGCCG
>DCWO01000067.1 GCA_002328865.1 Dehalococcoidia bacterium UBA2160 | reverse complement strand
TCACCTGGGCGGTTGGCGCCCGATGACGATCCAGATCAAACAGGCGTCATTACAAACAACAGGTCGCTAATACGTGAGCTCGCAAACTAAAGAATCGATTGAATTCGAACTTCTAACCACATCGCAGCAGATCGCTGACCTCGCCCGCACGTTGTCAGCCGAATCCGACATCGCGATAGACACCGAGTCCAACAGCCGGCACGGGTACCCGGAGAAGGTCTGCTTGATTCAGGTGGCGACCAAGAGCCACGTGTACTTGATCGACACGCTCGCCGTCGATGACATGGCGCCGTTCGGGGAAGTGCTCGCGGACGAGTCGGTGATGAAGGTGGCTCAGGGCGCCGAGTACGACGTGCGCTGCCTCGATCGGCAGTGGGGATTTCGAATTCGGAACCTGTTCGACACGGCGATCGCTGCACGGTTTGTGGGGATGGAGCGGACTGGACTGTCGGCGCTGATCGAGACGCTGCTCGGGGTGACCATCCCGAAACTCGCCCGCCTCCAGAAGAGCGACTGGGCCCGACGCCCGCTCAGTCCCGAGGCATTGAGCTACGCCGCGACAGACGTATCGCACCTTCTGGACCTGCGGAAGATCCTCGACAGCAAGCTCCGAGCCCTGTCCAGATCGACGTGGGCCGCCGAGGAGTTCGAACGCACGGAGGACATCCGATACACGGGCCCGGACCCGGACACGGCGTTCCTGTCGATCAAAGGCAGCCGCAAGCTGAATGGCCAACAGAAAGCGGTCCTGAAAAGACTCTTCTCCGTGCGCGAAGCCGAAGCCCGCCAGCGCGACCGACCACCCTACTTCGTTCTGCCGCACGAAACCCTGCTTCTACTGGCGTCGGAGCCCAAATCCGATCTCGCCAGCATCCCAGCGCTCAAGCGACAACACCGCTCGCGCCTTGGCAGACAGTTGCGAACGGCAATCCAGCAAGGCTTCACCGACCCGCCGATCAAGAATCCACCTCGAAGCCGCGGCATCCCCACGACTCCGATCACAATCGAACGCCTGCAGAAACTGAAGAAGTGGCGGCTCAAACTCGGCGAGCAACTCACCCTCGACCCGGCCCTCCTCTGGCCGATGGCAAGCCTCGAACGCCTCGCGAAATCCCCCCACACCCTCGACGCCGAGCTCGGGTCGCCCGACGTGCGCCGATGGCAACGCGAAGAGTTCGCGGCGGCGTTGGGAGCGGCGCTCGGCTAAGCGTTGAACTCAACACAACGCGTCGGTGTACAATGCGCCCGAGATCCGCCCCATCCCCCACTCGTGAGGCAGCTATGAGACTACCCGAACGCGTCTTGATGACGGTAATGCCGCCCATCGACGCGCTCAATAATCGGATGGCGGAACTGGCGGCTGAGGGGCACGACGTAATCAGCCTGGGGCAGAGCGTTCCGTTTTTTGGGCCGCCGACAGAGATGATCGAGGTTGTCACGGAGGCTTTGTCGTCGGAGCCGCGCATCCACACCTACGGTCCGGACGCGGGGATCCCGGAGCTGCGGCAGGCGCTGGCGGAGAAGCTGGGCCGGATCAACGGAATCGACGCCGACCCGGGGACCCAGATCGTGGTGACGCCCGGGTCCAACCAGGCGTTCATGGTTGCGATGCTGACGATGCTCGAGCCGGGCGACGAGGTCGCGATTGCGGCGCCGTACTACTTCAACCACCACATGGCAATCGAGCTGTGCGGTGGACGCGTCGTGGAGGTCCCGACGTCCGAGGAGGACGGCTTCCAGCTACACCTGAGCGACGTCGAAGCCGCGGTGACCAACAGAACTCGTGCCATCGTGGTCACTTCGCCCAACAACCCGACCGGCGCCGTGTACGACCGGGCGGAGGTCGAGCGCATCGCGAGGTTCGCCGCCGATCGCAGGATCCGATTGCTGAGCGATGAGGCGTACGAGTTCTTCGGATACGACGGCGCGAGCACGTTCAGTCCAGGGTCGATTTCCGGCTTGGGGGACACGGTGATCACGCTGGGCAGCCTGTCGAAGACGTTTGGGATGACGGGCTGGCGCATCGGCTACATGGTCGCGGACACGGAATTCTGCCGTCAGGCGCTCAAGGTGCAGGACGCGATGGCGATCTGCGCGCCGATCATCTCGCAGGTCGGCGCCGTGGCCGCCCTGGGCGTGATCGATGCGTTCACGGAGAGCCATCTGGCAGAACTCGAAGCCCGCCGTGCAGTGCTGGCGCGGACGTTGGACGCGATCCCCGACATGGAGTGGATGAAGACGGATGGCGCCCTGTTCGCGTTCGTCAGGGCGAACCCAACCGCGTCGGGACAGGAGCTTGCGTGGGACGTCTTGGAACGGAGCAACGTCCTGACGGTCCCAGGCAGCGCATTCGGAAGCGCGTGGCGCGACTTCGTGCGGATATCGTACGGCTCGTCGACTCGCTCTCGCTTCGAGGAGGCCCTGAGGCGTCTCGCGGCTTATTTCGGCATCTAGCTTGACTCGATGACGGCTGCCCGCACCGTGTGTTAGATTTACGGGCAGAAGTTTTGGGTGTGCGGGAGAATCCATTGTGAGAGTCGAAGGTTCGTATGACTTCGATGTCCCACGGCAGGACGTGTGGGACGCCCTCAGATCGCCGGAGTTCCTTTCGAGTTGCATCCCGGGCGCCCATGAAGTGCGAACCAATGGACACGACTCGTACGATCTGACCGTCAGCGTCCAAGTGGCCGGATTTACCGGAAACGCATCGGCCAACATCGCGGTGGCCGACGAGGTCGAATTGGAATCCTACCGGCTGACGATCGAAGGTCGGGGCGCGGGCGTCGGAGTTAAAGGCGAAGGCGCTCTCGAGTTCACTGAGATCGACGGCGAACGGACCCGTGTGGATGTCGATGGCGACGCCAAAGTGAGCGGATTCGCTGCACGTCTGAGCCAACCCCTGCTCAGAGGCGCGGCCAAGATGATGATGAACGATTTTTTCGGCCGTCTCAAGTCAAAATTGGAAAACACGTAGCCGGTCACTCCCGAAGTCAAGAGACGTGGGACGGCTGAGCGCCAACGAATGGAGGGCAAGAACGATGGCATACAATTTCATCGACGTACAGGAGGTAGGCGCCGTGCTGGTCTTGACCATGGACGACGCGCCGACGAGAAACTCGATCGGCGAAGAGATGGCCGGCGAACTCAACCAGGAGATCGACCGGCTCGAAGCGTCGTCCGAACTCAGGGCGCTGGTGCTGACCGGCCGCGACCCGTCGTTCTGCTCAGGCGCCAACGTCAAGCGGATGGACGACGCCAACCGATCCCGAGAAGAAGAGCCGCCGTTGCCGGCGGGCGTCAAACCCTGGGACGTCCTCGATCAGAGGTGGGCTGACATGCCGGACGCAGTAGAAGAAGGCGCCGAAGAGATCGACGGCGTCAGGTTCATCCCATTGCGGTTGCATGAGCTGCAGAAGCCGTCTATCGCGGCCGTCAATGGTTACGCGATGGGCCTGGGGATGGGCATCGCCCTGTCGTGCGACATCCGGATCGCTTCCGAGAAGATCGGGATGTCTGAGATGTTCATCCGCCGCGGACTGATCCCCGCTGACGGCTCTTGCTGGCAGCTTCCGCGCCTGATCGGTCTGGGCAACACGATGATGCTCCAGTACACGGGCGACATCCTGTCGGCGGACGAAGCGTACCGGCTGGGAATCGTGAACAAGGTGACGCCCCACGAGGAGCTGATGGACACCACTCTCGAGCTGGCCAAGCGCGTCGCCGACGGAGCGACATATTCGATGGCTCTGATCAAGAAGCTGGTGCAGCAGTCGCTGTACGTGGATTTCGCCGAGAGCCTGCGACTGGCGGGACCGGCGCAGGACATCGCGCGGCGCACCGAAGACCACAAAGAGGGTGTGCGCGCGTTCGTCGAGAAGCGCCGGCCGTCGTTCGTGGGCCGGTAAGCAGACAGCCCCCTTGCCTTAGGCGAGGTTGACGCTCACGACCGAAACGTGTCCGGGGCCGGAAGCAACCATCCCCCTGTGTCCCCCTTCCTTCTCGGGAAGGGGGATTGAGGTTTGGGGGGTGTCCCCCAAAACCCCCTCCAGAAGGGGCTTGCGCCCCTCTGGACTCCCCCAAACTGATTGCCTCGCGCAATCGCTGCCTGATTGCGTTGTGACGAGGCGGTTGCCAGCTAACGGTCGTCTCTGGGTCTGGCTGAATAGTCCTTGAACGGTCCGTCGCGCCATTGCAGGGCCGCCCGCAGGCCTTCCTCGCGTGAGATCTTGCCGAACTCACCAGCAGTGTTGCGGTAGGTCGACAGCACCTGCCAGTCGACGCCCACGTCCATCGCGGTGCGCATGCCCATTATCTCGTATGCTCGGTTGGTTGCCTTCTTGTTGGAGGCCAGCATGTCGGCGGGGATCGACGCGATCGCGCGAGCTTCGGTTCGCGTTTCTTCCTCGAGTTGGTCCGCGGGGAACGACTTCGTCGCCCAACCGATCGTGACAGCGTCTTTTCCGGCCACGGGTTTGCCGGTCATCATCAGGTACTTGGCCCAGCTCATGGGCATCTTCCACGGGAAGTACAGCGTGTCGGGCGAGCTCAGCGCCCGGACCGGCGGATACCCCAGTTGCGCGTCGTCGGCGACGAACAGGATGTCGCACATCGACGCCAACTCACTGGCCCCGGCGAGGCACCAGCCGTGAACCTGGGCGATCACCGGCTTGGCGAGCTCCCAGATCACCCACCAGCCGTTCACCAGGTCTCGGGCATATTGGCCGGTGAGCTTATCAAGGTCAGGCGAAACATATCCGCCCGGCGGCTGGTTCGGCGACGGGTCGGCCGGTGTCAGGTCGTACCCAGCGCTGAAAGCCCTCCCTGCGCCTTTGATGACGATGCAGCCGACGTCCTGATCTCTCTCGGCCGCTTTCAGCGCCGCGTACAACTCCTGCCGCATGTCCCAACTCAAGGCGTTAACCTTCTCCGGCCGGTCCAGCGTTATGGTCGCCACCCGCTCATCGACTTCGTACAACAGGTTCTCGTAGGTCACGGTGTCCTCCTGGCTATGTTTGGTTTCCGGTTGTATTGCTTGCGTCGTGTCAGTTTCCTCGGCGCCGAGGGTAATGCAAATCTTGCCGGGTTACAAACTTCCCGACTGACGGGCGGCGCCGAACGTAGGGACCGAAGGGACGGAAAGGACGAAAATGGCGATCTGCTCCAATAGCCGGTCGCCGCGACGCCCAATTTGGGTCCAATTGAGGACGGCAGTGGACACGCGTCCCGGATTGGATCTGGCTTGCAGCGCCGATGCTCGATCAACGCCGCGGTCAGGCGGCTTCAGGAGGTCCCGCCGGCCTCCAACGCCTGGATGTCTTCTTCGACCTGGCCCAGCTTCACGTACTCCTCGCCCAGAAGATGGAAGCAGCGCTGAAGGTACAGATTGGCCAGCTTGGCCCCAGTCTCGCCGGCGACTTTCGCGGCTTGCACGAGGTGGTCGATCTGATGGTTGTCCGGCAGGCGCCGGCCCAGGACGTCGATCTCGCTCTGGGTCTCGGCAGTCAGTCCGTCATCGCCGGACTCGACGGCGTCCCTGAGGCGGCCCACCAGTTTGGTGAGTTCGCCTAGCTTGTCGCCGTCACTCATGAGGTCGTAGAGAACCTCGCTGACGCCATAACCGGGCAGGGCCTCGGAAGTCTCGGCGGCTTCGGGTTCGCCGGGGATCTGTCTGCTGTCGCTGTAAGCCTGGGCGTACCAGCCGATAGCCTCGTTGACGCGCATCATTGTGGACGAGACGTCGTCGGGGTTGACCGTGCCCCCGAACACGATGTCATCCTCGCGGGCAGACGCCAGTTCCTCGACGTACGAGTATCCGTCGACTGGCTCGGGCGCAGGCGGAAACGCAAAGGACGACAGGTCTTTTGGTCCGATCTCGCCCATCTGGTTCATCAGAAACGGCGGGACGTATTTGGCCACGTCGACGAGGATCGGCAGCACGATGATGTACGTCGCCCAACAGTCATCGAAGTCCTGCGAGCTCCGGAAATACACCAGCGCATGGCCTTTGGGGGCGTCCATGCTGCCTCGTTCGAATGTAAGATCCATCTCGTCCGACTCCTCCGGAGACGTCGGCGTTGCCGGTCACTCCTGCTAAACCATCATATACCAACGGTCCGTCGCCTGCCCAGGGCGGAACAGGAGCATGCTGCCGGTCGAGGTTGAATCATCACTTCAAGTTATATGATTCATAATGGCTGAAAAGAGGCGCGCATATTGACAAAATCGCAGTAATCGGATATATTGAAAAGGTCCCAAGTGGTTGAGCCGAGGTGGCTGAGGCCCGGTGGGCGGCAGGCGGCGCAAGCTGCCGGCGGCGCGCAGGGCGGAGGACTGAGGCAAGGTCACTTGGGGCTTTTCTTTCCCCCGCGATTCTCCTCACGACGCTACTGTCGTTCACAGTCCATCGCCACACTCAGCGGCAACAGCTACAAGGCACATCGCCTAGCATGGAGCATTCGCCACTGCCTGAATGTGGCGACGCTTCCAGGTGGTCCGCTCAAATCAAGCCAAGAAGACGGCCCGCCCCATGACGTGACGACTATTCGCTTTGGCAGCGACTTCTTACGGGTAAGCGCCGCTCTCGAATCCAGAGGTTGACGGCAGGTGGGCGTAGAGTGCCTGCACTTTGCCGTTGTCGTCTACGTACCAGATGTACGATCCGTCGTAGGTGTTCGAGGAGCCTTCGGGTTTGTTGTCGAGAGACGCAGATTCTGGAATCGCGCTGATCAATTCCTACGTGACAAGCAACTCGAAATCCACGAAGTAGTAGCGCGGATCAACGTAATGGGTTCCCCCTTTGGTGACGGCAACCTTGGTCCAGGTGTCGGACGAGCTTACGTTTACGTTCCGGACGCCGTCTGAGTCGCCGTCGGTCCACGCCGCGCTGAGATCCGCCCCCTGGAGACCGCCCAGTGGGTTCCAGAGTTCGGTGGACGTGCCTGAGAAGGGGTCCTGGTCGTCAATCATCGAACCAGAGCTGGTGGAATCGACGAGGGCGAAATCGGTCTGGCCGCGGCCAATAATCGGGAATTGTCGTCGGCCCAAATACCTTGTGTTGTCCAACGAGGTCAACCAGGAGTCGATGGCAGTCTGGATCTTTTTCTTCTCCGTGTTGAACGAGCCCTCTTTGGAGGCGCTCAAATAGTCGTTGACCATCGGAGCAGCGACGGCGGCCAGCGTGCCCAGGATGGCGATGACGACAATCAACTCGATGAGTGTAAATCCATGCTGTGTCTTTTTGCATTGCCCCACAACACACCTCCCTTGCTCCTGTGAGCCTCTGGGATGGCTTCTATTCGACTTTACCAGGTTGGTCGATCAGACTGTATTTACGCCTCATAGCCGGATATTATCCCACATTGCGCAGTTCTTTGTTTGTTCGCCCAAAGCACTCACATGATTGTGAGTGCTTCAGCACAACCTATAGGGGTCGAATTCTTGGTCGATCATTGCTAATTCAAACGCCACGACTCCACGACCGTCATCTGTAATGCCTTCTCCCCTTTCGGACACAGGAGGGACCACTGTGGCCGCACGGTCACTTCCATTGCCGCGTCGCCCGCGGCCCAACGAGAGTGAATCCGGTACGGTTTCCGTGTATTCTGTTTGATTGTTGGCTCATTCCCGCGGCGCTTTCTCTCGACATTCTCAATGCGTAACACGCACTTTTGCGCCTCATCGTTCTAATATAGGGCTAGAAGCGCGGGAACACATCCCTCTAAAGGGTGATAAATCGATGAATACTAGGATCGGTGGCGCCAGGCGATTAATCTCACGCAGGCCCGCCTGCTCCCATCAAATGGTACAATGCACAAATGTTCGGATCAAGGATCGCAGCGTGAACGTCGGCGTCTGTAAAGTCACGCTTCGTTTGCCTGAGAACCACAGCCTCAAAGGCAAGCGCAGGGTCGTGAGCTCGCTGTGCTCCCGAATTCGCAACAAGTTCAACGTGGCCGTCGCCGAGGTGGACGACATCGAAGCGTGGCAGGTGGCGACGCTGGGCATCACGTGCGTGAGCAACAGCGGACGGATCGCGGAGCAGACGTTGGACCGGGTCGTCTCGTACATCGAGTCGTCGCGCGAGGACATCGAGTTGCTCGACAGCGAAGTGGAGGCGATCTCCGGGTTCTAGCAGTGTGAACCCAGCGCCAACTCTATCAAGGCCTATGGATACCGAGGATTTCCTAAGACATCTCGAAAGTCTGCTCTGGTACCAGGACCAGATGGTGCACGTCGAGCAGATACCCGTCCGCGACGCAATGACTGGGCAAGTCGATCCTCCCCTCGACGAGCGGCTCTACCGGAAGCTGGACGAGACCGGCGTCGCTTCACTCTATGCCCACCAGGTCGAAGCCGTGCATGCGCTCCGGCAGGGGCACAACATTATCGTGGCGACCCCGGCTGCCAGCGGCAAGAGCATGTGTTACAACCTCCCTGTGATCGACGCATTGCTGACCGACCGGTCGGCGCGTGCGCTTTACCTGTACCCGACCAAAGCGCTCGCCCAGGATCAGGAGAAGAAGCTGGCCGCTCTGATCCCCGAGGAGCGCAGGGTCCGGCATGGCATTTTCGACGGAGACACGCCGTCGGAGGATCGCTCGAGCATACGCCGGCTGTCGCAGGTCGTGATCTCCAATCCGGACATGCTTCACCTTGGCATCCTGCCGAACCATCGCGCCTGGCATCAGTTCCTGCGAGGTTTGCGATACGTCGTCGTTGACGAAGCCCACGTGTACCGCGGCGTGTTCGGTTCACACGTCTCGAACGTCATGCGGCGGCTCCGTAGGCTGTGCAGGGCGTTCGGCAACGAACCGCAGTTCATCTTGTGCTCCGCGACGATCGCCAACCCCGCAGAGCACGCCGAACGGCTGGTTGGCCTGCCATTCGAGGTCATCGAAGAGGACGGTTCCCCTTACGGCGGCAAGGACTTCGTCTTCTGGAATCCACCGATGATCGACATGGCCCAGGGGAGCCGCCGAAGCACAAACGGCGAGGCGACGCAGATCTTCTCGGAGTTGTTGCGCAAGCACGTCCGAACCATGACATTCGTTCGCAGCCGCAGGACCGCCGAGCTCATTTACGTCTACGTCCGCGATCAGCTCAAGCCGACCCACCCGATCGTCGCAAAACGCATCGCTCCGTACCGCGCCAGCTACCTGCCCGAGGACCGGAGAAGGATCGAGCGCGACCTGTTCGAAGGCCGTCTGCTGGGCATCACGACGACGAATGCGATGGAACTTGGCGTCGACGTCGGCAACCTGGACGCAACTCTGATCACCGGCTACCCTGGCAGCATCGCGAGCGCATGGCAGCAAGCAGGACGCAGCGGACGCCGAGGCGAGCGCTCGCTCAGCGTCATGATCGCCCACGACAATCCGCTCGACCAGTATTTGATGCGTCACCCGGAGTCGTTTTTCGGCAAGAGCCACGAGAGCGCTCGGATATCGCCGTCCAATCCGTACATCCTGAAGCCGCATCTGCTCTGCGCCGCCTACGAGGCGCCTCTGACGATGGCGGACACCGAGTTTTTCGGCCCCGACCTCCTGTGGTACGCCGATGAGCTGCAGGAAGACCGGTTCATGCACACGCAATCCGACCGATGGCACCTGCAGCCCGAGGTCGCATACCCAGCCGAACAGGTGAACATACGCTCCGCGTCGTCGGACTTCTATACGCTGGTCGAAGAGGACAGCGGCGCGATCCTCGAGACGGTGTCCGAAGAGACGGCGTTCATGCAGCTCCACCCGGGCGCGATATACCTCCATCAGGGCGAGCCGTACCTGATCAAGGACCTCGATTTAGAGTCGCACACGGCCTATGCCGATAAGTCGGACGCCCCGTTCTACACGGTGGTCCGCGACTACACTGAGACCCGCGTCCTGAACACGTTCAAGAGCAAGCAGGCCGGGCGCACGACCATCCACCTGGGCGAGGTCAACGTGTCGACGCACGTGGTCGGCTTCAGGCGCAAGTCGCACTACACGGACGAGAACCTGGGCGAGGAGTTCGTGGACCTGCCGCCTCAGAGCTACGACACCATCGCGTTCTGGTTCGACGTACCGCCCGAGACGCTCGGGTTCATCACTGAAAACAAGCTGGACCTAGCCGGAGGCCTGCACGCCGTTGAACACGCCGCGATCGGGTTGCTGCCGCTCTTCGCGCTGTGCGACCGAAACGACATCGGAGGCATATCGACGCCGTTGCACCCGGACACCGGCCAAGCGCAGGTGTTCGTTCACGACGGCCATCCGGGCGGAGTCGGGGTCGCTGAACGCGGCTACGACGTCATCGAAGACCTCTGGCAGGCCACCTACGAGGTCATCTCGGAGTGCCCATGCGAGGCGGGCTGCCCAAGCTGCATCCACTCCCCGAAATGCGGCGCAAACAACCAGCCGCTGGACAAGGAGCTCGCCAAGCTGGTGCTCAAAGAGATACTGGCAAAGGAGTGATGTCTTCGCGTTCGATCACGCCTGAGTAGGGACGCGAGATCGCCAACTCGCGCACATGGCGTCCGTTCTCGACATGATTGACACCTAAAATGCCGTATGGTACTGTCGATTGATAAGGTTAGCGACATCGACCGGCGGGATTCTGGCGAGTGTGTGTTGGGAGCGGGTCGAGGACGCAAGTTCAGGAGGAGACACCTATGGCTGGTGAAGGCAAGTTCGAGATTGAGATCATCTACTGCGTTCCTTGAGCGCATTTTGGTACGGCGGCCTGGATGGCCTCCGAGTTTTTTGCCGAAGGCGGCAAGGACGTAGCACTTAAGCTTACCCCCGGCGACGCCGGCATTCTTCAGGTGTACGTCGATGGCGACAAGATCTACGACAAGAAGGAAGAGGACGGCCAGTTCCCGAATCTCCCTCGAGTCAAGCAGATGCGCGCCGTCGTGCGAGACCGGCTGAGTTCCCTCGTGGCAGCCGACGACAACTAGCCTGTAGACCGGATTCTGAATTCACTGAACCCCGGACTTTTCGAAAGTCCGGGGTTTTGCTTTGTGACGACACCTTGACACCCGACCGCATGCGGCCAACAATAAACGTCGCGACTGAGAGCCACACACCTCGAAACCAACAGATCGCGGAGCGTACATGTCCCCGGACACAAGCGACAACCAACTTAACAGCGCACTGAGCGGAATCCTGGCGCTCGATCTGAGCACCGGCTTGGCGGGGGCTCTGGCGACCATGTTCCTGTGCGACAACGGAGCTCGCGTCGTCCGAGTCACCGAGCCAGGCCAGCCCGTGGTCCGCGCCGAGCCCATCTACGCTCTCTGGGACCGAGGCAAGGAGGTCGTGACTGCCAACATCGCTTCAGATCGAGGGGCCCTCGACCGGCTTGCCGCATCGGCGGACGTGGTCGTGGAAGACAGTCCGCCTGACTCGACTGGATCCGCCGGCGCCTTGTTGAACGGCTTGAAGTGGAACAGTCCCAGACTTATTCATTGCTCGATCACAGGTTACGGACAGGTCGGACCTTTGGCCGGCGAGCCAGCCGACCCCGACCTGGTGCTGGCCCGCATGGGCGTGCTGGCCAGCCAGCCGTCGTTCAGAGACGGCCCGATCCACGTCATGCATCCGGTCGCCAACGTCGGCGCAGGATTGCTGGCAGCCATCGGCATCGTGGCCGCGCTCTACCAGCGAGAAGAGACGGGGCGAGGCACGAAGGTTGAGACCTCTCTGATGGCTGGGGCGCTGTTGTACTCGCCCAGGGTGCGAGCGGACAAGCTGCAATCAAGATCGTTCCGCATGAGTTCACCGCAAGGAGGCGGACCGTTCTACAGCGTGTTCGAGTGCGCCGACGGCGAGTGGCTTCAACTCGGGTGCATCCATTCCGGTTTCGTGGACCTGGCGGCCGCCGTGATGGGCATCGCTCACGAAATGACGGACCCTGAGTTCGGCGACGGCAGGATGCCCCAAAACGAAGAGGCGCGGCTCAGGCTGTTCAACATGGTGGCCGACGTCATGAAGACCAGGCCTGCCGCCGAGTGGCAAGAGTTGTTCGAGGCCGCCGACGTGCCCTCCGCGCGTTCAGGGACGGCCCAGGAGGCGCTGAATGACCCGCAGATCCTGTACAACGACATGGCGATGGAGCTCGACGACCCCGTATTTGGCAAGACCACGCTGGCTGGCGTTCCTATCCGGCTTTCGAAGACTCCCGGTCGAGTTCGTGGTCCGAGGCCGGCTCAGGCTGTCGGATTGGACGACGTGCTCGACAGCTTGAGCTCTTCGGATGTCGCCGGCTCTGATGAACAGCAAGAACAAGACGGAGCCGCTCGCGACGACATGAAGTCGCTTCCATTGGCGGGCGTGAACATCCTCGAGGTCACGAACGTGATCGCCGGTCCGATCGCGGGGCGCCTGCTCGCCGACCTCGGAGCTGAAATGATCAAGTTCGAATCGCTGGACGGAGACATTTCGCGACCCTCCGGATGGGCAGGATTCCTGTTCTACAACGCCAACAAGCAGTCGATTTCGGTGAACACGCGGACTCCGCAGGGACGGGACGTGGCGCGTCGCCTTGCCGCCAACGCCGACATGCTCCTGGCCAACATGAGGCCTGGTGCAACCGATCGAATGGGTCTGGACAGCGATTCACTGGCGGAACTGAACCCTGAGTTGATCGAGGCGCACGTGACCGCATACGGATGGACCGGCCCGTACGCGCACAGGCCAGGCGTCGACCCGCTGGCCCAGGCGATCACGGGTCTGCAGCGGGAGCAGGGCGGCAAAGGGCCTCCGATGTTCCTGGGGATCTTGGCTCCCACCGACTACACCGCAGGCGCAATGGGCGCTCTGGGGGCGACGCTCGCGCTGTACGTCCGCCGGCGATACGGAATCGTCCAAAAAATGAACACAAACCTCCTCAGCGGCGGCATCATGATGGGCGCGGACGGATTCATGCGTGCGGCCGACAAACCAGCACGCGTCCTTACTGACGGCGAGCATTACGGCGTGAGCGCGCTCCGACGCCTATACCATGCGAAAGACGGATGGCTCTATATGGCAGCCGATGACGAACGCCACTGGGGCCCGCTGTGCGAAGCATCGGGCATCGTGGATCTGCTCACAGATGCGCGGTTCCAGTCCCGCGAATCGCGTACCGCGAATCAATCGGCTCTCGTTGCGCGATTGCAAGATGCGATCGGTTCTCGAACCGTCGAAGATGTGCTCGGCGCCCTTGGCCACGCTGGAGTGCCCAGTGCGCCCGTCGTCGGAACCTACGACGATGCGTTCTTCGACCAGCCGCAGCCGACCGAAAACGGGTTGATCTCACATCTGAGGCACCCGAACCTTGGTGGCCTCAGCCTTGCCGCCAACCTGGTCAAGTTCTCAGGCCGGTCGGGCGGAGTGGCGTTGGCGACGCCTCTGTTGGGAGAGCAGACACGTCAGATCCTGTCCGAGGCGGGATTCTCCGACGCGGAGATCAGCGACCTCTACGAAGCGGGCGTAGCGAAAACCGAACTCCCGACGTGAAGAGCTCCAAAATGCTTCACACATCGGGGGGAGCTATCCGTTTCGTCTTGGTGGCGTCGGCGCTGGCATTGGGTGGACTTGCACAGTATTTCATCAGAGACGGCAACCTGAAATGGGCCGTCGCCCCTTTGGTCGTTGCCGTCGCCGCCATGACCCTGTCCGTCGTCCGCAGACCGCTCACCCAAGCCATGGACACCGCGCGCAGCGGCTCCCGGTCGAGCAACGTCCCCCCTTCGACCGACGCTCAGCCGGTCGCCGATGTGCCTGCCCTATCCCTTGCGGCTCGCGTTCGACGATGGCGGACGGGGCTGTCCCTTGAGTCCGAGCTCGGCATCTGGGCGATATTCGTCAGCGCCGGACTCATGCTCGTCTCCATTCGCGGATTCGGCCTGGATGACCCCGAGAGCCTGACATTGGCCTGGTATTCCTTCGGGGCATCGGTCGTGGTCTTGTTGGCAGCCCTTCCGGCGCTTGAGAATCGATATGTCGCCCTCTCACAAAAGTTTCGTGCAGAGGGCGGCTTGCGAGTGCCGCTGAGCACGTTGAAGCCTTGGGTCCTGCTGGCGGGAATATTGGCCTTGGCCCTAGCGCTGAGGTTGTACAACCTCGAACAAACCCCAGCGGGGCTCTGGTTCGACGAAGCCGACAACCTTCTCGAAGCGCGCGAGATAGCCCGCGACCCGGGGAACACGGCCGTATACGCACCGTCCACCAACCTGCCGACGCTGTTCCTCCTCCCCATCGCGGCGCTGGTGAAGCTGACAGGCACGGCGATGACAACCGGTCGGGTCGTCGCCGTGGCGTTCGGGTTGGCGGGAATTGTGACCACGTTCCTATTCGCACGACTGGCGTTCGGCGGGCGGATCGGACTCTTGGCAGCCTTTCTTGTGGCCGTGATGCGGTGGGACCTGAACTGGAGCCGCATCGGGATGCACGGGATCACGGCGCCCTTCGCCGGAGCGCTGATCGCGTACCTGACGTTGCGCGCCTTGCGGTCGGGCAGGGTCTTGGATTACGGATTCGCCGGCGCGTCGCTTGGATTAGGCATGTGGCTGTACGCGTCTCTGCGCATGTTCCCGCTGGTGGTCGGCTTCATGTTGCTGCACCATCTCGTGATGCAACGGCCCGGAATGCGGCTGCTGATCGGACGGGCGCTGGTCATGGCTGTCGTCGCATTGGCCGTTGCGGCGCCGGTGGTCCAGGTCGCAATTGAGGACTCAGATCTGTTCTTCGATCGAACTCGAGCCGCGGCAGTGTTCAACATCGTTCCACGTGACCAGATTGCGTCACAGATCAAAACCAGCCTGGCCAAGCACGTGATGATGTTCAATGAACGCGGCGACCCCAACCCGCGCCACAACCTGCCCGACGCGCCAATGCTCGACTACCTGACCGGCTTGTTTATGTTGTTGGGACTGGGCATCGCGCTGTGGCGATGGCGAGACGTGGCGCTGTTCAGTCTTCCGTTCTGGATGCTTTTCATGGTGGCGCCCGGCGTGCTAACCGTTCCGTGGGAGGCGCCGCAGTCGCTGCGATCCATCACCGTCATTCCGGCAACGGCAGCGCTGGCCGCTCTGGCAATCGGCGTTGCTTGGAGAGCCGGGCGAGAGGCGCCGTGGATCTGGGTCCGACGAGCCGCGACACCGGCCATCTTGATTTTGCTCAGTCTGATTGCCTACGACAACGTCGACACCTACTTCGACGACCAAGCCAACGACCCCAAAGTGTACGCGGCATTCTCGACGGACGAAACGTTGATGGCTCGAGACATGAATGCCCAACAGCGGCGCGGTTACACGCTATGGATTTCGCGACAGTACCTGTACGGGCTGACCACCGGTTTGCTGGCTGACCATCCG
This sequence comes from Dehalococcoidia bacterium UBA2160, assembly GCA_002328865.1. Taxonomy (GTDB): domain Bacteria; phylum Chloroflexota; class Dehalococcoidia; order Lucifugimonadales; family UBA1123; genus UBA2160. The sequence goes on along the minus strand of DCWO01000067.1, from coordinate 3,466 downwards.
CGTCTTCAAGTTATCGATGCTCCGCTCCGCATCCCGATCGACTCAGCCAAGGTTTGGCGGGGCGCGTCCATCTACTTGGAACCTCGCGAGACCGGATTCTTCGAAACCATGAGGGCTTACTATCCCGAAGCCCAATTCGAGGAGATCCGGGCGCCCGGAGGAAACGAGATACTATTCTACTCGATCAAGATCAGCGCGGAGCAACTCGCAGACCGGCAAGGGCTCCGGGTCTCCTACCTCAACGGGGATGGATCGGAAACCGGAGTAGACGACGTCATTCAGGACTCAACCTGGCATGTGGGAATGGGACCGCCTATCCCGCATCCATACCAAGTGTTCTTGGAAGGAAGCATTCACGCCGTAGAGACAGGGGAATACACGTTCCGCCTGGAAGGGGACGTTGGAGACACCGTCACCTTGGACGGTGAAATCATCCTCGATCATAGCCGGAGAGAGATAACGATCGTCCCGAGCGTCGGGCTCCACGCGCTGTCTATCCGGGGAACAGCTCTTGACCCGCGAGGAGCAGTACGGTTGCTCTGGCGGCCGCCCGAAGGCGAGATGACGCCGATACCTCTCGGGAATCTGTACCGCGGTTCCGTGAGGCCAATGGGGTTGGCGGGCCTGTTCTACGCGGGCGACGAGGAACGGGAGACTCCGGATCAAGCTCACATCACGCCCTCGATGGATGTGTTTTACTACGAGCCGCCTGTCGCGGAGCCGTCACTGGCAATCTGGCGAGGAACGCTGAAGAACGCGCTTCCGGGAGAGTACAACTTCAGGGTCGCAGGCTCTGGGTCGGTGAAGCTGTTCATCGACGGGGCAATGGTCGCCACCCACGCGGCCACCGGCTCGGACGCGGCCAGACCCGACATCCGGCTCAGGCCCGGCGACCACCCCATCCGGGTCGAGTACATGTCGTCAAGCCCGCCCTCCGACATTCGCCTGCTCTGGTCCCACGAGCAGGGCGATTTTCAGCCGATTCCGCCGGCGTTGTTGGAGCCGTCGGCCAAGCACATGTTCCGAATAGTCGAGTAGCGAACCGACTCCTAAAACGGCCAAGCGGAATCTTGGTTACGAGTCCGAGTTGGTCGTGTTTCCTGTGACGTTCGCGGGCGCCTCGCGAGGTTGTTCGATCACCGGCGGCGCTGGTTGGCGGGCCATCAGGAAAAGAACTCCGCCAAACAGATTGAACACTCCTAGCACGGCGAACGCGAAGATGTAGTCGCCTTGAATGACTCTCATCACGCCGGCGAAGGTTGGGGCGATCAGGAGCAGAACGTTCATCGGAACCTGCGAGACTCCCATGATCTTTCCGAACGACCGCCGGCCGAAATAGTCCCCGCGGATCGACGTGGTCAGCGGGTTGCGGCCGCCGAAGCCGATTCCGAACAACACGGCGAAGATATACGCGGTGGCCAGCGTCGCGCTCCCGAAGGTCAACACAAACACAGCAGTTGCCTGGATCATGATGAATACAAACAGCGCCACACGCTTCGGCGCCCTGTCTCCGATGTAGCCACCCACGAGCTGGAAGACCATGGACACGGCGGTGTAGGTCGTGACAACGTACGAAGCTGTCTGCAACGAATGGCCTTGGTCGGTCAACAACGGCGCCAGATGAGCCATCATGGCGATGAGCACCATCGACGTCAGCCCGTGGCCGATCGAAATGTACCAGAATGCCGAGGTCCGCAAAGCCTGCTTCACGGTGAAGTCGATCTGAGCGAGCGCAGCCCTGGCCGCTCTTGCGCCTGTCGAGCCGTCAGCCGGATCGTCGAACTCGATCGGTTCGTCGCCGTCGGGGAGCAGACCGTGCTCCTCCGGTCGATTCTTTATCAGCCTTGACACGGGGAACGCCACGGCGATGACGAAAGCGCCGAGGATGGTTGCCGTGGCCCTGAAGCCCAGGTTGTCCGCCTCGGGATCGATGCCCCACGCGATTGCCGGTATCAGAGCGAGAGAGCCAAGCCGGCTCACCGAATTCGACCACCCCATTGCCGTGGCTCGTTTGCGGTTGAACCAGTTGTTGAGCATGGTGGTGAGGGGCAGCCAGCTCCCCATTCCCTGCCCCAGAGCCATCACCAGATAGGCGACGTAGAACATCCAGAGCGACCGGACCTGCCCCAGCATCAGAAGGCCGATCCCCATGATCGTCAGGCCGATGAACACCAGCTTCCGAGTACCGAGCCGGTCGGTCAGGTATCCCTCGATCGGACCAAGCAACCCGCCTTCGACTCTTGTCAGAGCGAAGGCGACGGACAACTCTGCCCGATTCCAGCCGAAAGCGCTCTCGAGGGCGACGAACCAGAGGCCTATCGCGTGGAACATCGGCGTGGTCGATATCACCATGACGAACCCGGCAATCCCGACGAGCCACCAACCATAGAACACGCCCCGAGCACGAGTGGGCAGGCGGCTCATCTGGTTCATCAAGCCCAACCGGGATGTCCTTTCGTCAGTCGACAAGCATGGTCATTTCACTGGGATTCAGGAAACGGGCGACAATGATACTAACCGGTGCGCTCACAGACGACAAGGGATACCGTGGTCAATCGGAGTTCAGGTCGGAGTTCGAACGAAAGGGGCGCTGACCCGTAACTGGCGGCGGCGAGGGCCATCGGGTCAGGGATGTAGATCGGAGACGCCGCTCAGTTCAACCTGTAGCCGTAACCCCGCACGGTGATAAGTAGGATGGGGTTCGAAGGGTCTTCTTCAATCCGAACTCGAACGCGTCGCACAGATTGCTCGATTTCGTGGTTGCCTACATCGCCCTGGGGCCGTTCCGGCCAAACCGAGTTTGCGATCTCGTCGCGGCTCACCGCCTCACCCTTGCGGCCCTCCAACAGCATCAGCAGATCGAACTGTTTCCGAGTCAGCGGAGATTCGAGACGATCGCCTCTGACGTAGACCTGACGCGCCCTGGCGTCCACCACGACGTCGGTGACAGGCGGACCAACGGTTGAGAGCCTCATCGTCCTGCCTCCGCCTTCGGTGAAGACGGCGGTGATGCTTCCGCCTCCCAGGCGAATGACGTCGCCGTTTTCGATCGGCTGGTCGTTTTCGCCGATCCGCTGGTCGTTGAGGTAGGTGCCATTCGTGCTGCCGAGGTCACGAATGGAGAACCCGGCTCCCGTCTCCATGATGACGGCGTGCCGCCGAGACGCGAGGGGCTCGTCGAACACGACATCGTTCTCGGAGTGACGTCCGAGCGTGGTGTGGCTGGTGCTCAAGGCGATGGTTTCGCCCGAGTTGGGACCGCCCTGCATCAGCAGCATCGGCCTATCGGTTCCGCCCGTAAGATTCGGCGCCTGAGAGTTGCTGTCAGTTGAGTCCAACGCGCGGGCTCCTGTGGATTGGCGGGCAGCACCAAACTGGGTGTGAATTCGCCTCTGAGCGAGTTTAATCCCGACGCTGGTCAGTGTCAACGTATGGACGGCTAATTGTGGATGTGCAACGATTATGT
>DCWO01000040.1 GCA_002328865.1 Dehalococcoidia bacterium UBA2160 | reverse complement strand
CCGATGAACGGTCGGGAGCTAACTGCCTCCGACATTGAATTTACCTTCCAACGGAATATGGCACTAGGCAGCTTTGCCGAAGCCGAAAAAGGTCCTGGTTGGTGGAAGGTAGGCAATGTGCCAATGGAATCTGTGGAGGCTACCGATGAATTTACGCTAGTTGTTAAGACTCACACTCCCGCCCTCGACACCTTAGACTCGCTGGTATGCCCAAATGTATGTTTAGGTAATCTCGTTGTGCCTCCTGAAGTCATCGAAGAGCATGGTGACATGACGAATTGGGAGCATGTCGTCGGCACAGGCCCTTATGAGATCACTGGGCATGTGCCTGGTTCCTCCACGACATACACCAAGAATCCCAACTACTGGAATTTCGACCCGCAACATCCAGGCAATCGCCTACCCTATATCGACGAGATTAAGTATGTAGTCATGCCAGATAAATCGCTGATGCTGGCAGCGCTACGTACCGGTAAGGTTGCAATGGGGTCGCTGTATTGGGACCTTACTTACCCCGAAATAACCAGCCTCGTGCGAACCAACCCTGAACTGACCAAAGTGGACGTGAAAGGTGGCGCAGGTACAACCCCCACCATGCGGATGGACAAGCCGCCCTACAATGACAAGAATGTGCGCATTGCCATGCAGAAGGCGATTAACCTCACGGAACTTAATTTTGCCTATTATGGAGGCAATGGAGACTCAACACCCTGGGGGTATGTTACTTCGTATACCAATGGCGCGCAGTCCGCTTATGCTGACTGGTCTGAAGACGTTAAATGGCAGTACGAGTATGACCCTCTTGCGGCCGAGAAGTTGCTTGATGATGCTGGATATCCTCGTGATGCGGACGGCATTAGATTTAAAGCCGGCTGGGATGTAAGTACGGCTTGGGGTCATGATGTGGACCTTGCCCAGTTGGTAACAAGCTACTTTGATAAGATTGGGGTTGATATCACGGTTAATTCAGTGGCAGATAGCAGTGTAATGCAGGACCGACTCAGCGCGGGAACTCATGGAGGCATGACCGCCGGTTGTTGTCGACACTTCAACGTAGATCCTTATCCTTCCATCCGGTATCGTTATTATGGAGATCCGGGTCTTTATCACGGGGTTACTGACTCAGAGTTTAACGCCATAATGGACAAAATAGCGCTGGCTACTAGCAACGAAGAGATGAATCCATTAATCAGAGAGATGGACCAGCACTACATCAAGGAAATGTGGACACTAGCCCTTCCTTTGGCTCCTCAATCTTCGATCAGACAACCTTGGTTCAAGGGCGATCATCAATGGGGAGCCGCTATTGAGCACTTGGTATCTATTTTGCAATACATGTGGGTTGACCAGGAGCTGAAGAAAGAGATGGGAAATTAGAGGGCATAGCTCTCCGGGACAACTGCGATTCAAAGAATGAAGGGGGCTTGCTGCCCCCTTCATTCTTTGTCTAAGGGCCCCAACTTTGCTCAAAGGATGATAGGAATAAGGATACAAAATAGGGGTGATGTGCGCTCGAGAGGAGGTAAAACAAGAAATGCTTTTGGAAATTACGTGGTCCTGAACTGTATGTCCGGTTGAGCCTGACATGTTTCGCTACTTGATCAGAAGATCACTGTTAATTATACCTACTCTTTTCATGATCTCAGTCATAGTATTTACGATGCTGCGTCTTGTGCCGGGCGACATAATAGACAGTATCATGCAAAGAGTCGTTGTCATGGGCGGGTCTGTCGACCGCGAAGTATTGGAACGCCACCTCGGTCTGGACGTACCGGCATATGTTCGGTACGGTCGCTGGATACGCGACATACTCCTGCACGGTGACCTGGGTATTTCTCTGGACTCTGGGCTGCCGGTGACGCCGATAATTCTCGGTAGATTGGCCACAACTGTCGAACTCGGTCTTCTAGCCCTCGTAATGGCGATGTTGATAAGCCTACCTATAGGTGTTTTTTCGGCAATTCGCCAGGATAGTGTCGGCGACTATATTGGACGTAGCATTGGTATTATTTTCATAGCCCTGCCGAGCTTCTGGATAGCAACGATGGTAATACTCTACCCCTCCATCTGGTGGGGGTGGACGCCGCCTATAGACCTGATCCCTTTTACCGAGGACCCGGTGGGTCACATTAAAACATTCCTCATCCCATCTTTCATTCTAGCTATGGCGATGTCTGGTAATACTATGAGAATGACTCGCACGATGATGCTGGAGGTGCTAAGACAGGACTACATCAGGACTGCTTATTCAAAGGGATTGCGGGAGCGGATTATAATTATCAGGCATGCGTTGAAGAACGCGTTGATTCCAGTGGTAACCATAGCAGGATCAGAGTTGCCTGTGCTGGTCGGAGGAGCCGTCATCGTAGAGGAGATCTTCGCCTTGCCCGGGATAGGACGTCTCATGATCGACGCGCTGCAGGTGAGAGATTATACCCTCGTCGCTGCAATAAATCTGGTTATCGCTACCGGAGTAGTGGGAGCGAATTTATTCATAGATTTATCCTATGCCTTCTTGGACCCTCGAGTCCGCTACAGGTAGCCCAGCCGAAAAGTTGAGTCAGCATAGAGATATGACCCTACTAGAAGCCGGAACGAAGAGGCACCACGCCTTAGCCGATTTCGTCGTCAGGCTAGGACGGGACAAGCCATTGGGAGCTATCGGGGGAACAATAGTTTTGGTTCTGTTGTTCTGCGGGATTTTTGCAGATGTCGTGGCTCCCTATGAGATGGATGAGATGGAGATACTTGACAGGTTTGCGGGAGCATCATCGAAGCATCTGTTAGGTGCAGACCAGGCGGGAAGAGATATCCTCAGCCGCCTTATCTACGGGGCCCGCGTCTCACTAATCGTCGGCCTTGGGGCCACTACCGTCACTGTAGCGATCGCCACAACAATAGGTGTCCCTTCAGGATATTTTGGCGGCAAGTTTGACATCATACTGCAGCGATTTGTTGATGCATGGATCTCCCTTCCGTTTCTACTCATACTGTTGACTATAATGTCCATTATGGGACGGGGCATGTTACAGATAATACTTGTGATAGGCGTGTTGAGTGGCATCGGTTGGTCAAGAGTAGTACGAAGTGCCGTCATTGGAATAAAGGAGAATGACTATTTTCTGGCGGCAAAGGCGATCGGTAGCACTGATGCTACAACCATGAGACGTCACATTATCCCCAATATCATGGCCCCCATAATCGTCATATACAGTATTACTGTAGGATCGTCGATCCTGGCCGAGGCTGGCCTGAGCTTCCTTGGGTTTGGCCTGCCATTTGAAGTTCCTAGCTGGGGGGGAATGCTCAGCGGTGAAGGGCGCAGGTACATAGACATGAAACCAACGCTGGCCCTTTGGCCTGGAGTCTGCCTGACTGTAGTCGTATATAGTGTGAATATGTTCGGCGACGCTATAAGAGACCTGCTAGATCCGAGGCTCAGGGGTGGTTAACGGTGATATAGTCCCGCGTTGACGCAGCTTCTTCTGAATCCGCGGAAGGGAATGGCGACAATCGCCGGCCCGATCGCGTATTGGTAATCGTCGTCGGCGCGGTGGTCGTCGGAGCCTCTGCCTTCGTTCGCGCAGTTTAGGGCAGCTTGATTGAGGAAAGCTAAGCTGACAGCACGACCGGCGCTCCGTGTTCAAGGTGTGCTTCGACCCTCCCCCGTCTCCACCACGAACACGACACGTCAGCCTCATGCCCATCAGGCGGAGGCTGATTTGCTTTCTCCAGATCCTGCTCGTTTACAAGCACTAGGGCAGACCCGTCACGATTGGTAACTTTCTCCAACAGGGCCTTCGGGGAGTTCACTGAACAAGGGCATCGCCTTGGTGGTGAAAAGCGCCAGGTTACGGAGGGTTCTCTTTTGAGGCATCCCGGTGTGGGAGTAAGCCGCAAGTAGGTATTCTAGATGGCATATCTCCTGAAGCTCGTGAACCTTCTCTGCCACGTGGTCTGGGGAGCCCACGAGCAGGTTACGGGGCTCCAAGAAGTCCCAGTCCAATTTAGTGCCGGGCCTAAGTTCTTCGCCCGGATTCGTAGACACCTCTCTACCCCGGAACGGGTCGTTATAGATGAAGGTGCACTGTAGACCGTCAGCGTCGAAACTGTACTCATCGTCGAGGACGAGCCGCTGGTCAGAGAGGTCGCGGTGAGATCACTTAGACGACAGGGCTACAAGTTGCTGGTAGCCGCTAACGGATCCGACGCCCTCCAGATCGCCAAAACTTACTCGGACGGTGAGATAGCCGTCATGGTCACAGATCTCGTAATGCCTCTCATGGGCGGCAGAGAGTTGGCGAACCAAATAACAGCCGCCCATCCAAATATCAAGATCATCTTCACATCCGGTTACTCGGATGACGAGACTATTCAGCAAGAAATGAGCAGCAACGATGTCACCTTCCTAAAAAAGCCATTTGCGCCCGCTGAGTTGGCTCGAATTGTTAGGACCACGTTGGATAAATAAGCGCCCGACGCTGATCGTTCTCCATGCACTGGGGTTGGAATCATGTTGATGGCCGGGTCTGAGCCAGCGATGGGGAGAAACACGGCCACGGTCGGTGGAATCCCGGGATGGGCCAGTCAACGCTCAGGAGGGTGTTTCGACACGGTCACTGAGCATCAACAGAAATGCCCAGCCTGTCACGTATCGCCTTGATCCTCTCCACGTTCTCGCGGTCGGGTCCTTTCTTCTCCGGGCCCGGCACTTCCAGCAGGAACGGGACGTCGCGGAATGCTTCGTGCGCCATGATTGCTTCGAATCCGTCCAGGCCGATGAAGCCGTCTCCGATGTTTTCGTGCCGGTCGACCCCGGACCCGAGCTCCATCTTGGTGTCGTTGGCGTGCACGGCGACGAGCCGTTCGAGCCCGATCTCACGATCAAACTCGGCCATGGCCGTCGCAACTCCTTCGGCATTGGCGAGGTCGTAGCCAGCGGCGAACGAATGTTGCGTGTCGAGGCAGATCTTCACTCGGTCATTGTCGATCGCGGCCACCAGCCTGCCCAACTCCGCGAACGATGCCCCGATGTGGGCGCCCATCCCAGCGCTGTTTTCGATGATGAGCCAGGTCTCCTCCGACGTCCGGTCGAGCACTTCTTTCAAGGCGCCCGCGGCCTGGTCGAGCACGCCGTCGAAGCCCTTACCCTTATGGCTTCCCCCGTGAAAGATGACGCCGGGGACACCCAGTGCGGTGGCGGCGTTCATGTTCTCGACCAGACATTCGATCGATTTTTCCAGAATGTCCGGCGATCCGCCGACGTTAACCAGGTAGCTGCCGTGTATGAACGCCAGCCCGACGCCGGTCGAGACCGACCGCGAACGGAACTCCGCTACCTGTTCGTCTGACGGTTTCCTGAATCGCCAGGCGCGTGGCGACGACGCGAATATCTGCACCGCTTCAGCCCCGATGTCGACGGCGCGATCGAATGCCGTCGCGGGTCCTCCCGCCGTGGAAACGTGTGCACCGACTCTCATTTTCCATACTCCGTTCTGAATTTTCCGCGAATCGGATCCAGGGATCTGGCAATGAAGTGATCGAATTCTGAAGTCAGCGACGTCTCCGACGCCGGCCCAACGGAAATTGTATTGGGCCGTCGCGAATTTCTCCAGTATTCTCAGCGCTTGTGCGACTCTAACTTTGCCTACCCGATCTCGCTGACCTATAATCGGACAATCTTCGATGCGCATCTTTAGGCGCAGCCCGACAATGGAGATGAAACACCTATGACGATAAAGACGATCGCGATTTTGAGCCCGGGCGACATGGGCCACGGCGTGGGCAAGGCGCTGGGCGAAAACGGGTTCGATGTAATCACTTGTTTGACTGGTCGTAGCGACCGGACGCGAGCCCTGGCCGAGGAAGGCGGAATCAGAGACGTGCCGGACCTCGGAGACTTGGCCGCTCAGGCAGACCTCGTGCTGTCCATCCTCGTGCCGTCGCAGGCGGCAGCGACCGCTCGCGCCTTCGCGGACGCCGCGAGCGCCGTCGGGGCCAGCGCCGTCTACGCCGACTGCAACGCGGTGTCTCCCCAGACGGCTCGTGAGATCGACGCGACAATCACGGGTGCGGGGTCGCGATTCATCGACGGCGGCATCATCGGCGGCTCTCCCGCACGAGGCGCAGTGCCGCGTTTCTACTGCTCAGGGCCACACTCGTCGTTAATGGCGGAACTCGACGGCAAAGGCATCGCTGTTCGCGACATCGGCGGCGGGGTGGGCCGCGCATCCGGCATTAAGATGTGCTATGCGTCGTTCACCAAGGGGACTTCCGCCCTGTTGGTGGCGATGCTGACCGCGGCCGAATCTCTCGGCCTGTCGGACGAACTCGCTTCGGAGCTGGCATTCAGCCAGGCTGAAACCTTGAATCGCGCTCGAGCCAGTGTGCCTCGCCTGCCTTCGAACGCGGGTCGTTGGATCGGCGAGATGGAGGAGATCGCGGCTACGTTCGAAGCGAGCGGCGTGACCCCGCATCTCCATCAAGGCGCGGCCGAGATGTTCCGGCTGCTGACCTCGACGCCATTTGCCGACGAGTCGCCCGAGACCGTGGACCGGTCGCGCACGATGGCTGACACTATCAGCGTCGTTGCCGAACATTTGCCCGCGAGGACGGAAATCGGCGACTGACACCATGGCGTGGTGAGTCTTTGAGCCAAGAACAGTTGTGAGAGGCTGTCCTCAGAGGCGAGTTCAAGACTCGCTGCTTAACGTGTAAATCCGAACCCATCGCCAGGAGGGATCGAATTGAGAGCTCTATACGTGAACACCCCAGGCGAGGACCCCGACCTGGAAGTGCGCGAGGTCGACACCCCGACACCGGGAGAGGGTGAGGCGCTCGTCAAGGTCGCTTCGGCTGGGCTATGCAACCACGATGTCGCGATCATGCGCGGCCTCCTCCGTCGAGGGGTAAATCCGGACGTCATTCTGGGGCATGAGATTGCGGGCACGGTCGAGCAAACCGGCACGGGAACGAGTGCGCTGAATCCAGGCGACCGGGTCGTCGCGAATCTCACCGTGTTCTGCGGCGAGTGCGAACGTTGCGTCGCAGGCCACGAGTACCGGTGCGAGACCGGTCGCGGCGTGGGCCACGGCGTGAACGGAGGCTTCGCCGAATACGTCACTCTGCCCGAAAGGTGCTTCGTCCGCTTGCCCGATGGCGTGGACCTCGAAACGGCCAGCGTACTTGCCTGCCCTATCGCGGTCACGCTGCAGGCGTTGAAGGACGTGGCGCGAACACACGCCGGGGAAACCGTGCTTGTCACTGGCGCGGGCGGCGGACTGGGAGTCCACGCGCTCCAGATCGCGACGGCCCTGGGCGGTCAGGTGCTGGCGGCCACTTCGTCTCCCGAGAAACTCGACAGCCTCGAGGCGTACGCGCCTGGCGGCGTGGTATTGGGCGGAGAGTTGGATTTCTCCGAAATCGCACTGGCATTGACCGAGGACGCGGGCGCGGACATCGTTGTCGACACCGTCGGGTCCGCAACGTTCTCGTCGTCGTTGCGAAGCCTGACCCAGTTCGGGAGATTGGTTGTGTTGGGAGAGGTGGAAGGCAATCGCGTCAGCTTCAATCTGGCCGAGGTGATCTTCCGAGACGCGACGGTGCTGGGTTCTTCGGGCGCAGGCAAAGCCCAGGTCGAAGAGGTGATCCGAATGGTCGCCGCCGGCGAGGTGACGCCTGTCGTTTCCGACCAAGTCCCGCTGGACGATGCTCGCACTGCATTCGACCTGGTTACGTCGCGGCAAGCGTTCGGAAGGGTCGTGCTGGTCCCTTAGCGCAGTGTTTGGCTCGACAGATTCCGGCAAAGCTAGGATGCCGATGTGTCGGGTATTGCTGTAGGGTAGGGTTTGAAACCCTACCGTCACGTCGCATGGAAACACGCTACCGCAGTGCAAGCAAGCAGGTCGTACCCGCGCTGAGACCGCTCATGCCCTCGAAACAAGGCGGGAGAGCTTGAAACCCTCCCCTACGGATTGACACACGCCCGCGCTAGGCCGTTGCCGCTGCTTCGCTGCTCCGTCGGCCCAAGATCCGTCTCAGGTCGCCGTACTCCCATGAGACCAAGAGTTGGCTGGCCAGTCCGATCGAGCTATAGGTTCCGGCGACCACGCCAACCAGAAGCACCAGCAGGAACTCCCTGATGGTCGCGCCACCGAACAGTATCATCGCCATCAATGTGAACAATAGGGTGAGGCTGGTGTTGAGCGAGCGTCCGATGGTCTCGGATATGCTCAGGTTGACCACTTCCGCCAGTTCCCTGTTCGGGTACGTGAGCACGTTCTCCCTGATTCTGTCGAAGACAACGATCGTGTCGTTGACGCTGTATCCGATCACGGTCAGGATGGCGATCAAGAACATGGTGCCGACTTCGATGTCCGCAACCACGCCGAGTATCGCGAAGATGCCGATCACGATCACGGCATCGTGCACGAGAGCGGCGATCGCCGCCAGGCCGTAGCGAAACGGGCTCGGCACGTTTCTGAACGCCCACCACACATAGAAGAATATGCCGACCGCCGCAGCCAGGACGGCGTACACGGCGTTGAGCACGGTTTCGCTGGCAACCACGGGAGACACCAGATAGAAGGACAACTCCAGCACTCCGCTGGGCGAAAGCGTCGACTCAAGACTGGCAATCATCGATTCCTTGGCGGCGCCGCTTAGTTCCTTGGTTCGGATGAAGAAAGTGTTCGATTCGAGCTTTTGGATGGTCGCGTCCGGGTAACCCAAATCGGCCAACTCTTCACGCAACGGCGTCTGGGTCACGTCATCTTGGAATTCCAGCGTGACCGCCGAGCCGCCCGTGAAATCGATGCCAGGCTTTAACCCTGGCGCGATGATGAGGAATACGATGCCCGGCGCTATCACGAGCAACGATGTCACGAAAAACCAGCCTCGTTTGCCTACGAAGTCCACGTCTTAGCTCCTCTGCTCGGCGGCAGTCGCCTGTTGCGGTAATCCCGATGCCCCGGATGGCGTCCACCACGTGAGACTTCGGGTCAGTCGTGTCATAGATGCTAATCGCAGCAGTGTTCGGCTGATGGTGATCGCTGAGAACATCGACACCACCACGCCAATCGCCAAGGTTGCCGCGAACCCTTGAACGATGGTTGCGCCAAGCTGATCTGCGAACCAGAAGAGGATTCCGCACGTTATCAACGTGGACACGTTGCCGTCTCTGATCGCTGGCCATGCTCGGTCGAACCCGATATTTATTGCAGAAAGCAATGTGCGTCCTGCCCGCAATTCGTCCTTCATTCGCTCGAATATCAGAATGTTCGCGTCGACCGCCATGCCGATCGACAGAATTGCCGCCGCGACACCTGAAAGCGTCAAGGTCACCGGCAGCATCTTGAAGATCCCCAGCACCAGGGTCGCGTAGATAATCAGGGCGATCGACGCCAGCAATCCCGGCAGCCTGTAGTATGCCGTCATGAACAGCAGCACCAAGCCCAGGCCGACCGCGCCGGCCACCACGCTCTTGGCCAGCGAGTCCTCGCCCAGGATCGCATCGACGTCGCGCTCTTGGATCAGTGTTATCGGAATTGGCAGACGACCCGATTCCAGAAGCAACGAAATGTCCCTTACCCGTTCGAGGGTGAAATCGCGACCCTGGATGATGGCGGTGCCGGCCGTGATCGCCGTCTGCACGACAGGCGAAATCAATTCCTCGTCGTCGAGGAAGATTGCGATCTGGTCCGATTGGCCGGTCGCCTCCTGTTTTATGACGATGTCTTCGGTAAGCTTGCCAAAGATCCGCGTGCCTTCGTCGTCGAACTCGATGTTCACTATGGGAGCGCCCGAGCCTCCGTGCTGTGACGGGAATGCTCGCGAGAGTTTTTCTCCTGTCAACCCGATGTCTTCGTCGACGTACGACTGGATCTCGGTGAAGAAGATCTTCGCTTCGTCTCCAACCTGCGATCTGGCTTCCTCGATTGTCGGCGGCTCTCCGGTCACGGAATCGACGGGGAACCCGATCGCGTAAGTCGTGGACGTTCCTATTGGCGCGATGGTCAGCACCGTCGCGTCGAATCTCAACTGCTGAACGCCCTCAACCGTGACGTCAAGGAGGCTTGGCACCGGCGGTATGCGACCGGTCTGCTGCTGGGCCGAGGCTGTGAGGAAACTGTCCATCAACCGGTCGAGCACGGTCCGGAATTCGATCACTCCGGACTCGCTGAACTCAACCATCAGAACCACTGGATCGTCATCCACCGCCGCGGGAGTGGATGTCGCGGCCGCCGTCGTCGTTGCCGCGTCCGGGTCCGCAAGTAAGTCCACTGTGATGCCCAAGACGTCGTCCTGGGTGATCTCCTCGATGTCCCTGGGCACCGCGAGTTGCCTGTGTTTGAACTCGAGAAGCGCCGTTTCACCGATCAGGCTCTTTGCCCTTTCCGGGTCGGTGACGCCCGGAAGTTGAATCAGAAGTCGATCTGAGTCGAGCAGTTGAATTATCGGCTCGCCTAGACCGGACGAGTTGACGCGTCGCTCGATCGTGCGCTTAAGCGACTCCATCTGGTCTTCGGTGACCTCCAACCGTTCGTTGGTCTCGGGGTCTCGCAAGTCCGCTTCGTAAACGAGGTGGCTGCCGCCTTGCAGGTCCAGGCCCAGGCTCAGACCTAGAGGTGTGTCGCTTCCTCTTTCGAAGTTGCCGATATTGATTGTTTGGAATCCCAGCGCCAATCCGGCCAGCACCACCAGCACGGCGATGATGACGACGGTTCTGCCGTATCTACGCACTGACGCCTCCAGACTCCAGAAGCTCTCTCGCCATGGTCAACGCCTCTTCTCTGGTGTTCAACGTTCCGATCGCCTCGGCGGATGCCACCGCCGACAGCACGCGTCCAACTTCGGGCCCGGACTCCAGGCCAAATTCGTTCATCACGTCGTTGCCGTCGATCAGGCCCTTCCCGACGGGAACGGCCGGTTCCGGCCTGTATTCTGTCTTCAGGATATGTGAGATGACCGAGGACACTTCCGCCATTCCCTCTTCGGTCAGCTCCGGTCCCCTCGCCGCAAGAAAGTCTGCCACGTTCAGGTACAGCGTGTCCAGCGCAGGATCACCCACGTCTCGGAAATATCGGTAAACGGCGCGCTTGGTCGGAAGTTTTCCTGTAGCTGCCATCTGCATTGGCCGAAGGTGGTGCTGGATCATCGTCTTCACCATTCTGATCCCGCGCCGCCCAAATCTCAAACGGCCCATGATCGTTCCGGCCATTTCAGCGCCGACCTCGTTGTGTCCAAAAAACCGGATGCGTCCCGAAGGCTCCAAGGTCTTGGACGCGGGCTTGCCGATATCATGGATCAACCCAGTGAATCTTAGCAAAGTACTACGACTGGCGCCGTCGGTTGCCTCGGATGCAAAGTACTCGCGCATGCCGTCAAACCTGGGAAGCATGCTTGAGACGAGATCGTCCCCTTCGCGGTCATCCAGGATGCTCTCGGCAAAACCCACCGTCTCAACCAGGTGGTTGAACACGTCCCAGTGGTGCTCCTTCGGTTGAGCCACGTCTCGCGCTTGGTCGATCTCAGGGATCACCTGGGAGAGCAGGCCGAGGCGGTCCATCAGTCGAATCGAATCTCTTGCGCCGGACTCTGCGAGCGTCTTCAGCAGTTCTTCGCGAATCCGCTCCGGGGCCGAGTTGGTGAGTTGGTTGGAATCGCGCTGAACCGACGCGGCCGTGTCTGAGTTCAGCGAGAATCTTAGAGCCGCGGCGATCCTGACTGCTCGCATCATCCTTACCGCATCAAGGCGAAAGACATCATCTTTGACAGCGCGGACCTCGCCTCGGCCAAGGTCGTGGCGTCCGCCGCAAGGGTCTATCACGTCCCATTCGCCGCCGGCCACGCCGTCCAGACGCGCGGCCATCGCGTTAATCGTGAAGTCCCGCCTTCCAAGGTCGCTGTGGATATCGTCAGAGATGTGTGTAAAATCGATCGCGACTGGGTCTGTTTCCGACGGGATGACGACCCGTGCCGTATCGCGCTCGGTGTCCAGCGAAACGAAATGACCGCCGGCCTGATCGGCCAGCAGCTTTGCGAAGGCGCTGGCATCCGTCGCAACAGCTATATCGTATTCTTTTGGTGTTCTTCCAAGCAGGCTGTCGCGGACAGCGCCGCCGACGAGATACGCTTCGACGCCACGCGCCGCCGTCATGCCTTCGATCTCAAGAACGATCTCAGGGATGCCGTGCGATGGGCGGTGGACGTGATCTGATGTGGGTTGCGTGTTCATGCCGCGATGCCGGCTCCCATAGCCAGCGTTCCGTTGTATTCACTTTGCTGAGCCTTGCTCGGGGCACAGGGACGCTTCGGGTGCGTCATGGGATGATCGAAGCTGACTGTCGATGTGGGTTGTGAGTCGTGACCACTGGCGTTCAGTCGAACGATTCGTCCAGCCTACGTCACCGTCAAGGATGCGGCGGAGCCTTCGCCGTCAGACTGTTCCGAATCCTTCGTTCCGAGCCCTTGATCCACCTCCACCTCGTTTTCGACGGAGCCTTCTCCTTCGGACTCGTCCTGCGACACGTCGTCGGGCTCAATCTTGTAGAAGTCGTCGTGGCTCTTGAGATGGTCGATGTATAAGATCCCGTTCAAGTGGTCGACTTCGTGCTCCAGAGCTTGTGACAGCAACCCTTCAGCTTTGAGCTTCACAACAGTGGATGTATGATCCAAGGCGCCGAACCTCACCCACACCGACCTCTGAATCATCCCGCGATAGCCCGGTATCGAGAGGCAACCCTCTTCGACTTCTCGTTCGCCTTCGCGTTTGATGATTTCAGGGTTGATGTAAACGCGGGCCTCCTCCTCTTCCATCATCTGGATCACGATAATCCGCTGCAGAATGCCTATCTGGTTTGCCGCCAGCCCCACGCCTCCGGCGTCGTGCATCGTCTCGACCATGTTGTTGGCGATTTCCAACACTTTTCTGTCGATGCCACGGACTTTGCGCGCACGCCTCCGCAACATCGGATGGGGCAATTCTAGGATTGGAACTATGGCCATTCCCGCTCCGGTGAGCCGTCTGGTTTCTGGTATACTCTCGACGCCTCCAGGAACGAATTATAGCCGTCGCCGCGACCGTGTGTAAAGCTGGGCAATCGGCTGTTCGAGCGTGGTTCTCCGCTCACGGCACGGCATGAGTTGGCCGTCCATGACAAACGCGAGGTCGCAATGAAGGTGTTGATATCGGGTTCGACCGGGCTCATCGGCAGCGCGCTGATGTCGGGCATCGGCGCCGCAGGCCACGAAGCTGTTCGACTCGTGCGCCCAGGATCGACAGCCGCCGGCGAGTCTGTTGCATGGGACCCGACGGCCCGGACCGTCGACCGCGCAGCCCTGGAAGGGTTCGATGCTGTCGCGCATTTGGCCGGGGAGAACATCTCCGCTCGCCGGTGGACTCGCGCTCAGAAGGAGCGAATCCGAAGCTCCCGAGTCGACAACACAATGCTGCTGTGCACCACGCTGGCGAGCCTGGACGCGCCGCCGCGGGTGTTGCTCTGCGGATCCGCATTGGGATACTACGGAGACCGCGCCTCGGAGCTCCTCGGCGAAGACAGCGACCCAGGCGAAGACTTCCTCGGACGCGTCACTTGGGAATGGGAGCGAGCGACACTTGGCGCGACCTCAGCCGGCATCCGGGTGTTGAATCTCAGGTTTGGCTTGGTCCTGACGGCGACGGGCGGTCTCTTGGGCCGGATGCTGCCGCTGTTTCGGTTCGGATTAGGCGGACGCTTAGGCAGCGGCAAGCAATACATGAGTTGGATCTCGCGGCACGACGCCGTCAGGGCGATGGTGCATCTTCTAGAGGCGCCGGACGTCTCCGGACCGGTCAACATCTCGTCTCCGGCGCCGGTGACCAACAGCCAGTTCACCAAGACATTGGCGAAAGCCGTCAAGCGACCGGCCCTGTTCTGGGTCCCGGAGCTGGCACTTCGCATCAGTCAGGGGCAGATCACGGAATCGGTCATGGCCAGCGCGCGGATGGACGCAACGAAACTGGCCGCATCCGGATTCAGCTTCGAGCACCCCGATCTCGATTCCGCTCTATCGTGGGCGCTGGGTGACCGCTGAGGCCGCGATTCGATCCACGGGTCGTTCCGGTCGCCGCCAAGGTCTCCGCCCGTCGCGCCTCAACGCACGCGGCGAACAGTCGCGATGTCGAGTCAGGCCAGGCTGATGCCATGCTGAGGGAAGATCAGACGGTGCACCGTCTGGACGGAGGCTTCCGCGAAGGCCCGGGCGTCCTTTCGGACCGATTCTTCGATCGGGAGTTCATCCGGATCTCGTAGCGAATCGACGTCGTAAGCTTCCGCGTATGCGGTCGGAATCTCGTTCGCGAAGGTCTGCTCCGACATCACGCCGAAGGCGAGCGTCCATGCGCGGGCCACGGCATGGAGGTCGTACCCGCCGCCACCCATTGCCAGCCATTTGCCCGGAGACCTCACTCCGAGCTCAGCCACCGCCTCGGCGAAGCCCTGCACGGTCAACGCCATGTGGGTTATCGGGTCGAGGTAGTGTGAGTCTATGCCAAGTTGAGTCACCAGCACGTCGGGTCTGAAGGAATCCAACAGCCGAGGAACCACTTCCCTGAAAGCCCACAGGTAGACGTCATCTGTGGTGTAAGGGTACATCGGAACATTGACCGAATAGCCACGACCCAACCCTGCGCCCGTCTCCTGGACAGAGCCGGTCCCCGGAAACAGGAACACGCCGGACTCGTGGAGCGAGATCGTCAAAACGGCGTTGGTGTCATAGAAGGCGTGTTGCACGCCGTCTCCGTGGTGGCAATCTATGTCGACGTAGGCCACGCGCATGCCCTCGGCGACCAGACGCTTGATCGCGATCACTGGATCGTTGAAAACGCAGAACCCGTAGGCGTAATTTGGCATTGCATGGTGCAGGCCGCCCGAAATGTTGAACGCTGCATCGACTTCTCCGGCGATGAGCATCTCCGCGGCCTGGACCGACGCGCCTGTCGACAGGATCGCTGCATCGTACATCCCTTCGTACGGAGGGTTGTCGCCTGGCCCGAAGTTGTGGACCGACGGGTTAACCGACCAATCCCCTGCTCCGATCTGGCGGACGGCGTCGATGTATTGACGGGTGTGAAGCCACGCTATCTCGTCTTCGGTGGCCGATCGCGGAGCAATCAACGCCGATTCATGGTCGTCGAAGGCGTGGTAACCGTCCAGGAGCTCGTGAGTGTATCGCAGCCTGACGGGCCTCATGGGGTGAGTGTCGCTTAGCACATGGCCGGCAAGCCGATCGTCGTATAGGAACGCAGCTCTGCGGGCCATTCAGCTCCCCTTCGCGATGCCTCGGAAATCAGACGGCGCCCGAGGCCGGATAGCTCCGACGAGGGCGGCGTTGGACGTCATGGCAAGGTCAAACGCATGTCCGCGGAGGCCACGCAGATGTCAGCTCCGAGCTTGACGCGCACAGCCTCGACCTCTTTGCGAATCGTATCTTCCCATGGAGGGTTCATGTGGCCGACGATCACCCTGGGCATGCGACCGTGCTGCTTTTGGAACGCAACAAGGGCTTCCTCGAGGTGATCGGGCGTGAGGTGCACGGCAGCGCCAGCGAGGTCTGCGCCTTCATTGCCGAAAGTGACTTCAGTGAGAAGTACGTCCGGGGACACGTGCTTCCAAGCCTCGTCAACGCCCTGTCCCGCGTCTCCCGTGTAAAACAGTTTCACGTCGGCGGATTCGATCTGGTATCCGGCCGCGGGGACCGCGTGCGGGACAGAAACTCCGGTGACCGTGTAGTCGAGCACCCGAAAGGGTTTGTACAACTCCACTTCACGGAGCTTGAACACCGGGTTTTCGACGGACGGGAATTCAAGGAAGTTCGGGTAGAGCGTGCCGTCCAGAAGCTTTTCTTTGACGAAATGGAGCGTATCCGATATGCCGTAGACGTCGATCGTCACGCCGGAATTCCTCATGGTCAAACCAAGGGGCACGATATCCCGAACGTGGTCGAAATGACGATGCGTGAGGATGACGGCTCGCAGTCTGCCTTGCTCTTCGAAACTGAGCGATCGGGTCAATCCACCGACGTCAAGCGCAAGAACGTCGTCGACAACATGAGACTCCAACCGCGTGTCGCGGCTCTCCATGTTGTGGACGCCCAGAATTCGAAGTTCCATCGGTCGCTCCCGATTGGGTGACTGTTCCCTTGAATCGGCGCCCGCCACACATTCCGCAGCCTCGGCCATCGCAGGGAAACCTCAAGCTAGAATATTCTAGCATAGGGTTCAGTCATCGATAGAAGCGACGGAACGGTCACGTCTCAACCATTTTACGGCTACCGCGGACGCCGCCACGACAAGCGCCCCGGCGATGATCACAGAGGTGCCGAACGTGCCTGGATCGACGATCGTCGTGAACGAAGGCCTACCCGAAATCTGAGACCGCCACGCCGCGTCCAATTGGTCGATGCTCAGACCGTATGCCGTCTGGGTGGCCTCTCCGATGGTCTGTCCTCCGTCAATGGAACGGAGAAGCAGCGACATGCGTTCGTCGCCAAACGATTCGATCATGAAGTCGACCACGCTCCACGCCTGCGCGTAAAATTGGCGGACCTCAGAAGGCTTGCCCGGCACGGTCCCCATGCTGTGCAGCGGTATCAGCGAACGGCGGGCGGCGGCGTTTGCCACCTCGGTGTCTCTACCGCCGGTCCCGTTCTCAAAATACATGGCGATTCCCTCTCCGAGCCAGGCGGGGATTTTCGCCAGAGGCGAGTCGATGGCTTCATCGACGAAGAGATGCGTCAACTCGTGGATCATTCCGTCGGCGTCTAGCCCCGACAGAACGAAGACATCGAATTGACCGTACGCGAAGCCCCCGTAAAGGCTGCTGTCACTGGCCGCTTGGCTGATCAGCGGGAAAGAGCGTTGCGCTTCACTGCGATTGTTGACGATTACCGCCTTCATCTTGTGATCGGGTCGCGACCCCAACACGCTGGCGATCCGGGACACGCGGTCCGTGACCAGTTCGGCCGCGGCCTCGACCGACGACCTAGGTCGGTCATGCCACAGAACCACGACGGGGCCGGCGTCCAGGCGCTGCCAGTCGTACTGAGGATCGAGATACTCGACGTGGTACCGTTCGGTCTCGAATCGGCTCCCGTCAACGTTTCGAAATACGTAGTGATATTCGATCTCCACGCCCGCGGGGATGAACGTGGCGCCCCCCGTAACAATGTCGAACTCAGCCGTCAGCACTCCCGATGTTTCGGCCGTCTTAGGATAGCCGTAGATGGTCGCTTCCTGACTGGCGAATCGGTAGAAAAGCTGTATCTCGACCACATCGGCGGCGGACTCGGCCTCGAGCGTCAGCACGATGCGATCCGGGAACTCGATGCGGTGTTCGGCGGTCAATATACGAACTGCCGCGAGCTGGTTGACGTCCGGATATTGTGGCTGGTTGGCGATCCCAGCGATGGCAGCCATGGCTATTGCCAGCAGACCGATTACCACTCTATATCCTCATCTTCTTGCAGGCTCGAAACGCGCTGTTCGTCATATCCCTACAATTTTGATGGTCGAATGGGCCTTGTAGATTCGGTTGATGTTCAACAGCATCGCAGTGAAATCCTCCACGTATCGGGCGTTCTGAAGCCCGCCGCCGTCCACTCCTCTGATCCCGGGAATTGAATCAGCCAATCCGATCACCATCGCCTTGGCGTCGGCGTCGTCAGCGCAGACGATCACGTCGGACTCGATGGAGGTGTCCGGCTCCAGCAGATCTTCGGCGCTTACGTTCTGAAACGCCGCAACCACCGTCGAGTTAGGCAGCACTGCTTTTGCCTCCAACGCCGCCGATCCGTCCTCGACTCGCGTGGCCGACACAATGCCTCGCTTGAATACAAGAGGCGCCACGACATCGACGACGACCTTGCCTGCCAGGAACTCACGGAGCGATTCCAGCGTGGCCCGATGCCCGCCATACGGGACGGCGACGAATACGACGTCGCTTGCGGAAGCGACCTCATCGTTCAAACCGCCTGTCACGGACCCCTCGGGCGCATATTCGGCGACGCTGGCCGCGGCTTCGTCGGCTCTCGCCTTGTCGCGCGAGCCGATGATCACCTGATCGCCCGCCAGCGCGAACCTAAGAGCCAACCCTTTGCCTTCGGGCCCGGTTCCACCCAAAAAACCAATGATCACGAAAATCTCCTGACCGATGACGCCCATGCATCACCTGCGCATAATACATTCTACCCGACGACAACGCGACGCTTCGGCCGCTGTCACGGTCCGGAGAATCGAACCGTCGCCCGCTCCCGTTGCACGACCGCGCGGCTTTCAATACAATGACCTCAGGCATCACTACATAGATATTGAGGAGCGTCGCAATGGCCAATGTTACCACTGAGCGGATTAGGAACGTCGTTCTGCTGTCGCATAGTGGTGCTGGCAAGACTATTCTGTCCGAGGCGATGCTGCTTGAGGCAGGCGTCACCACGCGCATGGGCCACATCGAAGACGGCACCACCGCGTCCGACTACGAGCCGGAGGAGGCGAAGCGCGGCACCAGCGTTCAGACAACGGTGCTCAACATCTCCTGGCGCGATCACAAACTGAACATCCTCGACACCCCGGGCTACGCGGATTTCAGAGGAGAGGTCGTTTCCGGTGTGAGAGTGGCGGACTCGGCAGTCATCGTCGTCGCAGCCCAAGCAGGGGTGGAGGTCGGCACCGGCCAGATGTGGGACACGGCCGATGCCCTCGGCATGCCTAAAGTCGTTTTCATCAGCAAGATGGACCGTGAGAACGCCGACTTCGAACGAGCAATGGATGGACTGATCGAGCGTTTCGGCCGGCATCTGGTGCCGCTGCAACTCCCGATCGGCTCCGAGACGTCGTTCTCTGGCGCCGTCAACGTGCTGGACCCGAACGCCGAAGTTCCCGACGGGATGGAATCCGACGTCGAAAGCGCCCGCGAGCGGGTGATCGAAGCCGTCGCCGAGATCGACGACGACCTCGCCACCAAGTATCTGGAAGGCGAGGAGATTACCGAAGATGAGATGAGAACTGGCCTAGCTCAGGGCGTGCTCGAGGGCACGCTCGTCCCGGTTCTGGTAGGCTCGCCTCTTGGGGGAATCGGAGTATCCCAGGTCATGGACATGATCGTCGACTACCTGCCCGCCCCTAACCAAGTCGGGACTGCTGCCGCCACCGTGGCAGGGTCAGACGACGGGTCCGAACTGGCTTGCGACAGCGACGGACCGTTGGCCGCCCTGGTCTTCAAAACCGCCGCCGACCCATTCGTAGGCAAGTTGTCTTACTTCCGAGTCTACAGCGGCTCGTTCAACGGCGACGGCCAATACTGGAACTCCAACAAATCCGAAGCCGAACGTGTGGCCCAGGTGTTCACCGTCAACGGCAAACAGCAAGAGGCTGTGCCAGGATTCGCGGCGGGAGACATCGGCGCCGTCGCTAAACTCGGCTCTGTTGTCACAGGCGACACTATTGCCGCCCGAGATAATCCGCTCATCCTCGGAGGGCTCGCGTTCCCTCAGGCTGTCTACCAGATGTCGGTCTCACCGAAGACTAAGGCCGACGTTGACAAGATGACCAGCTCGCTGGCCAGGATCACCGAGGAAGACCCGTCGCTGGTCGTCGCCCGTGAACCGAGCACTCTCGAAGTCCTGTTGCAAGGCTTGGGCGACACCCATCTGGACGTTTCGATCGAGAAAATGAAACGGAAGTTTGGCGCAGAACTTGAGTTGCAGGTTCCCAAGGTGCCATACATGGAGACCATCATCGGGCGCTCCAGAGTCGAGTACAGGCACAAGAAACAGTCGGGCGGCCATGGCCAGTTCGGCCACGTGTGGATCGAAGTGGAGCCGTTGGCCCGAGGCCAGGGTTTCGAGTTCGACCAGAAGATCGTTGGCGGTTCCGTACCCCGCGAATACATCCCTTCGGTTGAGAAGGGCGTTCGGTCAGCCCTTGTCGGCGGCGTCGTGGCGGGGTACCCGGTTGTCGACCTCAAGGCGACGCTCGTGGACGGAAGCTTCCACACCGTCGACTCGTCGGGCGTCTCATTTGAGATAGCCGGAGGCCACGCGACCACCAAGGGCATGCAAGCGGCCAAACCGATCTTGCTCGAACCTGTCATGAAAGTCGAAATCACGGTCCCCGACAGCTTCGCTGGCGACATCATCGGAGACCTCAACGGCCGGCGCGGACGAATTCAGGGCATGACCCCGAACGGAGACGGGACCACCAACGTGACCGTCGAGGCCCCACAGGCCGAAATGCTGACTTACTCGACTGAACTCCGGTCTCAGACGCAAGGTCAGGGATCTTTCACGATGGAGTTCGACCACTACGAAGAGGTTCCCACCCACCTGGTCGACCGGGTGGTGCAGGCCACGAAAGAGGAACAAGAAGCCGCGGAAGCCCGCAGCTAGCCCGGCGAGTCGTTCTCCGCCGTTTCGGGACGCGCATCGTGGCTCGATGCCGATTCACCTTGATCGGGCGAGTGTTGGGCGACGTCTTGCAGGCATGGGTTGGTTTGGTCGGCGGCCAGTGCTCGCATCTAATCCCAGAGCGAATAGCTCGTGGCCGCTCCCGCTGGCCGCTGGTGCCGCGGCAGAGCGCCAAGCCCTCGGGCACGATGCCGCGCTGGTTCGTAACCCTTGACCAACAACCCCGATTCCGTGTGCGCCGTATTCTGATCGCGGGCAAATCGGATCCGGCCAGGCAACTGGTTTCGGCGCTGTGGATCGACCGCCCGATTTCGTGTGCCCCCGATGGCAATACGCCTAAACTGCAGCCATTCGCTGCCTTGTACCGAAATGCCCGAAAGAGTAGCATGCAGTGAATCCGTTTGCGGCGAACGAAATCGACCGGACTGACCTGGGCCGCCGTGATTGGATTTTCGGAAATCGCCGCAGCATCTTCAGATGCGACGCTTGATTCCAATACGGTCCAGAATTGACCCAGTCCATAACAAAACCCACAACCGAAACCTGCGCAAGCCAAAATCCGGGCTACGAGAAATCGAGCGGGAGCGGCACTTCACCGAAATGATAGGCGCGAAACACAGACTGGCCTTGATCCCGCTGGCGTGCGCCATGCTCTTCGCGATGGCTTGTGGACTGCCATTCATCGGCGGCG
>DCWO01000142.1 GCA_002328865.1 Dehalococcoidia bacterium UBA2160 | reverse complement strand
TCGTACGACACCAATCGTTCGTGAACAGAAAACGGGCCTGACATAATGTCAGGCCCGTCACGGTGTTGGGTTGGTCTCGCGCGCAATCCTAGACGTCGAGGTTCTTGACCTCGAGGGCGTGGGTCTGGATGAAGTTCTTGCGAGGCTCCACCACGTCGCCCATCAGCGTTCGGAAGACGTCGTCGGCGACCGCGGCGTCTTCGACTGAGACTTGGAGCAGAGTCCGCGCCTCTGGGTTCATTGTGGTCTCCCAGAGCTGGTCGGCGGTCATCTCTCCGAGGCCCTTGTAGCGCTGCATGCCCACGTTCCGCTTCTTTTCGAGCTGGACCATGATCCCTTCGCGTTCGCCCTCGCTGTAGGCGTAATGGATCTGCTTGCCGGCGGTGATCTTGTAGAGCGGCGGCTGCGCGATGTAGAGGTGGCCGTGATCGACGAGTTCCTGCATGTGCCGGTAGAAGAACGTCAGCATCAGGGTGCGGATGTGTGAGCCGTCGACGTCGGCGTCGGTCATGATGATGACGCGATGGTAGCGCAGTTTCGTGAGGTCCATGTCGTCGTCGAGACCGGCCCCGACGGCGGTGACCATGGCCCTGATGGCGTCGTGGCTGAGCATCTTGTCAGCCCGGGCCTTCTCCACGTTGAGGATCTTGCCCCAGAGCGGCAGGATGGCCTGCGTGCGACGGTCTCGGCCCATCTTGGCAGTGCCTCCAGCGGAGTCGCCCTCTACGAGGTAGAGCTCGCAGAACTCAGGGTTCTTCTCCGAACAGTCTGCCAATTTGCCGGGCAATCCGCCGCCGTCCATGGCGTTCTTGCGGATGATGAGGTCGCGCGCCTTGCGGGCGGCCTCGCGGGCTCGTTGCGCGGTCAGGCACTTGTCCAGGATGCGCTTGGCGTCCACGGGATTGTCTTCGAGGTAGTGTTGAACGGCCTCGGCCAGCACCGCCTCCACCTGTGTCCGCACCTCTGGGTTTCCGAGTTTGCCTTTGGTC
Source organism: Dehalococcoidia bacterium UBA2160 (assembly GCA_002328865.1). Taxonomy (GTDB): domain Bacteria; phylum Chloroflexota; class Dehalococcoidia; order Lucifugimonadales; family UBA1123; genus UBA2160. The sequence goes on along the minus strand of DCWO01000142.1, from coordinate 10,625 downwards.
TGGCCTTCGAACTGCGGGTCGGTCAATTTGACGCTGATCACAGCCGTCAGTCCTTCGCGCGTCTCTTCACCCGCAAGGTTGGGTTCGTTGTCTTTGATCAGCTTTTGCTTTCGCCCGAAGTCGTTGAGGACCCTGGTCATGGCCGACCGGAATCCGGTGACGTGCGAGCCGCCGTCGACGGTGTTGATGCAGTTGGCGAAGGAGTAGACGAACTCGGTGAAGCTGTCGTTGTACTGAAGGGCGGCCTCGACGATAGTCCCATCGAGCTGCTTCTCCACGTAGATCGGTTCTTCGTGAACGACCTCTCGCGCCTGATTGAGATTCTTGACGAAGCTGGCGATGCCGCCGTCGAAATAGTAGGTCACCTCGTTGTTGGGCCAGAGTGTGTCGTGATAGTCACTCTTGAATCGAATCTCGAGGCCTTTGTTGAGGTATGCCATCTCCTTGAAACGCTGGGCCAAGACGTTGAAGTCGAAAGTGGCGTCTTCGAAGATATCGGTGTCGAACATGAATGTTGTAGAGGTTCCCGTATCGCCGTTGGCTTCTGCCGGCGCCTGCCTGTACTTAAGCTCCGTCAGCCGCTTGCCGCGGGAGAACTCCTGGTAGTAAACCCGGCTGCCCCTCGAGACCTCGACTAGCAGGTGAGAGGCCAAGGCGTTCACAACTGAGGCCCCAACGCCGTGGAGGCCGCCGGACACCGTGTATGCTTTGCCGCCGAACTTGCCTCCCGCATGCAGCGTGGTCATCACGGTCTCGACGCCGGAGAATCCGGTTGTAGGGTGTTTGTCTACAGGTATGCCGCGACCGTCATCCTTGACGGTTACAACCCCGTCCGCGGCGATTGTGATCTGAACTGACGTGCCCTGACCGGCCATGAACTCATCGACGCTGTTGTCAACAAGCTCGTAGATCAGGTGATGAAGCCCGCGCTGGTCCGTGCTCCCGATATACATGCCGGGGCGACGACGCACGGCCTCCATGCCTTCGAGGACCTGGATATCGGTGGCTGTGTACTGGGTCCCCGGTTGCTCTGCTTTCGACGTGGCCATACAATACTCCTGACGAAGTTATGATCCGCGCAGTTGTGCCATTCTGGATCGGGACCGGAAAGGCGCCGCAGCAAACAGGCACGAGTTAGGCGTGGGTCCGACCTCAATCGGCGGCGCGCAATACGACTCACCAGTGCGTTTGTGGGGTCCGAATCCGACGCCTGGCTGGAGCCAAGGTTGGGTCACTCCGGCTACTCTTCGGGAGTTTGGGAGATTTCCTGTACTTGTTCGGATTTTCATCAACACAAACATTCTAACATTTGTACAGCACAAACTCAATTCCGCCACCCCTGATTTTGGGCAATTCAAGGTGAATTTGGCCCTGTTTTCCGCCAACCGGAATCCCGTCGTCGCCGAATCGAGATTCACGAACGGACCCTTGCCTGAACATTCCCCAACATCGAGGATGATTGAACCGATTCGGCTGTATCTCGATCAAATCGAAGAGCCTGACTTCCTCAAATCGTCATACCGGCCGATCCCGTCCCGACGAAGTGCACCGTGCTCGTCGATTCCCTACGCGGCAGGGAGCCCATCCGATTCTTGACAGCGACGCGCTAATAATGTGAACATACCCGAGTCGCCCGGAATTGCCGGGCGGATTAAAAAACACATACACGTGGTGGGAGTGCCTTCACGGAAGGCTCGAATGAGGAAGCCGGTCAAAGTCCGGCGCTGTCCCGCAACGGTAGGTCCTGAGATATTCAGGGCGAGCCCGGTCCACAGCTCCCGTCCATGTTCTGGCCTTCGAGGAAAGGTACGGGAATTGGGCGCCGCTCCACCAACACCCGCTTTCTCAACGGAAGCGGTTTTTTTTTGCCGTCGATCAGCGGCAGGCTGGCGGACGTTGCCCGCTCCGGACCTCATTCGAGGAATGAGGAGGAATTTGCAGTGAAGCTACGTATCGGAATTGCGACTTTTGCCCTGCTCGCATGGGTCTTGAGCGCGTGCAGCCCCGAACCTGCGGTGCCTGCAGCTCAACAACCCGCGGCAATCCTGGTCGAACCAGCGCCAGCGGTCGGTCTGCCGGCTGGGCCCCCTCAGCAGGCGTCGGCGCCAGCGCAGCCGCTGCCTCCCGCGCTCGCGGTCCCGGCGGCCACCGCCGTGCCGGCATCGACGCCCATGCCCACACGGCAGCCTGTCGCCCGTGTCATCGAGATACTCGCGCCGACACCGGCGCCCGAGCCTGTGGCGGTCCCAGTCAAATACCCGGTTGTCGTCACGGACTCGAACGGCGATGAGCTCGTTTTTGAAGAGGAGCCGGAGCGAATCGTCGCTTTTGACTCGGCCGTGGTCGAGATTCTGTTCGCCATCGGCGAGGGCCACAGGGTCGTCGGGACGCACGACTTCGTGTTCTACCCGCCGGAAGCGGCCGACGTGCCCAGGTTGGGCGGCGCTTTCAACATGGACATCGAAACGACCGTCGCCCTCGAACCCGACTTGGTGTTCATATTCTTCGACACGTTCAAGGAAGACCTGGAGCGCGCGGGGTTGAAAGTGTTTTACTTGGCGACGCTCACCGACGAGTTCACGCAGGTGGCGGATCGGACCCGACTCTGGGGCAACATCGTCGGCAATCCTGAAGCCGCCGACATCGTGGCGAACGATTTCGAGGAGCGGGTCGACGCGGTCGTCAGAACGATGAACCGCTTCGGAGCTGGTCCCACGGTGTTCCAGGACGAGGGCGACCTTTGGACTCCGGGGCAGGGCACGCTGATCCAGCAGGTGTTCGATCTGCTCAGACTGGAGAACATCGCCGCTGAGATTACGGGCTACGCTCAATTGAGTCCCGAAGTCATCGTCGAGAGTGACCCGGCGGTCATCATCGCTTCATACGGGGACAACATCAGCACGAACCCGGCATTCGCGGGCGTTCTGGCCGTTCAGAACGGCGCGATCTACGTCCCGACGTCAGACGCCTTGAGCATCGCAAGTCCCCGGTTCGTCAAAGGTATCGAAGACCTGGCGGCGTGGGTCTATCCCGGCCTGTTCAGGTAACGGAATGACCGAATCTGCAAGGGATTCCGGAAGACTGACTTGAGTCAATCGGCACGAGAACTGAGAGCGCGAGCATCCGAGAGTGGGGACAGGCCCATCCCGGCATCGGTCGGGCTGCGCTACCCCTGGTGGCGTCTCGTCGTCGCGGTCGGCGTCGTGGGGATGCTGGCGATCTTGGCGGTCAGTCAGGGGTCGGTAGGCATTCCGCCCCTGACGGTCGCCAAGATCCTTGCCTCGAAGCTTCCGGTATTCGACCCGACGGCGGATTGGCCCGGGACCTCCGAAACGATTCTGCTGCAACTTCGATTGCCCAGGGTGGCGCTGGCCGGAATCGTAGGCGCGGCGTTGGCGACCTCCGGCGCAGCGTATCAGGGACTGTTCAAGAACCCGCTGGCCGATCCGTATCTGATCGGCGTGGCCTCGGGAGCGGGGCTAGGGGCCACGATCGTCTTGATCACTGGCGTGCCGCTGTTCGTGGGCGCGTTGAACCTGTTGCCGGTCGCAGCGTTCGCCGGAGGGCTTGGCGCCGTTTCACTGGCGTACATGATCGCCCGCCGGTCGACCGGAACGCCGCTTACGACGTTGATCCTGGCGGGCGTTGCCATCGCGTCGTTGGCCGGCGCCGCGACCAGCCTGCTGATGGTGCGCAGCGACCCGGACCTGCGGCCGCTCCTGAGCTGGCTGCTGGGCGGATTCATCTCGGCCAGGTGGAGTCACAGCGCAATCGTCCTGGTGTATCTCGTGCCCGCCGCGGCCGTGTTGGCGGGCTACGGCAGGATACTCAACGTTTTGCAGTTGGATGAGGACCACGCGGCGCAACTGGGCGTGAACGTCGAGCGGACCAAGCTGCTCCTAGTGGGGTCAGCGACGCTCGCAACGGCGGCCGCGGTGTCGTTCAGCGGGCTCATCGGGTTCGTCGGGCTGGTCGCCCCGCATGTCGTGCGGCTGGCGTGGGGCGGCGATTACCGATTCCTGTTGCCGATGTCCGCTCTTGTAGGGGCCGGGTTCCTCATACTCGCCGACCTTGTCGCCAGAACCATCGTCAGTCCAGCCGAGCTTCCCGTGGGAGTCGTGACGGCGTTCTGCGGCGCCCCGTTTTTCCTGTATCTGCTGCGAAGCCGAAAAGCGGTCGGTTTGTGAGTACGAGACAGCTAACTTGAACGCAAAAACCAATCCGAACCACGACTACGGCGCCCCTCAAGCTTTGGAAGTGCGCGATCTTCGTTTCGCCTACAACAACCGGCCTGTTTTGGACGGGTTCAACTTCCGGGCGGCGAAAGGCGAACTCGTGGGGTTGGTGGGTCCCAACGGCACGGGAAAGACCACACTCCTGAGACTCCTGAGCGGCGTGCTCCGGCCTCTGGGCGGCAGCGTAATGATCCTTGGGGAAGAGACCCGTCGCATGCCCACGTCCGAGAGAGCCAGGCTCGTATCGGTCGTGCCCCAGGATCCTCGGACGCCTATGGGTTTGACGGCTTTCGATCTGGTTCTTCTCGGTCGCAATCCCCACCTGGGCTTGCTGCAATGGGAGGGGCGTCGGGACGCCGAGATAGCAATGCACTCCATGGCGCTCACCGGAACGGACGATCTCGCGCAGCGCAGATTCGAGAACCTGTCCGGGGGCGAGAAGCAGCGAGTGCTCATCGCCTTGGCCCTGGCTCAACAGGCGCCGGTGATGCTGCTGGACGAGCCGACGTCAAACCTGGACATCGCGCACCAACCCGCGGTGATGGAGCTATTGGCCGATCTCAAGCGCGAGGCGAAAGGGGCCGTCGTCGTTGCGATGCACGACCTCACCTTGGCCGCACAGTTCTGCGACCGAATCGTGATCATCCACAAGGGACGCAACTTCGCCGAAGGACCTCCGGCGAAAGTTCTCACCGAACAGAACATCGAGGCGGTTTACGGCACGAAGGTGCGCGTGATGTCGCATCCCGACACGGGAATGCCGGTCGTTGTGAGCGCACGGTCGGGCGGTGTCGGATCGGCGAAAGGCGACGCATGACGGCAAAGATCATCATGGTGCAGGGCACCGGCTCGTCGGTCGGCAAGAGCGTGTTGGTTTCAGCGTTGTGTCGCATCTTCGCCCAGGACGGATTGCGCGTGGCTCCGTTCAAGGCGCAGAACATGTCGCTGAACGCCGGCGTCACCCCAGACGGCCTCGAGATCGGCAGAGCGCAGCTCGTGCAGGCCGAAGCGGCCGGTGTGGCGCCGACAGTGGACATGAACCCGATTCTGCTGAAGCCCGAGGCCGACTACCGAGCGCAGCTCGTCGTGATGGGACGCCCTGACGGGACGCTGGACTCGAAAGAATACCCGACGCGCAAAGCCCGGTTGTGGGGCGTCGTGACAGGGGCGCTGGACCGACTTCGCGCCGAGTACGACGTCGTGGTCGTGGAAGGGGCGGGAAGTCCGGCGGAGGTCAACCTGAGGCAGGGAGACATCGTCAACATGGAGGTGGCTCTGCACGCGCGGTCGCCCGTGTTGCTGATCGGCGACATCGACAAAGGCGGGGTGTTCGCGTCGCTGTACGGGACCGTGGCGCTGTTGGACAACCGAGAACGAGCGCTGGTCCAGGGATTCGTCATCAACAAGTTCAGGGGAGACATCGCCCTCCTGGAGCCCGGGCTCAGGCAGATCGAGGGCCTGACCGCGGTGCCGGTGGTTGGCGTGCTGCCGTACTTCCACGACATCTACGTCCCTGAGGAAGACGCTGCGATCGCGGCACAAGCCACCTCCAGTCCGAGCGCGCGACAGGACGCGGAGTCTCTCAAGATCGTCGTTGTGGTGCTGCCGCACATCGCCAATTTCGACGACTTCGATCCGTTGGCTCGGGAAGACTCGGTTCAACTGAAATACGCGCGAGAAGCCGGCCAGATTGGAGAGCCCGACCTGATCATCGTTCCCGGAACGAAGACCACTGCGAACGACCTGGCGTATATACGCGAAACAGGGATAGCTGAGGCGATAACTAAGTTGGCGGCATCGGGAACCGCTCTGATAGGCGTCTGTGGGGGATTGCAAATGCTCGGCGCAACGATCGCGGACCCGATGTCGCTGGAGTCAAACCTCGGCGTCGTTCAGGGTCTCGAGCAGTTGGCCATCGAGACGAGTTTCGGCGAAGAGAAGCAGACGAACCGCGTCGTTGCCGAGGTGACCCATGGCCGGGGGTTGTTGGAAGGCGCTGACGGAATTCGCTTCGACGCCTACGAGATCCATATGGGCGAAACGCATCCGCTCACAGGCACGGGCGTTCGGGGCGCAGTCCCCTCGATCTCGGTCAAAACCAGGTCCGGGGCGCCCGCGGACGAGGTTGTCGGCTACTCCAGCGAGGACGGCTGGATTCTCGGTTCGTACACTCATGGCATGTTCGCCAGCACTCGGATAAGGCGACTGATTTTGACCAACCTCGCCCAACGCGTCGGTCGGTCCTGGCGATTTGAGGACGAATCCTTTTCGCAGGAAGGCGAATTCGACAAGTTGGCGGCGTTGGTGCGCACGAACCTGGACATGGACGCGATCAGGGCGATGATGAGCCGATAACCGCATTCAATGCGGTCTCGACCAGCATCACCCAGAACCTCTGCACGAACCTTTGCCCCAGTCGATCGCAAACGGCCGGTGGTCGTCAATCCAGCCACGTATTAGGGTAATTCCACACTCCACGGCAGAAAGAATTGCAGCCGACGCTCTTCACATACTTTCTGGTATTTGGATGTATGTTCACCTGATCCCGGAAATGATGTAAAAACTCGACCTCCTCACCGGCGAACTCAGGCACAAGGGGGTGTTGCCGTCTAGCAGGGTAGTCGTTACAATCAAATTAGGGCGTGATATTGGGAGGTCTGTTTTTGCAATCCGTGAGCGAGATCCTAAGTTCAGTTGATATCTCGGGCCTGCTTCTGGCAATTGTCTTCGCGTACGTGATCGGCGCTCTGCCGCTCGCGGACCGGGTAAGCCGTCGACAGGGCGTGAACATTTTCAGGGCCGGCACCGGATTGGCAGGCTCGTCTAACGTCATGAAGTCTGTCGGGCGCAAATCGGGCTCGGTAGTCTTCCTGGGAGATCTCGCCAAAGGCATCATCGTCGTCATCTTCGCCCAGAGGATCGGCGGAGTCGAAGACGCCTGGATCGTTGTGCCAGCCGCCGCAGCCGTCGTCGGGCATTGGAACTCCGTGTTCACGTTGCTCAAAGGCGGGGACGGGCTGGCGACTCTGGGCGGGGCCACACTCGCGGTTTTCGGCGTGGCCGGGTTCGTGGGGGTTGCAGTCGCCGGACTCGTCGCACTCGGTGGTCAAAAGATGCCCTACACGTCGCTGTTCAGCGTCATCTCAGGGTATGTCACCATCGCGGTCATCAACGCGATGACTGGCGGCGACATGAGAACCATGGCTGCTATGGGAACCCTGGCTTTCATCGGGTTCGGTCATGCGATTCTGGGCCACGCGCGCAGACGTCGCGGCGCTCCTGACATCGAGATGACCGGAGCCGAACAACCCGCCGAGTAACCGGTTCCCGTCGATACGTCATCGACAGAATCCCCGACGGTCCACGATCGGCCTTCTCGGAAGGCCACTCGCTTAGATCGCACGCCCAGGCTGACCTGTCATCGACCCATGACGCGTCGATCGCCCATTGCAGACGACCCTAACTTGGGACTTCGCGACTTCTGAGGTTGTATGCCTGTAACAGACTCGGCGTGCCCATCACAGTGACGGCGGCGAAACCGAACCAAGGCAGCTAGTTGCCAAGATCCAAAAGGAAATCCTGGGTGGTCAGCAGCAAGCCCTGGACCCGTTGCTTCTCCACGATGAACACCGTGGCCTGGCTCGGTATCGCAAGGTAGAGCGTTAGGTCATCGCGGTTCAGGAAACGCAATCTCGTTGTGGGGGTCGTCGCGTCCGAAGCGGTGATGATGCGAACCATTGCGTCGGGCGCCGCGAAGTTCAAATCCTCCGTTTCTCGCTCATCGGCGAAACCCGATGAAACGAGAAGCTGTAGCGACCCCAAGACGCTGTTGATGGCCATGGGGTTGGCGGGTTCAGCCTGACCTTCAGGAAAGACGATCACCCACTCACCGTCAGGGTTGGTCGTAACTGCGAATTGTTCGGTAGCGTACGTGAATTCGATGCTCTCGACTTCGTCCGGCAGGATGGCTGCAATCACCGGGTTCTTCCAGCCGTCGGGCTCCGGAGTGAACGTATGGTCTTGGGCGCACGGAATCCCAAACACGTCGTCGGCGCCGGCCCGCCTAACGTAGCAGAGACGAACATCGGGTTTCCATTCCCCGATTATCAGCTTCTCTTGAAGCGACCGGCGGTCTTGGAAGAACGAAACCTCTATGCCCTCGCCGTCCGCCACTCCCATGCGCGAGTGGTTCGCCGGGTTCGTTGCCACGAGTTGGGCGTCGTACAGGTCTGAGACGGCCAGCCAGAACTGGTTCAGCTTTGGTTCGAAAACAGGTTGGTCGTCGACCAACCAGGCGTATCCTGTCTCGGTGTCCCCAAGCCGTATGAGTTCCGTCTCGACAGCTCCGCTTCGGAGCACCACCTTGTCGCTGGCCTCGGAAGAGACCTGCACCAAGCCTCTGAGGATAGTCTCATCCGATCCCAGAGCCACGACCCTGAATATCAGGCCTGCGACCCCAACGACGATGAGCGCCATTAGAACGTAGCCTACCTGCCTGCTCTTCATTCCGAGCCACCCCCGGAATCCTGAGACGACCCACCGCCGTCGGATGTTCGACCGCGGCCGAGTGAGGATCTGGCTTGACCGTACAGCGAGACGCCGAACTTGCGCCGGCGAGCCGACCTGAATAGGCCAATCGCGATCAGGACCAATGGCACCCCTCCGACGTTCGCCCAACGGGCAATGGCCTCGTGGGTATCGCGAGAAAACCACCAGATGCCCTCAAAGAGCAGGTCTCGCTCCGTGACGACCTTGGACCTGACCGCGGCTAGAGCATCCTCTTGCGCGAGCCAGTCTACGAGATTCAATCCTAACGCGAGATTCTGGGGCGCCCTCTGCGTCACAGGATCACTGAGCCACAGCGAGTTGCCGACAACCACCAAACGAAATCCAGCGTCGTTGGCGTCTTTGGCCGCGATTGCAACGCCCATAAGGCTCTGGACCAGGTTGCTCTCTGACACCTGCTGGAATACCGGAGAATTGGGGCTCACATCTCCGTAATCGAAATCAATGGCCGCGAACGCCGACGTCTCGAGCAGCGGCACCACCTCAATCCTGGTTCTGGCGGCCTCGTAAATTCCTATGGAACTAGCCCACGGCAAAAGAACAGACTCTACGTCGCCAGAAACCTTCTTGTCGATAACCGGGACCTGCATCCAGAACGGGTAGGGCAGGTAGACGCTTCCGAGCTGTGTGCTGAAAGGCAGATCCTCGTTGTGTTGTAAGTCGAACACCAGATCGTCTTCGACTTTGACTCCGTACTCCTCGGCGAAACCCGCGAAACTGTTGAGGTTCGGCAGCGCGAACAACCTGCCCTGGTCGATGGCGACCGAGTTGATCATCGCCATCGCTTTACCGCCACCGTCGATGTAGCGGCGTATCTCGTCGACTGTGGCATCCGGGATATGAGCGGACGGCCCACCGATCACCAGGACGTCGATGCCGGTCAGGTCCGCGGGGGCGTCTTCGACCTCGCCGACCTCGATAATGTTGTAGGAATCGGAGAGGTTGCCCGCGAACGAGGTGTACCCAGACGGCGGAGACAGCTCTCCGTGGCCAACCAGGAACGCGACGGTCTTCTTCTGCTGTTGCAACATCTTGTTGGCGCGAGCCGCCAGCATATACTCGAATCCATCCACGGTGCTGACAAACGGAATGATCTCACGCTGGTCCACGAAGGTCATTGCCAGTCCGAGGAAGCCGGTCGTTACTTGAAACTCGCCTTGTCCTGAAGTTTGGAACTGCACGGGTGGAACGCCGGCGATTTGCGCCTTTCTCGCCTCGTCTTCATCGTCGTCTGGGAAGCGGTGAACGAGCTTGACTCGCCCGTCGGAGCTGTCGGCAAAATCCTCCAAAAAGTCTCTGACGTCCCTCAAGACAGCCGAGACTTGCACAGGCGGGTCCTTGGACTGGAACAACTCGACGGTGAGGATGTCATCCAGATCGCTGAGGAGGTCGGCTGTGGCGTCGCTCATGGTGAACTGCTTGTCTTCTGTCAGGTCGATGCGCCCGCCGATGGCGGTGCTGGACCACCCGATCATCAAGCTGACAATGATCAGTCCGGCGGTCCCAAGCTGCAGGTTCCGATACTGAGCGGTCCTATGGCTAAGGGTTCGCCCGCGCACCATCAGGAAAGTCGCGCTAAGGAACGTCGAAACCAGGGCGATGAAGTAGAGCACGTCGCGCAGATGGATGACGCCCCGCGCCACGCTGGAGAAGTGGGTGACCGGGCTCAGATCCTGCAACAACGTTGCCAGACGTCCCGGAAGGGTCACCGCGACTATGTCCAGGCCCATTATCATCAGAACCATCGTCGCGGACAGTCCCACGATGAACGCGACGATCTGGTTTCTGGTGAGGCTGGATGTGAACAGACCGATCGACACGAAC
>DCWO01000177.1 GCA_002328865.1 Dehalococcoidia bacterium UBA2160 | reverse complement strand
CGTTACTTGGAAGCTTGTCGAAGGCTCGCGGCATCATGACACGAACTTCTAACTCAAGACACCGGTTCGTCCTGGTGCTTGCTGCGTGCATCTGTTACTCCCACAGCATCCAAAGAACATCGTCCAGCCATGGGATCGTGGGCTTCGTTAACAGGCATCCTCTCAGGTGCAATGCTCCCGAACAACTCCATCGCCGGCTCGACGGTCAATGATTCGGTGATCTGGAGACCGCCGGTTTAGGCCGGCTTGGGCAGGGCTGTCGGGGCCGTCACCGGATTGGGAGTCGGCAGCGGCGCCCGGCCCCCAGGCATCGATTCGGCTATCTCGTGAAGGGTGTCCAGCGAGACGGAACGAGCTTCGGTGTACAGGATATTGGTGACGTAGGCGCCGACGTCCGGATACAGCCACGTCCACGCCAGCCATGTCGACTCGCCGGGTTCGGGGCTGGCCCAGCCTATGATGTCCCGAACGGTGACGAGGTCAGCGTCTTCGACGAGGTTTGGCAGCCCGCCTCTGTACTGAGCCAGTTGAACCGTACTCCCTTGCCCGTCAGAGTAGATTTGGACGACCGTCTGCTTTGGCTCCAGAGGGTACGTCAGAACGTTTTGCAACGGGTGCGCCAGCTCCAGGGTCACCCCGGCAAAAAAGAACCGGCTTGGCAACAGACCTGGTTTGGTCACCGGAAAGTCCGTGACATCGTCTGCGTAACCCAGGATCGCATCCAGAGGGTACCTGGCGTACAGAGCTGGATCGAGCCCCTGCGCTTCCTCGATGAGCTGATCCGGAGCTGTAAGTGGGCTGACGCCTATCTCCTCGCCGGTGTGGGCGTTGAGCACTACTACGAAGTGGGAGTAGCTGACGGGCGCCCGAGGCGGAGAGCTCGGCAAGGTCGGCTCGGAGTCGCCCTCCATGAGCACCACCCACACCGGGAGATCGCTCTCTGGATACCACATCGCGCTGCCAAATACCCCCTTGTCGTATCGTCCCGAAGCCCAATATTCTCCCATTTTCATGAGCCGCGCCTGCCGGTTTCGAATATTGCTGACGGCGGTGAGCCTCATCCTGCTGAGCGCAGCTTGCCGGCGGGCCGCCTCGAAAGCCTGGGGCTCCGACAAAATGGGCGGCCCCAGCGCTTCGACAGACGAAGGCGCCTGAGAGCGTGTTGGAGCGGGTTGAGGGGTCTGGCGAATCCCCGGTTTCAGCGACTCCGCCGTAACCGTAGGCGTGGGGGTCGATCCAACTCCACAGGAGGCCAGGAGGAGCAGGGCAATCGAGGCGAGGACCAATCCTGTCGCTGACATAGTCTAGTCCTTCCGCCTCCGACAAGTGCAGGTGGTCAGCGCTCCCTCGGTGCTCCTGCGTCCGATGAAGTCACCCGTTGACGGGTCACTGTGTGTCGGATCGCGGAGGTAGGTCGTGGGAATGCAGAGCGGCTGTCTCGGGCATACATTGCATTGGATATGACTATTCGGCGGACCAGCGCTTCTTGACGGGGTAAGTGCCTGGCAGCCCGGCATTTTCCCAGTAAGACCAGTATCCCCGTTGTATGTCTAAGACGAACACCGGATCGGTCCTATCAAATGTGAACGCGATGGCCGAGTGCACCATTCCTTTCTCACCGGCATCGGTCACAGATGTGGCCCGGCCCGATACCTGAAACTCTTCGTCGCTTCGTCCGAGGAACGCGTGCAGCACGTATCTGCCGTCGTTGGCGAGATCAGAGCGTTTTGGTGTGTCTTGGCCGACACTCAGGTAGATCGCGCCCTGGGTGAGGATCGGACACACCGGCACCATCCTGGGACGCCCGTCCCTGGCGACGGTTGCGATGAACCCTATCAAATCACCCTTGGCGCCGAGCAGGCGCAAGCCGGAAGCCGCCAGATCCGGCGCCTGTCGCGTGAATTCCGCCCAGTCCACCACGAGCATCCTCCCCAATCCGCCGTTCAAGATAGGCGGCAATACTATCGTGAGGAATGGAGTCGGGTCAATGCCGGTGACTGCTGGACGAGGCATCGTGAACCTTCTGAGGCGCCACGAGACGTGTCTTGTGGATCAGCCTGTGGAGCGGTAGAGTGTCTGATGACTTGCGGGTATTTACGACTAGACAAGGCATGGAGGCGCAGAGTTGGACGTTTTCGAGTGCATCAGAGATCGTCGTACGGTGAGGGAATTCAAGCCCGACCCCGTTCCCGAAGAGATCGTGGATCGGCTGCTGCAGGCTGCCCGTTGGGCGCCCAGCTCCAGCAACTCGCAACCGTGGCACTTCGTCGTCGTCCAAGAGCGCGCGACTATCGAGCAGTTGGGCGTCATTGCGACTCAAGGCCCGTTCCTTGGTGAGGCGCCTCTGGCCATCGCCGTCGTCATGTCTGATGCGACCCGACCGGACCTCGATGGGGGCAGGGCGCTCCAGCAGATGGAGATCATGGCGTGGTCCGAAGGAATGGGCACGTGCTTCATCGGCTTTAGAGACCCCAACCAACAGGTGCAGGTGAAAGAGTTGCTGGGTGTTCCGCAAGAGATGACGCTGATCACAGTGCTGCCGTTCGGCTATCGACTCAACGGACCCAAAGGCGCAGGCGTGGCGCGCAAGCCGCTGTCGGAGATCGCCCACCGGGGACGATTCGGCGTCGACTACGCCAGCAGCTAGTGTACTGAGTCGCATATTCGATGCGAAGTCGGGAATCAAGCGGGAACGCCGGGGTGGTTCGACAGGCTCACCACGAACGAGAAACCCTTACTCCGTTCGGCCTGAGCTTGTCGAAGGCTCGCGACATCATGATGCGAACTTCTAACTCAGGACACTAACAGCAAGCAGACGATGAACGATCCACGGAGCGCCAGAGACGATGAACCGTTCGACGTGAAGCTGCAAGTAGGCTCGCTCTGGGAGTCCACGGTTTTGCGCACCCGTCAGGCCATCGAGTCCGGTGTACTGAGTCTGACGCCGATGGATCTAGTGGTGGTGGAACGCGACGGCATTGGATATCTGGTCAGGATGCTGCCCGGTCGCGACCCGAAGGCCGAAGCCGGCAAGACAGCTAACTCGAAGCCCGAATCGGAACGAGTCGATCCGTTCCTGCCGTACGATGAAGATTTCTTCGTTGCCGACGTTACCGACACCCACGTCTGTTTGCTGAACAAATTCACGGTCGTCAAACATCACCTGCTCATCGTGACCAACGAGTTCGTGGATCAGAGGACGACGCTGACCCTGGCCGACTTCGTCGCGACCGCCGCCTGCATGGCTAAGATCGACGGCCTGGTGTTCTACAACGCCGGATCCGCGGCAGGCGCCAGTCAGCGGCATCGACACATGCAGATCGTCCCGCTGCTGTTGGCCGAGACGGGTCCACCGGCGCCGATCGAAGCGGCGTTTGGCTCCGACGATGGGCGGAGCGCCGGCAAGACGCTGCCAGCGTTCTCGTTCCGTCATGCGTTTGAGCGGCTGAATCTTGACCCGAGCGCGGACCCACTGACGACAGCCCGAGCCCTATACGGCTGCTACCTTTCGATGCTCGAAGCTGTCGGATTACATGTCGCTGACGAAGTCGAATCCGACGCTGAACTCGGACCGTACAAACTGCTGGTGACGAGGCGCTGGATGTTCGTCGTGCCGCGACGCCGCGAAGCGTTCGCGGGGATACAGGTCAACGCGCTGGGGTTCGCCGGCTCTCTGCTGGCTCGTGGCCGAGAGCAACTGGCGACGATCGGACAAATCGGACCGATGGGCATACTGAACGGCGTCGCCGTACCGGCTCTCTCGGCGTTACGCCGAGAGAACTCGTTCGTTGGTGACCGACGATGACGTTTGACACCGTTCGCGCCCATTCGTACCATTTCCTGTTGGAGCAATGCGCCGCGGTTGGCCGGATCAAGTGCGACGCCCAAGTCGGGCGCGACGTTACGGTCTGAGAGGCGGATCGCCAATAGTGCAATGCCGCACCTCAGAACCACGACAGCGCGGATAGAGACTGGTTGACGACTTAGGAGGATTCACTTTGAGCTTTCTGACCGGACTCGCGCTTCGCAGACGATCGGTCACCGTCTTGATCATCCTGCTGATTCTTGGCGGCGGCCTGGCGACATACATGTCGCTGCAGGTCGAGCTGTTCCCCGAGATAGAGTTCCCGCTCGTGACGGTCATGACCTTCTACCCCTCGGCGAACCCGGACGCTGTAGCCTCTGACGTCACGGAGCCGATAGAAAGCGCGATATCGGGCGCGGCTGGAATCAAGAACATCCAGTCGATCTCGTCCGAAAGCCTTTCGATGGTTCTGGCCAACTTCACTTTCGGAACCGACATGGCGGACGCCGAGCGGACCATATCGGGCAGGGTGGCCAACCTCACGTTGCCGGCGGGCGTGAACCAACCGAGGGTGGCGCGGATCGACCCCGATGCGTTCCCGATAATGCAGTTCAGCGTGCTGGCCGACCGCGACATCGCCGAGCTCCAGCAGATCGTCGAGAGCGTCGTGCTGCCCTCGATCATGGGCATCGAAGGCGTCTTCGACATCGAGGTCACGGGAGGCGTCGACCGGCAGATCCTCGTCGAAGTCGATCCTGCCCTCATGGCGGCATTCGGACTGTCGATGTTCCAAGTCGGCTCGGTGCTGGGTGAGAACAACGTCGCCGCGCCAGCAGGAGCTGTTACGGAGAACGGGCAAACCCTCCCGGTCCGAACGATGCACTCGTACCGCTCGCTCGACGAGCTCAGCAACCTGGTTGTAGGCTTCGCTCCCAACCCGGCTCAGACTGGACCGCCCGTTCCCGGGGCGGCGGGCGCTCCAGCGGCCCAACCGGTTAGACTGGCGGAAGTTGCTGAGATATCAATTGGCGCCGGCCCCGCCTCCAGCGTGTCTCGCACGAACGGCAGCCCGAGCCTGGGCATCGGCATCCTGAAAGAAGCGGAAGCCAACACCGTTGACGTGGCCCAGGCGGTGTTGGATGCCATCGAGTCGTTGGACGCCCTGCCCGCCGACGTCGAGGTCGCCACGATATTCAATGACGGACCCCAGATCAAACAGCAGATCGACACGCTCCAACGAGAGGCGCTGTTCGGCTTCTTGTTTGCATTAGCAGTGGTGTTCGTCTTTTTGATGACATTGCGGCCGACGATCTGGAAGGGCTTGAGACTGACCCTCAGGCCGACCCTCGTGATCGGACTCTCGATTCCTTTGAGCATCTTTACCGGCATCCTCATCATGGGATCCCAGGGGATGAGCCTCAACTTCATGACGCTGGGTGGACTGGCAATTTCGGTCGGCAGGGTGGTCGACGACAGCATCGTCGTTCTGGAAAACGTGTACCGGCATATTCAGCGGGGCGAAGACCGCTTCGAAGTAGCGCTCACGGCGACCCGAGAGGTCGCCCCGGCGATCATCGCCTCCACGCTGACCACTATCGTGGTGTTCGTCCCGTTGGGATTCATTCAGGGCTTGGTCGGCGCATTCTTCCTGCCGTTCGCGATGACAATCAGCTTCGCGCTCGCGGCGTCGTTGCTGGTGGCCCTCACAGCGGTGCCGGTTGTTGGGGCTCTGTTGGTTCGCCCGGGGGACATGCCCGAATCGGACGAGGAAGACAACGGAGAGATTCTCCAAGAAACCTGGATGCACCGCCTGTACACACCAATCCTCGTCTTCGCATTGCGCCAGAAGGCCGTCACTTTGATCACGGCTTTGGTTGTAACGGTGGCCAGCGTGGGGTTGCTGGCGGTCATTCCGATATCGCTGTTTCCTGCCGGAGGTGAGCGAATGCTCACGATCGACATGACAATGCCCTCCGGCACGTCGATGGACAGGACGTTTGAAGAGGTGGACCAGATCGAGGAAGTCCTCCAGGAAATGACCGACAGCGGCGACGTCGAGGCGTACATGACAACCGTCGGCAACCCTGAGAGCGGATTTCTGCCAGGCGCCGCTGCCGGAGCTGGAGGAGCGAGCCGGGCAAACATATTCGTGAGGCTAAGCAAGGACGCGCCAACCGACTTCACCGATCAACTCAGAGAGACCCTGGAATCCGACGGTCCACGCAAGGTGTCGTTGTCCGAAATCGGCGCAGGGCCGCCCTCGACCGGCCTTGAAGTTCGGGTGACCGGGAGCGATCAGACAGCGATCGCACAGGCGACTGGTGAGCTGGTCGCGGAGTTCTCGCGCATCGAGGGGATCATCGACGTTACCAGCAACATCGCAGAGAGCAAAGATGAGGTGGTTATCGATGTTGACCCGACGGCCGCGGGCGCGTTGGGGCTTTCGGCGCGTTCGGTGGCCTTCCAGGTGGGCCAACATATGATCGGGCAGGTGGTCACCCAGCTCGAGCTCGACGGGGCATCGCTGGAAGTCAGACTCCTGGGCCGGCCCGACTCCGTGGACACGGTTGCCAAGATCGCGAAGCTCACCGTCCTGGGGCCCATGGGCGCCGCGGCGCTCGAGGACATTGCCAGCGTGAGCGTCAAGCAGGGACCGGTGACGATCAGCAGGTCCGACGGCCAACGCTCGGCCAGCATCACCGGCGGCCTCACGTCCGACGACACCCAGGCGATCGGCGCCGAGGTGCAGCGTCGAGTGGACGCCATCGACCTGCCGCCAGGCGTCGAAGTGGTGGTGGGCGGGATCTTTCAGGAGATTACCGAAGGGTTCCAGGACATTTTCATGGCGATGGCCATAGGCGTCGTGCTCGTTTACCTGGTGATGGCCGCCAGCCTGGGGGCGCTGCGGAACCCGTTCGTGATCGTGATGAGCCTGCCGCTGGCCATCATCGGCGCCCTCGCGTCGCTCGCGGTTACCGGGCGTGCCTTGGGACTGCCCGCGATGATGGGCTTCCTGCTGCTGATCGGGATCGTCGTTACCAATGCTATCGTGCTCATCGCGTTCGTTGAGCAGATGCGCGAAGCAGGTCGCGGCGTCCACGAGGCGCTGGTCCTGGCTGGCAGAGTGCGTTTGCGCCCGATCTTGATGACTGGATTCACCACGTCGTTCGCGCTGATCCCGTTGGCCGCGTTCGCCAGCGAGAGCGGCGGCATCATCGGCGCCGAGATGGCTACGGTTGTGATCGGCGGGCTGGTAAGTTCAACTGCGTTGACGCTCATCGTCATCCCAGTCGTTTACACGCTCATGCACGTTAGCATTCCGGGCATTTTCCGGCGGAACAAGCCAGACGCGACTCCCTCCTCCTAGCCGACTTCTGATTCGGCGGCACCGACGTCCGATGGTGTTGACGGCGCGCGGGTGTTAGACTCGACGCTGGTCAGGTGATGGTCAGCCGTCGTCGCAGGGTCGGCTTGATGGCCGAACCCGCCACATCTAGCCGTCTGGTCGTTGAGGGCCGAGCCTTGCGAGCGCGGCCAGGGTCGGGCTGAAGACCAAGTCGACCGCGTTGGGTGCTCTGGCCCTTGAGGGC